>JAWKQO010000001.1:300000-555000 GCA_041390105.1 Gemmatimonadota bacterium
GGGCGCCTGGTACCAGCCGATGGCCAACGAGGACGGCCTGTTGGCGGGCTTCGAGCCCATGGCCCGCTTGAGTCTCGGGGATCCGGATGGGGACAGCGCCGATGATGGCGGGATCCTCTTCACGCCCGGGCTGCACGTGTACTTCCGCAATGCCTTCTGCGAGGGCGCCGGCTGCAGCCGGAACCGCCTGGGCGTGAACCTGGACATCTACTCGCCGAGCCAGGGGTCCACGCAAACATCGCTCAAGATCATGAGCTACTTGTACTTCTGAGGTCCTGACCCGCCTTCGGCGCGAGGGGGGCGGCCAGCCCCCCTCGCGTTGACACGCGCCGCGACCCCCCGCGACTTTTACCGGCTCCGGTCGAGTGGACCCAGGTCCCCGCCGGGGCCATCGGTCATCGTACCTCGTTCGAGCGCGCAGACGGGCGGTCCATGTTCAACACCCTGCAGGCACGCATTCTGGTCATCCTCGCGGCGGTCGCCATCGCCGGGGGCTACCTCTTCACGCGCGGGCTCAAGCTGGGCCTCGACCTCCAGGGCGGGATGCACCTCGCGCTCGAGGTCGACGACCCCAACGGCACGCTTTCGTCGGACGCCAAGGCCGACCTGATTGAGCGGGCGGAGCGGATCATCCGCACCCGGATCGACCAGTTCGGCGTCGAGGAGCCGCTGATCCAGCGCGTGGGTCAGGAGCGCCTCATCGTGGAGCTGGCGGGAATCACCGACGAGGACCGGGCCAAGGGCATCATCCAGCAGTCGGCCTTCCTCGAGTGGAAGCTGGTGCTGGCCACCGATGAGGTGGAATCGGTGTTGCCCCGGATCGATCGGCAGATCGTGGCCGCACTGGGCGAGGAGGCGCTGCGGGAGATGGGACGGGCCGTGGAGGATGAGCCGTCCTCCATCGAGCAGCTCCTCTTCGGTGGGGACTCGGCCGCCGCCGACAGCGCCGCGGTAGTGGACTCGGTCCAGGCCGCCACTCCTGCGGAAGCGCAGGCCCCCAACCTGCGGCCGTTCACCTCGCTGTTGGCGCGGGGCGATCAGCCCGGTACCTACCTGGTCCAGGCCGAGGATCTCGACGTGGCCAAACGGTTCCTGGCCCTGCCCGAGGTTCAGCGGGCGCTCCCTCGGGACGTGACCCTGCAGTGGGGATGGGAGCCCGTAGGTGTGGGGACGCGCACCTACTACGAGCTCTATGTCCTGGAGCGGGAGGCCTTCCTGACCGGTGACATGCTGGACGACGCCATCGCGCAGCGCGATCCGCAGTACCAGCGTCCCATCGTGATCTTCGACCTCAATCGCCGCGGTGGGCGCGCCTTCGGTCGCGTGACCGGTGAGCACATCGGGGATCGCATCGCCATCGTGTTGGACAACGAGGTGGTGTCCGCCCCCACGGTCCAGGACCGAATCAACCAGCGCGGCCAGATCGACCTGGCCGGCGCTCCCATGGAAGAGGCCCGTGACCTGGCGTTGGTGCTGCGGGCCGGCGCGCTGCCGGCGCCGCTCCGCATCATCGAGGAGCGCCGGGTGGGCCCTTCGCTGGGACAGGACTCCATCGATCAGGGCAAGCTGGCGGGACTGGTGGGCATCGCCGCGGTCGTTGCCATCGTGATCGGGTACTATCATCTGGCCGGTCTGTTGGCGGTGATGGCGCTGGGCGTCTACGTGATCCTGGTCCTCGGGGGCCTGGCCGGTTTTGGCGCCACCCTGACCTTGCCGGGGATCGCCGGGATGATCCTCTCCATCGGTATGGCCGTCGATGCCAACGTGTTGATCTTCGAGCGTATCCGAGAGGAGCTCGACGCGGGCCGCACGCCCCGGCTCGCAGTGGATGAGGGCTTCGCACATGCCCTCTCCGCCATCGTGGACGCCAACGTGACCACGCTGATCACCGCCTTGATCCTGTTCCAGTTCGGAACGGGGCCGGTGCAGGGTTTCGCCGTGACGCTGTCGATCGGCATCCTGGCCTCCTTCTTCTCCGCCATCTACGTGACGCGCACCTTCTTCATGCTGTACATGAAGGGGAAGAAGGGCGCCGAAGCCATCAGCATCTGAGACGGCCCCGACCATGAGACTCTTTCGCAACGCCGACTACAAGTTCATCGAGCAGCGCCGCAAGGCGTATGTGATCTCCGCCGTCGCGATCCTCATCGGGGTCGTGGGGATGGGGATCAACCTCGCGTCGCTGGGCTCTTGGCTGAATTACGGGGTGGACTTCACCGGCGGGACGCTGGTGGAGGTGCGCTTTCAGCAGCCGACGGACGTGGCCGCCGTGCGCAGCGCCCTGGGCACGATGAATCCATCGATCACGCGCTTCGGGAGCGACAACGACTTCACCGTGCGCGTGCCGCTGCCTGAGGACGGCGACATCCAGGACGTGGAGGCGAGCATCCGCGCGGGTCTGGATCCGGCGTTCGGGGCGGGGACCTACGAGGTGCTCCGCACCGAGGGGGTGGGTCCGAAGATCGGCGGCGAGCTCCAGCGCAAAGCAGCGGGAGCCATCCTGTTCTCGTTCCTCCTGACGCTGATCTACCTCGCGTTCCGCTTCGAGTGGCGTTTCGGGGTGGCTGCCGTCATCGCGACCGCGCACGACATCCTGATCACGCTGGGCGCGCTCGCGCTCTTCCGGGTCGAGATCGCGCTCGCGACCGTGGCGGCGATCCTCACCATCGTGGGGTACTCGCTCAACGACACGATCATCGTCTTCGACCGCATCCGCGAGAACCAGAACAAGCGGGGCGCCAAGAAGCAGGATCAGATCGAGCTGGTCAATCGGTCGATCAACGAGACGCTGCCGCGCACGGTCATGACCTCGATGACCACGCTGATCGTGTTGTTCGCGCTCCTGCTCCTGGGCGGGCCGGTGATTCGCGACTTCACCTTGGTGCTGATTCTGGGCATCGTGGTGGGAACCTACTCCTCCATCTTCGTGGCCTCCCCGGCGCTGATCGAGATCCGCCAGCGCTACGGGGACGGCGGAGATGCCGACAAGCGGAAACGCGAGCGCCAGCGCAAGCGTCAGCAGGAGGAAGCGCTGACCGCGGCGGTCTGAGCGTGCCGGTGGACGCGCAGCGCGGAGCCTCGGACGGGCCGTTCCGGGGCTCCGTTGCTTTTCCACTCACCGACAGCCACTGCCACCTCAGCGCGGATGCCTTCGGCGCGGACCTCGGTCCCGTGTTGCAACGCGCGCGCGATGCCGGCGTGGCGCGAATCGTCACGATCGCTTCCGATGCGGACGACGCTCGGGCGGCCCTGGCGCTGGCGCGGGAAGCGGTGGGTGTCTGGGGTACGGTGGGCGTCCATCCGCATGCCGTAGCCGAGGCGGAGCTCGAGCGTGACCTGCCGCGCCTCCGGGAGTTGGCGGGGCAGGGGGAAGCCGTGGCGATTGGGGAGACCGGACTCGACTTCCACTACGACAACGCCCCGCGCGAAGCGCAGCTTCGGTGGCTCGAGGCACATCTCCACCTGGCGGCGGACAGCGGCCTGCCGTTGGTCGTGCATTCCCGCAAGGCGGACGACGACACGATGACGCTCGTCCGAGAGGCCCGCGCTCTGGGCGTGCGGGGCGTGCTGCATTGCTTCACGGGAGGTGAGGCTCTGCTGGAGGCGGCTCTGGAGGCCGGCTGGTACCTGGGCTACGGCGGCATCGCCACGTTCAGGAACTTCAGCGGCCACGAGTTGCTGTGCCGCGTCCCGGAGGATCGACTGTTGATCGAGACCGACGCACCCTATCTGGCGCCCGTTCCCATGAGGGGGAAGCGCAACGAGCCGGCGTTCCTTCCCTATGCGCTGGAGCGGATCGCGGAGGTGCGGGGGGTGCGCGCGGACGACCTGGCGCGCCATACGAGTGCCAATGCCGCTCGCTTGTTCGGGCTGCCCCCCCTGGAGGAGGCGTGAGCGGCGGCCCGCGGCGACGCGTGCATGTCCTTCCCGATGCGGTGGCCAGCCAGATCGCCGCCGGAGAGGTCGTCGAGCGTCCGGCATCGGTGGTCAAGGAGTTGGTGGAGAACGCACTCGATGCCGGCGCCGAACGGATCCGGGTGGAGCTGGCCGGTGGTGGAAAGCAACGAATCCGGGTGAGCGACGACGGCAGCGGGATGGGTCGCGAAGACGCCCTCCTCTCGCTGGATCGCCACGCCACCAGCAAGATCGACGAAGCGGCCGACCTGGTCGGTGTCCGGACCTTCGGTTTCCGGGGGGAGGCGCTCCCCTCCATCCTGTCCGTCTCCGACTTCGTGCTGGAGACGGCCGACGCGTCGGACGATCCCGGGACCCGAATCGTGGGACGGGCCGGTCGGATCGTCGACGTCTCTGATTTTGCCCGCCAGCGGGGCACGTCCGTGGAGGTGCGGAGGCTGTTCTTCAACGCTCCGGCCCGGGCCAAGTTCCTCAAATCCGTCAGCGCGGAGACGCGCGCCGTGATGGAGGTGCTCACTCCGCTGGTGTTGGCGCATCCTCCCGTGCAGCTGCAGATCCTCTCGGGCGACCGCCTGCTACTCGATGCCCCTGCTGCCAGCGATCTGGGCCCGCGATTGGCGGCTCTCTGGGGCGAAGAGGCAGCGGCAGAGCTGATCCCCGTGGCGGGCTCGGCGTCCGGTGTCGATCTCTGGGGCTTGATTCAACGGCCAGATCGAGCGGCGCCCGGGTTCCGGCGGGTCCATCTTTTTGTGAATGGCCGTCCCGTGCGCGACGCCCGACTGGTTCGGGCCGCGGACCGGGGATACGCCACGACCATCCCGGAGCGGGCTCGACCGTGGTTGTTCCTGTTCCTGCGTGTGCCCGGCGACCTCGTGGACGTCAACGTCCATCCCACCAAGTCGGAGGTGCGCTTCCGCGAGCCGGGTCCGCTCGAGGCCCTGCTGGAGGAGACGGTGCGCTCCACGCTCGCCACTGCGGAGAGCTCCGCGTCGCTGGGACGACGCCAGAGCCCGCCGGCGGCCGTACGGGAACCCCCGCCGTCGAGGCCGTCGCCTGAAGCGGGGGGGCGGGAGCAGATGGCGCTGTTCCTCGCGGGTGGAGCGAGCGCTCCGCCCGCCAGCGAGCCGGCGGCCGAGCCCCGCTTCGCCGTGGGAGCGCCCGTGCATGTGTGGCAGGCGCTCGATACCTACCTGTTCGTTGCGACGCGCGACGAAGTGCTGATCGTCGACCAACATTCGGCGCACGAGCGTGTTCTGTTCGAGCGTCTGATGAACGACTTCGGGGCCGGGGGCGTGGTGGGCCAACGATTGCTCTTTCCCTTGACCATGCGCTTGACTCCGCCCGAGCTCGAGCAGGTGTTGACCCTCGCCAGCTTGTTCGAGCGTGCGGGGTTCCAGGTGGAGCCTTTCGGTACGGACACCGTGATCGTGCACGCGGTCCCCAACCCCCATCCCTACTTCGATGCGGAGCGGTGTTTCCGGGAGATGGTGCGCGAGCTCACCGAGGGCTCCGAGCTCGTGCGCGCGGCCCGCAACCAACACGAGCGGATCGCCATGACCTTCGCATGCAAGGGCGCCATCAAGGCCGGCCAGCGCCTGGACGCGCGGGAGATGCGGGAGCTCATCGACCAGCTCTTTGCCACAGAGCTCCCGCATCACGACGTGCATGGTCGGCCCACCGTGGTGCGCCTCTCCGCCGTCGAGCTGGCGCGTCGCTTCGGACGCGGGTGACTTCCCGACCGCGCTCGCCTGTGCCCGTGGTGCTGGGACCCACCGCCTCGGGAAAGACCGCGCTTTCGCTGCGGCTCGCGGAGCTCTGGGATGGCGAGATCGTGTCGATGGATTCGCGCCAGGTGTACCGTGGACTCGATATCGGCACCGACAAGGTGTCCCTGTCCGATCGGGCGCGAGCCCCGCACCACGGGCTCGATCTGGTCGGTGCCAACGAAACGTACAGTGCGGGGCGCTTCGCCCGCGAAGCCCGACGGTGGATCGCCGACATCCAGGCGCGCGGCCGCATCCCCATCCTCGTCGGCGGCACGGGCTTCTTTCTGAAGGCGCTGACCGAGCCCATGTTCGAGGAGCCGCCGATCGACGCCGGTCGGCGGGACCGACTGCGGACGTGGCTGGTCTCGGCAGACGTGGAGACGTTGGGCCGCTGGGCCGACGCGCTCGATCCGGAGCGTGCGCCCCTGGCGCGGGCCGGGGGGCGGCAGCGGCTGCAACGCCTCGTCGAAGTGGCGCTGCTCACGGGCCAGCCCCTCAGTTACTGGCACCGGCGCCGGGCGGGTACGGCGGAGCCCCTGGCCCCCTGGATCATCCTGCTCGAGCTTCCCCGCGACGAGATGGACCGGCGCATCGGGGACCGCGTCCGCCGGATGCGGGACCGAGGTCTGCTCGAAGAGGTGCAGGCGCTGCGGGCAGCCGGCTACCGACGGGGGGACCCCGGACTCTCGGGCACGGGGTATCGCGAGATCTATGATGTCCTGGACGGCAGCATCGACCTGGAGGACGCACTGGACGAGATGACACGGCAGACGCGCCGCTACGCGCGCCGACAGCTTACGTGGTTCCGCCACCAGTTGCCGCCCGTGGCGCTGCGGGTGGATGCCACCCTGCCGCTCTCCGCGCAGGTGGAGACAGTGGCGGCGGCGTGGCGCGCAGTGGAGGAAGTCGGGTGAGAATCGGGATCAGCTGCTACCCGACCTACGGGGGATCCGGCGCCATGGCGACCGAGCTCGGCCTCAAGCTGGCCGACCACGGCCATGAGGTGCATATCGTCTCCTATGCGCAGCCGTTTCGCCTGAGCGCGTTCCACGAGCGTGTGTTCTTCCATGAGGTCGATGTGGCGGAGTATCCGCTTTTCGAATACCCGCCCTACTCCCTGGCTCTGGCCGTGGCACTCGAAGACATCGCCGAGCGCTACGAACTGGACCTGATCCATGCCCACTACGCCATCCCGCACGCTGCATCGGCCTGGATCGCGCAGGAGATGATGGGGAAAGCGGGGCCGCGCATCGTGACCACGCTGCACGGGACCGATATCACGCTTGTGGGCATGCAGCCCTCCTACAAGACCATCACGCGCTTTTCCATCCTGAAGTCCGACGGCCTGACGGCGGTGTCCGAATTCCTGCGCCGGGAAACGGTCACGCACTTCCAGGTGCCGGAGGAGCGCATCCGCGTCATCCCCAACTTCGTCGATCCGGCGATCTTCCATCCCGATCACAAGCCCTGCCATCGGGCCAGCCTGGCACCCGGGGGCGAGCCCATCCTGATGCACGTCTCGAACTTCCGACCCGTCAAGCGCGTGGTGGACGTGGTGGAGATCTTCGCGCGGGTGCGGGAGAAGCGTCCGCTACGCCTGGTCCTGGTTGGAGACGGGCCCGACCGGGTGCGCGCGGAGCAGCGGGCACGCGAGTTGGGCGTGGACGACGGCGTGATGTTCCTGGGCAAGCACGCGACCGTGGAGGAGTTGCTGTCCTGCGCCGACGTGTTCCTGCTACCCAGCGAGACGGAGTCGTTCGGGCTGGCTGCTTTGGAGGCCATGGCCAGCGGTGCGCCCGTGGTCGCGACACGGGTGGGCGGCATTCCTGAACTGGTTCCCGACGGGGAGGCCGGCTTCCTGCTCGAGCTCGGAGACGTCGAGGGGATGGCCGATGCCGTGAAGACGCTGCTGGACGACAGCGAGACCGCGCAGCGCATGAGGGCGGCGGCCCGCGCGGTCGCGGTGGAGCGCTTCTCGGCCGCGCGCGTGGTTCCGGAGTACGAGGCGTTCTACGCGGACGTTCTGGGCACGAAAGGAGCCGAACGGTGACCGTCTGGGAAGCGTTGTTGCTGGGGTTTGTCCAGGGTGCTACCGAGTTCCTGCCCGTCTCCAGTTCCGGTCACCTGGTGTTGGGGCAGACCCTGCTCGGGATTCGGGCCCCGGGGGTGGCGTTCGAGATCGTCGTGCATGTCGCGACGCTGCTGTCGGTGATCATCGTCTATCGCGGGCGGCTCTCGGGGCTGGCCCTGGATGCGCTGCGCGGCCGGCGCTCCGCCTGGGCCTACATCGGCTTGCTGGTGGTGGCCACCATTCCGGCTGCGCTGCTCGGACTCCGCTTCAAGGAACCCATCGAGGCGCTCTTCGAGTCGCCCGAGGCCGTGGCTGTCGCGTTCCTCGTCACCGGCGTTCTCCTCTGGAGCACGCGGCGCGCGTTGGCCAGAGGAGCCGGTGCGCACCCCGGATTGGGTTCGGCCGTAGCGATGGGGCTCGCGCAGGCGTTCGCGCTCGTTCCAGGCATCAGTCGCTCCGGGAGCACGGTGGTGGCGGGCATCTGGTCGCGCGTCGAGCCCCATGAGGCGGCCGCCTTCTCCTTCCTCATGTCCATTCCGGCGATCGCGGGCGCGGCGGTGTTGATGTGGCCCGAGGTACAAGCGTCGGGGGCCGTAGATTGGAAACCGCTGGCCGCGGGTGGGCTTGCCGCGGCCATCACCGGTGTGTTGGCCATTCGCACGTTCGTCGCCATGCTCAAACGGGAAGCCTTCCACCGGTTCGCGCTGTACCTCTGGCCGTTGGGGCTCCTGTTCTACCTCTATCTGAAGGTCGCTGGATGAACGGGCCTCCCGATCTGGCCGCGCGAGTCAGCACCCTGATTCGGCTGGCGCTCGAGGAAGACGTGGACGGCGGTGACGTCACCACCGAGTGGACGGTTCCAGCCGAGGCGATGTCCCGCGCCCTGATCGTTGCCAAACAACCGCTGGTGGTTTCGGGAGCCACCGTGGCCCGTGAGGTCTTCCGTGCGGTGGAAGGCGCCGTGCGCGTGGAGGTGCTACACGGCGACGGCGAGCATGTGGAGACCGGTGGGACGGTGCTGTCGCTGGAAGGGTCTGCCCGAGGGCTCCTCACCGCTGAACGGACAGCGCTCAACTTCCTGGGGCGGCTGTCGGGTATCGCGACCCTGACCCGGCGTTTCGTCGAAGCCGTCGAAGGGACGGGGTGTCGGATCCTGGACACGCGCAAGACCACACCCGGCTGGCGGGGGCTGGAGAAGGAGGCAGTCCGGCACGGCGGTGCTCAGAACCATCGGCACGGTCTCTACGACATGGTGATGGTGAAGGACAACCACATCGCCGCTGCGGGCGGCATCGAGGCTGCGCTGGCCCGGGTGCGACACGGCAATCGAGGCGGCCTACCCGTGGAGGTGGAGGTCACGTCGATCGCGGAGCTGGTGCGGGTGCTCCCTCTGGGCGTGGACCGTGTCCTGCTGGACAACATGTCGGTCGAAACGCTGCGCGAATGCGTGCGCAGGGTGAAGGACTACGCCTCGAAGCGTCCCGAGACGGAGGCATCAGGCAACGTGACCTTGGGTACCGTGCGGGCCATCGCCCAGACCGGTGTCGACTTCGTCAGCGTGGGCGCGCTCACGCACTCCGCCGCCACGGCCGATCTCTCGATGAGGGTCGTCGCCTGACGTGCGCTGGGAAGGGCTGGACCTCGAGGAGCTCCGAGATCGTTGGCAGGTGCCCGCGCTCGAAGTGTGGGACCGGATCGGGTCAACCTCCGACCGCTTGCGTGAATGGGCGGACCAGGGTGCGCCGGCATGGAGCGTGGTGCTCGCGGAGGTGCAAAGCGCGGGTCGAGGGCGCGAGGGTCGCACCTGGCACTCCCCCCAGGGGGGCGTGTGGCTTTCGGTGCTGGCGCCTGCACTGCAGGACGGGCGGCCAGCCTCGCTGCTGGCGGGGCTCGTCACCGCGCGGGCGATCGCTCGGGTGGCGGGCGTGTCCCCCGGCCTCAAGTGGCCGAACGACGTCTGGCTCGACGAGCGCAAGGTCGCGGGCATCCTCTGCGAAACCACGCCCGGCGCTCCGGTCCGCGTGGGCATCGGCATCAACGTGGCCCAAGCCCCGGGCGAGCTGCCCGCGGACGTGCGAGCCCTCGCCACCTCCCTGGAGGAGGCCGGCACAACCGTGTCGCGCGTCGAGCTTGTGGGTGAGCTTCTCGACGGGCTGCGGGAGACCTGGTCGGAGCGCGGCTCGACGTGGTTGCGCGAATGGGAGAGCCGCGACGCCCTCAGAGGGCGCGCGGTGCGCGCGGCGTCGGGTCCGGTCGGGATCGCCGAAGGCGTCGACGCCCATGGCCGCTTGCGGATCCGCGTCGCCCCCGGGCAGGTCGAATACGTAGCGTCCGGGAGCGTGCGACTGGAGTTGGCGGACGCCACCCTTCAACCGAGCGAGTAGGCGTATGCACCTGGTCGTCGACATCGGCAATACCGAGAGCGTGGTGGGGCTGGTGCCGCCCGGAGAGCTCCGTCCCAGCGCTCACTGGCGCCTGAGCACCAACCTGCCTCGGACCCCGGACGAGTTCCGCATGCTGCTGCGGGCGCTGCTGGACGAGGCGGGCTACGGCGCCCATCGCATCGAGCGCGCCGTGGTAGGATCGGTGGTGCCCCGCGTGAGCTCCGTCCTCATCCCCGCGCTCGAGTCCCTGACCCCCGGGCGGGTACTGTCGGTCGACGCTTCCTCCCCGCTCGCCGTGCGCCTGGACGTCGAGGAGCCCCGTACGGTGGGGGCCGACCGCATCGTCAACACCCTGGCCGCGGCACACCTCTACGAGCGCGACACCATCGCGGTGGACCTCGGCACTGCGACGACGTTCGACTGCATCACCGCCGAAGGGGTGTTCCAGGGAGGTGTGATCGCTCCCGGAGTGAGCGTCGGCCTGGAGTGGTTCGCGGGCCGCACCGCCAAGCTCCCGCGCATCGATCTGTCGCTGCCGGCTACCGTGATCGGCCGACGCACCGAGGACTGCATGCGGAGCGGCGTCTTCTACATGGCCGTCGACGGCGTCGACGGGATGGTGGATCGCATCAAGGAGGAGTGGGGCAAGCCGGACGCGCTGGTGGTGGCGACCGGTGGATACTCGACACTCCTGGGACCGCACTGTCGCAGCGTGGATTTGATCGAACCGTTTCTGACGCTGATGGGCCTGAGTCTGGCGGGCGAGCAGCTCACTCGGGACGGCTGAGGCGACCCGCCACCGAACGGATCCAGGCATTGCTCCACGCCAGCGCCCGCGTACGAGCCACGAGGCTCGTGACCTCCGCTCTCGTCATCTTGACCTCGCGGTCGAATACGCGAGCGTTGCCGCGGCTCAGCGTCAGCGTGCGCACCGCGAAGAACAGCGGCAGTGCACAGAAGACGCGAACCCCGTGCAACCGTCGGGGCAGGGTGGTCGTGTAGCGGAGCGCGTCCGACAGGTGGCGGTCGGCCTTCTCGGTGAGGCGTTGGAGAACGACGAGTGCCCCGCCTTCATGCCGGTGATCGAAGAGCTCGCCGCCGCTCAGGCCCGCATCGCGCAGATAGGAGCGGGGCACGTAGAGCCACCCTCGCTCGTGGTCCTGATGCAGTCCCCGGATCACGTTCACCGTCTGCAGGCCCAACCCGAACGAGCGGCCCAGGTCCATCAACCCGGACCGCTCGGCCATCAATCGCTCCGACTCCAGCACGAAGAGCTCGGTGAGCAGCCAGCCCACCCGGCCAGCCACCTCGTGCATGTAGTCGTCCAGGTCGGCCTCGCCCTCGAAATCGGGCCCCCGCTCCAGCCAATACGCCATCCCGCGGGTGGTGTCCTCCACATGGCGGCGGACAATGGAGTTGGGCGCCGTGGGTAGGGACTCCAGGGCCGCCAGGACCAGCTCGAACTCACGGGCGACCGAGGCGTCCGGGGTGGACTCGTCCACCGAGCCCAGGGCGGTCCGGAAGCCCGCAGCCGACTGCTGGTCAGCCAGGACGTCGGCCCAGAGCGTGAGAAGGTGGATCTTCCGGTCCGAAGGCAGCGCCTCGCTGTCTTCGAGGTAGTCCGAGACCCGGAGCAGGAGGTAGGCGGTCTGGATGGGCTCCCGCAAATGGGGCGGCAGGCGCTCGATGCCCACCGCGAAGGTCCGGCTGGCGAGCCGGAGCAGCTCGGCCCGACGGCGGCTGGCGGCGGGACTGGCGGGTGGATGCATGGCTCCCCGGGCGGGTGGACACCGGTGAAGGTAGAGCCACCGCCCCGGCGCGGGAACCGCCTCCTGGCGCGCTGGACCCCGTTGACGTCCGGAAGCTCCGGTCTAGTTTATTAGCACTCACTGGCAACGAGTGCTAACGGCCGCCGCGGGGGCGGAGGGCCGCCGGCACCGAAGGGTTCATGCGCACGGAGGAGCCAAGCAATGGCGACCAAAGCGGCGACCAAGATCACGCCTCTCGCGGATCGTGTGGTGGTCAAGCCCCTCGAGGAAACCGAGGAGATGCGGGGGGGGCTGTACATCCCCGATACGGCGAAGGAGAAGCCGCAGCAGGGCGAGGTCATCGCCGTCGGGCCGGGCAAGCTGTCCGACGAGGGCAAGCGACTGGCGCCCGACGTGGCGGCTGGCAACAAGGTGCTCTACGGCAAGTACTCGGGCACCGAAGTGACCGTCGACGGCGAGCAGTATCTGATTCTCCGTGAATCGGACATCCTCGCCATCATCAAGTAGCGATCACGCTTTCGTTTTCTTCTGCGAACACTAGTCGCTTCCATCTCCTGAGGAGACGATCTGACAATGGCTGCGAAAGAGCTGGGATTTGATGTCGAAGCTCGCGCGCGCTTGAAGGCCGGTGTCGACAAGCTCGCCCGTGCTGTGAAGGTGACGCTCGGCCCCAAGGGCCGGAATGTGGTGCTCGATCGGAAGTTCGGGTCCCCCACGGTGACCAAGGACGGTGTCTCGGTCGCCAAAGAGGTGGAGCTCGAGGATCCGGTCGAGAACATGGGTGCGCAGATGGTGAAGGAGGTCGCGACCAAGACCTCCGACGTGGCCGGTGACGGCACCACCACCGCGACCGTGCTGGCGCAGGCGATCTTCGGCGAAGGCCTCAAGAACGTGACGGCCGGTTCGAACCCGATGGGCATTCGCCGCGGGATCGACAAGGGCGTCGACGCCATCATCGGGGAGCTGAAGAAGCTGTCCACGGCGACCAAGGGCAAGAAGGAGATCGCCCAGGTCGGCGCCATTTCCGCCAACAACAACGCCGAGATCGGTGAGCTCATCGCCGAGGCGATGGACAAGGTCGGCAAGGACGGCGTCATCACGGTCGAGGAGGCGCGTGGCCTCGAGACCGAGCTGGACACCGTCGAGGGCATGCAGTTCGACCGTGGCTATCTCTCGCCGTACTTCGTGACGGATCCCGAGCGCATGGAGGCCGTGCTCGACGATCCGATGATCCTCATCCACGACAAGAAGATCTCGTCGATGAAGGACCTGCTGCCCATCCTGGAGAAGGTGGCGCAGATGGGCCGTCCGCTGCTCATCATCGCGGAGGACGTCGAGGGCGAGGCGCTGGCCACGCTCGTGGTGAACAAGCTGCGTGGCACCCTGAAGGTCTGCGGAGTGAAGGCGCCGGGCTTCGGTGACCGCCGCAAGGCCATGCTGCAGGACATCGCGGTCCTGACCGGTGGCCAGGTGATCTCCGAGGAAGTCGGCTACAAGCTCGAGAACGCCGTCGTCAACGATCTCGGCAAGGCCAAGCGCGTCGTGATCGACAAGGACAACACCACCCTCATCGATGGCGCCGGCGACGAGAAGCAGATCAAGGGCCGGATCGAGGAGATCCGGGTCGCGATCGACAAGTCCACGTCGGATTACGACCGCGAGAAGCTGCAGGAGCGGCTGGCCAAGCTGGCCGGCGGTGTCGCCGTCATCAACGTCGGTGCGGCCACCGAGACCGAGATGAAGGAGAAGAAGGCGCTGGTGGAGGACGCGCTCCACGCCACGCGCGCTGCGGTCGAGGAAGGCATCGTGCCTGGCGGCGGCGTCGCGTTGCTCCGTGCCCAGAAGGCGCTGGACAAGGTGGACGTCGAGGGCGACGAGGCCATCGGCGTGCAGATCCTGCGTCGCGCGCTGGAGGCGCCCATCCGGCAGATCGCCGAGAACGCCGGTGCCGAGGGCTCGATCGTCGTGGAGCGGGTGCGCGAAGCCAAGAAGTCGGGCTTCGGCTACAACGCCCAGAGCGGCGAGTACGAGGATCTGGTCGAGGCCGGTGTCATCGACCCGACCAAGGTGGTCCGCACGGCGCTGCAAAACGCGTCGTCGATCGCGGGCCTGCTGCTCACCACCGAGGCGGTGGTCGTGGAGAAGCCGGAGGAAGAGAAGCCGGCGATGCCCGGCCCCGGTGGAATGGGCGGCATGTACTAGGGTCATCACAGTGGTCGGGCGCCCCCCGCCCGGCCTGGTGAGGACGACGCCCCGGTCACCTACGAGTGACCGGGGCGTTCGTTCGTTTGCGTGCCTGGCGGTGGGCGAATCGTCAGGGAAACGCCGGAGGCGGCTGCACCTGACCGAAGGGATCCCAGGTGCCGCGTTGCGCACAGGGATGGGGCAGGCGCCCGTTCTGCTTCCACCAGACCAGCCCCCAGGCACGGCGTGTCCACGGGGCGAGGATGGGCTCCAGCGGTTGAAGCAGCGCGTTGGCCCGATCGAGCCGCCGCGCGCTGGTCGGGAGGCCCGCCAGGAAATCGCCCCGTGCGAAGATCAGCATCGGAGGGTCGACGAAGGGGATCGGCAGCCGTGAGAACAGGCCTCGGTTGGGAGACCTCCAGACGGCTTCGTAGCCGAGTCGGCCGTCGATCAGGGCGTCCCAGGTCGGATCGGTGATCTCCCACTCATGCTCCAGGGCGTAGGGGAGCTGGGGGATGACGACCAACACGTCCGGAGCCTGGGCCCACTGCTCGAGGGTGCACACATCGTGCATCCGTCGCCACTCCAACGACGCGGGGACCGGAGGGAGCTTCCGATACGAGCCGTAGTAGCCCACGCTCTGATCGGAGGCGTGCTGGGACAGCCAGTCCCCCATGTCATAGCGCGCGTCGCGCAGGCTCTGGTAGGTGAGGTCGACGTCTCGGGCCAGCAGCCAGAGCAGGGACGCCCCGAGCACCACGCCGGTGAGGCGCCGGGTGGTCCGGGAGGGCGAGCCCAGGCCGCGCTGGAAGCCCACGGCGGCGTACAGCGCGAGCAGCCACACCATCGGCAGCACGAAACGGAAGTTCAGGAACCAGACCGGAAAGATCGTCAGTACCGGCACGGTCAGGAGCGCGAGGGCCGGCCAGGCCGTGCGGGGGCTCCGGCGGCTCGACACCACACCCAGAAGGGCTGCGCCCAGCACCACCCATCCGAGCCCGGCCGCGACCTGAGTGACAATCTCCACGGCGAGCCCCAGGGCGCCGAGCAGGGAGCGTGGGTATTCCATGGAGACAGCCGCGCCCACCACCCACTCGACATGGTCCTTCCAGCGGGCGGGGCGGAAGGCCAGGCCGCTGGTGAAGGCATACAGGAACGCAGCTGACAGGAGACCTGCGGCCAGCGGTTTCATCCGTTCGCGCAGGGTCCCGGGCGCGCGCAGCTGCTGTGCCGTCACGGCCAACCCCATCGCCAGGAAGAAGGCCCAGCTGTTGTCCTTGGTCCCCACGGCCACAGCGGCCCAGATCCCCAGCCACGCGGCCCGCCGAACCGTGAGCCCATCCACCAGACAGCGGGCGAAGACCAGGAAGCCCAGCGAAGTCCAGAACAGGGCGGGGAGGTCCACGTTGCTGGTGCGGGAGTAGTACACGACCGGGAAGGCGAGCAGCGTGAGCACGGCCGCCAGCGACCCCACCCGTTTGCCCCAGAGGATCGAGGCCGCTTTCCAGGTCGCCACCACCAGGCCGGCGCCCATGAGCACGCTGGCCAGCCGGGACAGCAGGGTCATGGTGGCCAGGGCGCTGACCGGGTCCGCCAGTCCGTAGGGGTACTCCGCGGAGAGGCCGGCCAGCCCACCCGTGAGGCGGAGGAACCCCAGGTAGGGCACCACGAAGGCTGCCATGACGAAGTAGTGGAAGAGCGGGTACTGCGGATTGAAGAGCGTGGGGTTCAGGAACACGCTGTACAGTTCGGCCACGGGCCCCAGCGTTCCCACCTCGTCCGCGCCCCAGGCCAGGATCCGGTCGGGTGCGGTCGCATGAGGGAGGCCCCAGACCAGCCCCGGCGCGTAGAGCGCGAGCGCGGAGAGGAAGAGGATCCAGCCGGTGCGGCGGGAAGAAGGCTCCATGGGACCTGGATCGGGGGTGACCGGGCGCGCTCGGGGGGCTCCTCGGCGACAGGCCCGTGCCTCGACGCTAGACTGGTCCCCCGGGCCCCCGCAACGGGGATCCGGAGCGCGTCGGCGGACCGCCGCCGACAGAGGCAAGGTCTGCGCCGCCGACCACGCCGCTGATTCCTGGTGGCGGTCGGGAGGCGACCCGGAAATCAGGCGGTCCGGGCGAGGCGTTCGGCTTCCGGTCGCTCGCAGGCGACGAACGTCGGCGGCCGGTCGGGCTCCACTACGATCAGGTGGTTGGCGGGAACCTCCTCCCAGGCCGGGTCGTCGGTGAGGCGCTCCGAGGAGACGACCACCGACGGGCCGCCCGCCAGCGCTTCGGGGGGCGCGCCCCGGCCACGATCGGGAGCGTAGAGTTCGCCGCGATAGACGTAGAGCGATTCAGGCCCGTGCCGGGTGTCGGTGGAGAACCGGGACACGACCGCGCTCTGCCCGTCGCTGATGGCCACATTCAGGTAGCTGGGAGCACCGTCGCCGTGGTCCGCCACAAGGTCCACGACCCGCCAGATGGCGGACCGGACGGCGTCGGCCAACCGGGCGGCGCCGAGCAGGGCTTCAGGATGACGGCCCAGCTCATCGATGATCAGGGCGAAGACGTGCTCGGAGTCCGTGCTCCCGAACACGTTGCCGAATGCCTCGTCGGACACGCTGGCCAGCAGCGGACGACGCACGGCTCCGAAGCCGCCGACGTCACCGTTGTGCATGCAAAGCAACGGACCGTAGCGGAAGGGGTGGCAGTTGGCCTCGTTCACACCGCTCAACTGGGTGGCCGCGCGGACGTGGGCCAGGATGCAGGGCGCTGTCACCACCCGAGCCAGGTTGGCCAGGTTGCGGTTGTTCCAGGCGGGCGTGATCGACCGGAAGACCGCGGGCTCGGGGGTGAGCTCGGGTGCGTACCAGCCCACCCCGAATCCGTCGCCGTTCAGCGGCTCCTCCCGCTCGCGGCTGTGGGTGCTCTGGCGGATCAGGGAGTGCGCCGGCTCCAGGAGGAGTGAGCTGAGCCGGATCGGCGGCCCCAGGTAGAGCGTGAATCGGCACATGAAACGAGTCTCGGCCGTCCCTCCGGGGCGGTTGAGCAGGTCCCGACTCCGGCTGCGCCACCGCGCGGCCCCTCCTCTGGCCTCGGTTGCCGCCCTTCGCGGCAGCCACCTAGCTTGGGGCGATCCGTCCGAACCCTCGAAGGAGGCCTGCATGCGCCGCCACCTCTCCACGCTGGTCCTGACTGCCGCGCTCCTGCCGGCGACGCCCCTCGTCGCCCAGAAGGGGCCGTGGACGCCGCTCAATCCGGGAAGTGACAACATCGAGGTGGTGGGGCACGTGCCCCTCGGACATGCGTTGTCCGTCGCCGACATGGAGCTGGAGCAGGAGGTGAACCGCCCCTACGCCTACGTCGCCCGTATGCAGTACGGGGAGGCGGGAGGGAAGGGCATGGACATCCTCGATTTCTCCGATCCCGCTCGCCCCAAGGTCATCTACGAGTGGCGCATCGAGGACCAGGACCTGCACCTGCGTACCGGTGGCATGGACGTGAAGTACTTCAAGTCCAACGGGCGCTACTACGTGGTGCAGTCCCTGCAGTTCGGCCAGGGCGGGCCCGACTCCGACATGGGGGCGGTGGTTCTGGACGTCACGGGACTTCCGGACGTGTCCAAGGTGCGGGAGGTCGCTCGCATCCGTGAGCCGCAGCATCAGGGCGGATTCCACAACATCTTCATCTACAAGCATTCCAACGGGAAGCCCTACCTGTTCACCACGGTGAGCGGCCCCTACGCCAACGTCTACGATCTCGAGGCCGTCGTCGCGGGAGACATGGACCGTGCGCTGGCCGGTCGCGTGCCCGTGCCGGAGAACGCCTCGAATCGTGGCGGTCGCGGCTACCACGACTTCTACGTGGGCTACCACGAAGAGACCGGCACCGACCGCTTCTATGGGGGAGGCACCGGGGGGTATTACATCTACGATGTGACGGATCTGAGCGCGCCCAAGCTCATGATCACGCTCAACAACATCCAGGGCGTGCAGTACGGGCACACTTTCACGCCGAGTCCGGATGGCCGGTACGTGGTGGCCGAGACGGAATACCAGTATGCGCCGCTGCGCATCTTCGACCTGGAGGAAGCGCTCGACCGCTATGCGGAGAGCGGACAGGTGCAGAACGTGAACCGGCCGCTCGCCGCCTGGACCGCCAACTGGGACAACCTGGTGCATAACCACGAGGTCCGCTGGCCCTACGTCTTCGTGTCCGGCTACCTCGATGGCCTGCAGATCTTCAGCGTGATGGACCCCAAGAATCCGGTCACGGTCGGGTACTACGACACCTATCTGGGCTCGCCCAACGATCCAGACTTCCGCTATCCCATGTTCAACGGCACGTTCGGCGTCGACATCCGCAACGAGGATGGCCTCATTGCCGTGAGCGACATGTCGACGGGTTTCTGGACGTTCAAGATGGACGGCTTCAGCGGCTGGAACGGGCTGCAATGGGGCATGCCGGACATCTCCAGCGTGCAGAAATGGGACGCTCCGCCGCGGCGGCCGGTGAGCGAGGACCGCTGACATGAGGGGTCGGTGGGGCCTCGCGGTGGTGCCCCTCCTGGGTGCGCTCGGGCTCGGATCCGCGGGTACGGCAGCGGAGACGGATCGAGTGGGGCTGTGTCTGCCTCCGCCGGCCGGCGCATCCGACTACTACGACATCGAGCTGGTCCCCACCACGTCGGTGCCGGGCGCCCGGCGCTCACAGGGCCGCGTGGACGTGGCTTTTCCCAGCAACCCGTACGGGGTCCAACTCTCCAGCGATGGAAGCTATGCCTACGACGTGGTCGTCTCCACGTCGCGTTTGCCCGCGTTGCCCGGAAAGGAGTACGCCGTCTGGGTGGCGACCAACACGTTGGACCAGGTGGAACGTCTGGGAACCCTGGACGCGCAGGGCGGTGCGTCCGGGCATGTGCGCTGGAACAAGTTCCTGATCGTGATCACGCTGGAGCAGGCCGGTCACGATGGGGGTTCGTGGGAAGGACCGGTCGCGCTGCGGGGCCTTTCCCGCGCGGGGTTCATGCACACCATGGCAGGGCACGGACCCTTCGAGCAGGAGAACTGTGCGTCCTACGGCTACTGAGCGCCGGGCGCTGCTCGGCCTGATCGCGCTGTCACTCTGGCTGGCGCGGCCCCTGGCCGCTCAGCACGAGCACCATGGCATGGCGATGCCGCCCGCGGATCCCGCGGCGTGGCGGATGCCGCCCATGGATCCCAACATGCCCATGTTACCGGGGCTGGAGGACGCGCTGCCTCCGGTCACGCCGTTCCTGCTCGGCAGCGGCCTCGACCCCATGTCGTTCCCCGAGGCCCGCCCCTCCGAGATGATCGCGGTCCAGGACGGAGACACCGTCGACATGGAGGTGGGCATCGTCCGGCGGACGATCAACGGCCGCACCTATCTGATGTACGGATACGAGGGTCAGTATCCGGGACCGCTCCTGCGGGCTCCTCAGAACGCGACCGTGGTCGTACGCCTGAGCAATCGCATCGAAATGCCGACCACCGTGCACTGGCATGGCGTGAGGATCGACAACCGCTTCGACGGGGTGCCGGGGCTCACGCAGCCCCCGATCGAGCCGGGTGAGACCTTCATCTACGAGGTCAAGGTCCGCGATGCCGGCATCTACTGGTACCACCCCCACGTGCTCGAGTACGTGCAGCAGGACCTGGGCCTGTATGGCAACCTGCTCGTGGACGCGCCGGACACGGACTACTACGGTCCTGCACATCGTCAGGAGATGATGGTCCTGGACGACGTGCTGATCGACGAGCACGGCATGATCCCTTGGGGGGAGTCTTCCCCCACCCACGCCCTCATGGGTCGCTTCGGCACGGTGATGCTCGTCAATGGTGTGCCAGACTACACGCAGGAAGTGGCTCAGGGCGAAGTCGTGCGCTTCTTCCTCACCAACGTGGCCAACACCCGCACCTTCAACGTTGTCTTCGACGGTGCTCGTGCCAAGATCGTGGCCTCCGACGTGGGGCGCTTCGAGCGGGAGGAGTGGGTCGAGAGCGTGGTGATCGCCCCGGCCGAACGCTACGTCGTCGACGTCCGCTTCGAGCGGCCGGGCACCTTCGCCATCACCAACACCATCCAGGCCATCAATCACTTCCGCGGAGAGTTCTACCCACACGTCGACACGCTCGGCACGGTGTCGGTCGGTGAAGCGGCCGCCTCTCCCGACCTGTCGGCTTCTTTCTCCCAGTTGCGCTCGTTCACGGAAGTGAGCGAGGACATCGACCGCTTCCGTGACCAGTTCGGTCGTGCCCCGGACCACGAGCTGGAACTGACGGTGCGGGTGCAGAACCTTCCGCTGCAGGTCGTGCAATCGATGTCTATCGACACGCTGTACGTCCCACCGGTCGAGTGGAACGACGCGATGCCGATGATGAACTGGCTCTCGACGGGCGACCAGGTCACCTGGATCCTGCGCGATCCGGCGACCGGCCTGGAGAACATGGACATCGACTGGCGCTTCAAGGTCGGGGACGTGGTGAAGATCCGGATCTTCAACAATCCGAAGTCGTTTCACCCGATGCAGCACCCGTTCCATATGCACGGGCAGCGTTTTCTGGTGCTGAGCCGGGATGGAGTGCCGACAGAGAATCTGGTGTGGAAGGACACCGCCGTGGTGCCCGTCGGCTCGACCGTCGATTTCCTGGTGGAGATGACCAATCCGGGAGATTGGATGATGCACTGCCACATCGCGGAGCATCTCGAAGCGGGCATGATGGGGACCTTCCACGTCTCCGGCAGCTGACCTGATCCGAGCGTTGGACGAACCGACCGGGGCCGAGACCCCCCCGACGCTGCGGAGCGAGCGGAGCTGGCTGCTGCGCGTGGCTCTCATCGCATTCTTGTGCTACGCGCCGGCGTTCTGGTGGGGAGCACCGCGTGCGACCGACGCGTTGCGCGCCCAGTCCTGGGGGGTGGACGACGAGACTCCGCTGGGACCGCTGGCGGAGATCTCGAACATCCTCCACCCCCAGCCGGATCGGAATCTCGGCTACCCGCTGCTCTATCCGTTTCTCGTCGTGGGGGCCTACACTCCCTATATGGGGGCGCTGTATCTCACGGGGGGGCTCAGCGCACCCAGCGGCGAGTATCCGTTCGGGCTTGCCGACCCCGTACGCAGCCTGCGCGTGCTCTCCGGTATCGCCCACTTCGTCACCGTGCTTCTGGGCGTGCTGTGCGTGACCGCGGCGTATTGGATCGGGAGGATGGCGTGGGACCGCGCCACGGGTGCGTGGACGGCTGCGGTAGTGGTGAGCCTCTACCCGATGTTCTACTACGCGCGCACGGGCAACGTCGATGTCCCGATGCTGGCATTCGTGGCGCTGGCCGTGGCCAGCTACGCCACCGGGCTCCGGCGTGGATGGAGCGTGCGCCGAGCGGCCTGGCTGGGCGTGTGGGCCGGCTGCGCGCTGGCGACCAAGGAGGCCGCCGCTGGCGCGTTCCTGCTGCTGCCGGTCGTGACGCTGCTGGGGCTGCGTTGGGCCCCGGCCGGGCGCGACGGCTTCTCGTGGCGGGCGAACGCGTCGGGACTGATCGCGTCGCTGCTGGCATTGGGTGTGGGGAGCGGTCTGTTCATCGAACCTGGACGCTACCTCGCGCATCTGCGCTTCATCGGCGAGCGGTCCCGCATCGCTGCTTCGGGAACGGGCGACTGGGTCATCCGCACCTACGCGATGGATCTGGAGAGCTCCCTCGCGTATCTCAGCCGCCAGGCTGGGCTGTTGGTGGATGTCTTGACGCTGCCGGGCCTTCTGCTGGCGGCGGCGGGCATCCTTTGGGTGCTCGCCCGCGAACGGGACCGCTGGCCGCTGCTGCTCCCGCTCCTGGGCTACGCGGGATACATGTTCGTCGGGGCCCGTGTGTCACAGCTCCGCTATCTCCTTCCGACGGCGTTGCTGCTCGCGCCGTTCGTGGCGCGTCTCGCCGTGCTGGGGTGGCGCGCTTCGGCACCGTGGGCGCGCATCGCCTCGGTCACCGCTGGGTTGGCGGTGGCCCTCGGCCTCTCGCGCGGCGTCGATCTGACCTGGTCCATGTTGCACGATTCCCGGGTGGAGGCCGGCGCCTGGCTGGCGGAACGCACCGAGGTCGGGGACGTGGTCGAGCACTTCGGCCCGTTCCAGAAGCTGCCGCCGCTGAAGGCCGGCGTGGTCTCTCGGCAGGCCACCACCTATCTCGGGATCCTGAACCCCACCGATACCACGACCGCCACCACGCGTGACGTTCTGGCCGGATGGGAGGAGCGCCGTCCGCGCTTCATCCTCGTGGTTCCCGACCATACGTCCCAGGCCACCAGCGGACCGCACAACATCTCGCTTCCTCCAAGCCTGTACGCCGCGCTGCTGGAGGGAGGCACGGACTATGCGCTGGTGCGGACGTTCGAGACCCGCTCCCTGCTGCCTTGGGTGCGACGACCGCCGCTGGACTATCCGACGGTGAGTCCACCAATCCGCGTATTTGCCAGGAAATCCGCCCCCGGTCCATGAACTTCAAGGGAATCGACGTCGTCTGCCCCTCCTGTCGGGGGGAGTTGGATGGGGCCGACCCGCAGTCGTGGCGATGCCACAGCTGTGGAGCCGACTACCCGGTGATTGCGGGGATTCCCGACCTGCGGCTCTGGCCTGACCCCTACATCGGCATCGAGGCGGATCGTGAGAAGGGAAGGGCGGTCGCGGCGGCTGCGGCCGGGCGGACCTTCGAGGCGCTGATCGACCACTACTATTCGATGACTTCGGTGGTGCCTGCCAAGGACGCCGCGATGTACAAACGTGGGCTGCTCGCGGCCGGCCCCCGCGCGCTGACGTCTCTGCAGCGGTGGCGGACCGAGGCGGACGGCTCGGCCCTCGACGACGCGTTCCTGGACGTCGGTTGTGGCACCGGCCCACTCCTGGTCGCAGCCGCCCGGACGGGTGCGTCGTCCGCGGTGGGCGTTGACGTGGCCTTCCGCTGGTTGGTGCTGGGGAAGAAGCGTCTGGAGGAGGCGGGGCTGGACCTGCCTCTGCTCTGCGCCAACGCCGAGGCACTCCCGTTCCGTGACGCTGCGTTCGCGGTGGTGACGATGGACTCCGTCATCGAACATTGCCGGGATCAGCCACGGGCGGCCTCCGAGGTCTTCCGGGTGCTGCGCCCCCAGGGTGCGTATTTCCTGTCCACACCCAACCGCTTTTCCGTGGGGCCGGACCCGCACACCGGACTCCCACTGGGGAGCCTGCTTCCGGAGGGAGCGACCGCCCGCTACGCGCGGGCCAAGGGTGCGATCCCACCGGTACGTCGCCTTCTCTCGGCGGGGTCTTTGCGCGCGCTGCTGCTGGGAGCCGGGTTCGCAGTGCCACGCCTCTTCCTGCCGAGCTTCTCTAAGGAGCAACGCGCGCACTTCCACGGTCCCATCGCTTTCGCGATCGGAGCGTACGAATGGGTGCGGCGTACACCGGGCTTGCGGGCGTTGCTGTTCGCCGTGGGGCCCCTGCTGAGCGCCGTCGCGCGCAAGCCGGGGGCGCGATGAGCGAGCGCCGCTGGATCTGGGCCGTCGTCGCACTCACCGGGTTGGCCGCCCTGGCTCGCTGGATCAACCTGGACGGCGGCCTCTGGGTCGACGAGATGTACTCGTTGGTGGAGTCGTACCGGGTGCCTTTCGGCCAGCTGCTGACCACCTTCACGGGCGACACACAGCATCCCTTCTACTCGCTCCTGGCCAATCGCGCCGTCGCCTGGCTCGGCGAGTCCAACCGCGTGATCCGCCTGCCGGCATTCCTGGCCGGAGTGGCCACCGTTCCGATGGTGTATCACCTGGGGCGCCGCTTCGTGACCCGGGGCGAGGCGCTGTCCGCGGCCCTGCTGCTCGCCGTGTCCTACCACCATGTGTGGTTCTCGCAGAACGCACGCGGATACACCATCATCGCGCTGATGACCGTGCTCTCCACGGAGTTCCTGCTCCGGATCCTGGAAGGTGAGCGCTGGCGCGCTGTAGTGGCGTACGGCCTGGTTGTGGGGTTGGGGGCGTACACGCACCTGACCATGGTGTTCGTGGCAGTCGCACACCTGCTGGTCCTCCTGGGCCTGCAGCTGGTGCCCGACTCCGAAGGTCACCGGTTCCGCACCTGGATGCGCCCGCTGGCCGCGCTCGTGTTGTCGGGCCTCATCACGCTCCTGCTCTACGCGCCCATGATGCGCGATGTGCTGCACTTCTTCCTGAATCGCCCGTCCCAGCTGCGCGGCATCTCCACGCCCGCCTGGGCGGTGGCCGAGCTGGGCCGGGTGCTGTCCACCGGGGTGGGGGCAGGTCCGGGCTTGCTGGCGGGAGGAACGCTGTTCGCGGTCGGGTTGGCGAGCTACCTGCGCCGGCGCCCATTGGCGTTCGCGCTGTTCGTGGTCCCGGGCGTGGTCACGATCGCCGGCGCCCTTCTGGCGCGTGGGACGATGTATCCCCGGTTCTTCTTCTTCCTGGTCGGCTTCGCGATGCTAGTCCTGGCGCGCGGCGTGTTCGCGACCAGCTCGTTCCTGGCTGAGCGCCTGCGGCGCGGACCCGTTGCGGAGGTACTGGGCCGGCGCCTGGCGACGACGGTCACAGTGCTGATCGCGCTGGTCTTCGCCCGCTCGCTCGAGTACGACTACCGCTTCCCCAAGCAGGACTGGGTCGGTGCGGCGACCTGGATGGATGAGAACGTGCCGGACGGAACGACCATTGTGACGGTCGGCGTGTCGGTCTGGCCGTTCCAGCACTATCTGCCGCGCCCCTGGTCGGCGATTGCGGAAGGCGAGGAAGAGCGTGTGCGCGAGTGGCGCGAACAGGGGCGGAGCGTGTGGGTCGTCTACGTCTTCCCGCGCTATCTCGAGAACACGCATCCGGATCTCGCGCGCTGGATCAGCGACGACTGTGACTCACGCCAGCAGTTCGACGGCACGTTGGGGAGCGGAGACATCTACGCCTGCCGCCTTCCCCCTCTCGCCTAGAAGCTCTTCACAAGGGGGGCACCCCGCGTGCAGCGGGCTCGTGGGTGTGTCGCCGTGGGAACGACAGACCCGCTCTGTTTGGCCAGGCGTCATACGGCAAGCTGGGGCCGCCCGCCGGTCCAACGCAGTCCTCCCAGTGCCGTCAACACAGCCCCATAGACGAGGGCCCCTGCCGGGACGGCCAGCAGAGTGTGCAGACCTGCCACGTGCAGCGCCACGGCCATGACGGCGGCGGCCACCAGGGGTCGCCACAGCCGTCGAAGGAACGTGAGGCCGAACCCTTCGGCGCGCGCGTGTCCGAACGCGGCCGCCAGGCGCACGGTCTCCGTCCCTACGGTCGAGAGCGCGGCGCCCAGGATGCCTAGCCCCGGGATGAGCGCGAAGTTCAGGGCCAGATTCACACCCGTCGCGATCAGGTTGATGCGGAGCACGCGATCCTCACGCCCACGAGCGATCAGTGCCATGGTCGACACGCCGCGCATCAACACCAGGGGTACCGAGGGGAGCAGCCAGGCCAACGCCGACGCGCTTTGCGCGTAGCGCTCTCCGAACGCGAGGCCGATGATGCCTCCGGAGAGCACGATGCCGCCGACCGCCGCCGGCAGCGTCAGCGCCCAGACATGCGCCATGGACGCGTCGTGCAGCTCCTGCTCGGCCGCGCGGTCCGCGCCCAGGCCCGTCAGGGTGGGGAGCAGGCTCTGGTTGAAGGCGGTGCCGAGGTTGAGCAGGAAGGACACCAGCATGTACGCGACGCCGTAGAGCCCCACGGCGTGCGAGTCCCGGAAGATGCGCAGGAAGAAGAAGTCCGAGTTGTAGACCACCAGCGCCATGAGGCCGGACAGCATCAGGGGCAGCGCCCGCCCGACCAACGGACGCACCCGCGTCCAGGAGAACCTGGGTCGCAGCGTGAGTCCCACCCGACGGAGCGCCAGACCGACGAGCACGGCGGCGACGCCCTCGCCGATCAGTTGCGCCAGCGGCACGCGGGCCACGTCGCCGGCGTCGCGCACTCCCACGACCAACAGCAGCAGCACCGCTGCCTCGGCGAGGGTCCGCGAGGTGGCCACGGGTCGCGTCTGACGGAGCCCGAGAGCCACCCAGAGGGGGCTGGCTCCGTAGGGGAGCAGCACCAGCGCCATGACCGCGACCACGGTGCCGTCCGGCTGCGGTAGGAAGAGCAGCGCCGCCGCCACCACGAGCACCGCGACCGCGACCGAGAGCGCCAGGCGCGCAACGATGAGGGACGGCGCCAGGCGCTCGGCATTGTCCGGATCGGCGGCCAGCTCCCTGAGGCCCAGCCCTTGGGTGAGCCCGGCATCGGCGATCCGCTGGAGGTAGAGGAAGGCGGCAGAGGCCAACGACACCACGCCGTAGACACCCACGCCCAGTCTGCGGGCGATGAGGGCGTGGCCCAGGAACGTGAGGACGCGTGCCGCTGCCTCGCCGAGGCCGAGCGCCATGAACCCACGGGCCACGTCCCGCTGAGCGGAGCCGTCCGAGGCGGGGGGTCGCGTATTCAGGGCAGTCCGGCTCTCCGAGCTGCGGAACGATGTGCGGCGCCGTATCAGCCCGGAGCCAGCGGAAGCGCGAAGGCTCGGCGTCGCGACGCCCGCGCGCAACCAGCGCCAAGCGAGGTCTGTGCCAGGGGCGCCGGATTCCCCAGCCCCGCGACGACCTGTTAGCTTGGTCGGTACTCGTCCGGATGGTCTCCATCCTCGCAGATCCTCGGCGCGCGCGGGCACGGTAGGCCCGGCCGCGACACTCTGAAGACCCATGTCCAACGATCGGATCAACGTCACGCTTCCCGACGGGAAAGTGATCGACTTGCCCCGCGGGGCCACTGCTGGTGACGTGGCTGCCGAGATCGGTCCCGGGCTCGCCAAGGCCGCGCTCGCGGCAGAGGTCGGGGGCGAGGTCATCGACCTCATGCGCCCACTGGAGGGCGACGTCCAGCTGCGCATCCTGACGGAACGGGACCCGGAGGCGTTGGCGGTGCTGCGCCATTCGGCGGCCCACGTGCTGGCCACGGCCGTGCGCTCGCTGAACCCGGGTGCCGGGATCGGGTTCGGGCCCGCCATCGAGGACGGCTTCTACTACGATTTCGAGGTGCCGGCGCCGTTCACTCCGGAGGACCTCGAGAAGATCGAGGGGGCCGTGGCCGCGGTGCTCGAAGCGGATCAGCCCTTCGAGCGGCGACAGGTGGACAAGGCCGAGGCGCGCGGACTCTTCGCGGACGATCCGCTCAAGTTGGAGCGCCTCGAGGAGCTGGGCGACGACGACGTCATCACCGTCTACCGCAACGGCCCCTTCCTCGATCTGTGTCGGGGTCCCCACGTGCCCAGCACCGGACGCATCAAGAACGTCAAGCTGCTCTCGGCGGCCGGCGCCTACTGGAGGGGCGACGAGCACCGCCAGATGCTGCAGCGCATCTATGGGACGGCGTTCTTCAGCAAGAAGGATCTGGAGGCGCACCTCGCCCGGCTCGAGGAGGCGAAGAAGCGCGACCACCGGGTCCTGGGCAAGCAGCTCGATCTCTTCTCCGTCGACGCGCGCGTCGGCCCCGGACTGATCCTGTGGCATCCCCGGGGCGGCATCGTACGGACCGAGATCGAAACCTTCGAGCGCGACCTGGTGCAGCGACATGGCTACGATCTGGTCTACACGCCGCACGTCATGAGCGAGAAGCTCTTCGAGATCTCCGGGCACCTGGAGAACTTCGCCGACGGCATGTTCGGCGCGATGGAGGTGGAAGGGGCCCGGTACCGGCCCAAGCCGATGAACTGCCCCGGGCACATCACCATCTATCAGGCCCGACAGCGCTCCTATCGGGAGCTGCCGCTGCGCTACGCCGAATTTGGTACGGTCTACCGCTATGAGCGCAGCGGTGTCCTGCACGGGATGCTGCGGGTGCGGGGGTTCACGCAGGACGACGCCCACGTCTTCTGCACCGAGGAGCAGGTCCCCAGCGAGATCGAGCGTCTGCTCGACCTCGTGGACGAGATGCTGACCGCCTTCGGATATCCCTACACCATCGAGTTGGCCACGCGTCCCGAGAAGGCTCTGGGGTCCGCGGCACAGTGGGAGGCGGCCGAGAAGGTGTTGGCGCGCGTGCTCGCCGAACGGGGCCTGCCCTACCAGCTCGATCCGGGCGGGGGTGCCTTCTACGGACCCAAGCTGGACTTCAAGCTGATCGACGCTCTGGGGCGCCGTTGGCAGGGCCCGACCGTCCAGCTCGACTTCAACCTGCCGGAGCGCTTCGGGCTCGAGTACATCGGGGAGGACAATGAGCGGCACCGGCCCTGGATGTTGCACCGGGTCCTGGTGGGCTCCATGGAGCGCTTCGTGGGTGGGCTCATCGAGCACTACGCCGGGGCCTTCCCCGTGTGGCTGGCGCCCGAGCAGGTCCGGGTCCTCCCGGTGGCCGAGCAGTGGCGCGACAGTGCCCAGGCCCTGGTGGACCAGCTGACGGCGGCCGGCATTCGCGCCACCCTGTCGGACCGGGAGACCTTGGGTGCCCGCATTCGGGACGCCGAGCTGATGAAGGTGCCCTACATGGCCGTTATCGGAGAGCGCGAAGCCGAGTCGGGGACGGCGGCCGTGCGGCGACGGGGGGCCGGGAAGAAGCAGGAGGTGATGGAGCGGGCCGCCTTCCAGGCCCTGGTCAGGGAGCAGATCCGCACCCGAGCCCTGGACGGGCAGGGGGGGTAGCGCGGGCGGGCGGCGGCCGGAAAGCCTTGACGCCAGGCCGGTTCCCGGGCGAAATTGCCCATTCGACAGTGCAGAGAAGTGGGGCCTGGTGAGGCCCCCACCTTGTCGATCCCCAACGGGGTATCGCCGGGTCGATGGAGGGATCCCCCCCACGCGTTCGGGTTCGGACGTGGGATCTCGACTGGCCCGATTGAAAGATCGGGCCTTTTTCGTTTCTGCAATGGAAGCCCTCGCTCGCACGGGCGAGCGACACCCGAGCCGGAGGTAGCGCCATCACGGACAAGCGCACCCGCGTCAACGAGCAGATCCGGATCAGCCCGATCCGCCTGATCGGAGACGCCGGAGAACAGATCGGAATCGTCTCCATCGACGATGCCCGTCAGAGGGCCCTTGAAAAGGGACTGGACCTGGTGGAAGTCGCACCGGAAGCCCGTCCACCCGTGGTCAAGATGATGGACTACGGGAAGTACAAGTACGAAGAGGCCCGCAAGGCTCGCGAGGCCCGCAAGAAACAGCACGTCATCCAGGTCAAGGAAGTGAAGTTCCGACCGGGAATCGAAGAGCACGATTACGAGTTCAAGACCCGACATGCCCGCCGCTTTCTGGAGGAGGGCAACAAGGTCAAGGTGACGATGATGTTCCGCGGGCGGCAGGTCACGCACCCCGAGTTGGGGGTCGAGGTGCTGGAGCGGATCATGGAGGACCTGGGCGACGTCGCCAAGGTGGAGCAGGAACCCAATTTCGAAGGGCGCGTGATGGCCATGGTGCTGGCGCCCATCAACACCCGGCAATAGCCGGCGCGAAGAGGTCACAGAGGGCGCGATGCCGAAGATGAAGACCAACCGGGGAGCCGCGAAGCGTTTGCGGAAGACCGGGACGGGAAAAATCCGCAGGATGAAGGCGAACAAGAGCCACATCCTCACCAAGAAGACGACCAAGCGGAAGCGGCGTCTGCGTAAGGCCACCCTCGTCTCCAAGGCGGACGAGCGGCGCGTTTCGCGGCTGCTGCAGGGATAGGGGGAACCACCGATGCCACGCTCGACGGGAGCTCCCGCGCGCAAGAAGCGCAAGAAGAAGATTCTCCGTGCCGCCAAGGGGTACTTCGGCGGCCGCAAGAACCTCTACAAGACCGCCAAGGACGCGGTCGAGAAGGGGTGGGAACACGCATACCGGGACCGCAAGAAGAAGAAGCGGGACTTCCGGCGCCTGTGGATCACGCGGATCAACGCCGCGGCCCGCGAGCACGACTTGTCGTACTCGCGATTCATGGACGGGATGAAGCGGGCCGGCATCGAGCTGGACCGCAAGGCACTGGCGGACCTGGCCGTGCGGGACCCGGACGCGTTCGGGGCCGTCGCTGCTCGGGTCAAGGAGTCCCTGGCCGCAGCCTGATTCGCACATCCCTTGGGATGATGCGCCAGGGCCGGAGGGGGAACCCTCCGGCCCTTTTCGTTCTATCCGGCGGTGTGACGGAGACGCCCACCTTCCGGAGCGTGCGAGAGAACCATAGGTTGCACGCCTTCACTGTGTTGCGATTGCTCGTTTGAAGCGGGATCTGTGATTCGATGACCGACGTGGCGACGCTGGTCGATCAGCTGGAGCAAGTGGCCGCCGAGGCCCTGGGTGCCATTGAAGTGGCCGGGGACCCGGCGGTTCTGGAGGCGGCCCGGGTGGCCTACCTGGGTCGCAAGGGCGGGCGCCTGTCCCTGTTGATGCGCGCACTCGGCACCCTCGCTCCGGAGGAACGTCCCCAGGTGGGGGCCAAAGCCAACGAGGTGAAAGCCCGCATCGACGCGGCTCTGGAGGCCCGGGAGGCCGAGCTCGCCGCTGCTCCTGGCCCGGGTGCCGCGCAGATGGACGTGACCCTGCCGGGGAGGCAGGCGTGGGGCGGCGGCATCCATCCCATCCAGCAGGTGATCGACGAGATCTGGGACATCTTCCGCGGACTCGGCTTCACGCGGGCGCGGGGCCCGGAGGTCGAGGACGAATGGCACAACTTCGTCGCGCTCAACACCTCGCTGGAACATCCCGCCGCGGATGCGGCCGACACGTTCTATCTGGAGCGCCCGCTGTTGCTCCGCACGCATACCTCTCCGGTGCAGGTGCGGACCCTGCGCGAGCACGCACCGCCTGTGCGCATCCTGTCTCCGGGCATGGCGTATCGGAGGGACACCACGGATGCGACCCACCTCCCCGCCTTCGCCCAGATCGAAGGGCTGGTCATCGACGAAGGGGTGAGCTTCGTGGACTTCAAGGCCACCCTGGCCGAGTTCGCGCGCCGCTTCTGGGGTCCGGGGGCGCGCGTCCGCTTCCGCCCTTCGTTCTTCCCGTTCACGGAGCCGAGCGCCGAAGTCGACGTGAAGTACCAGCGGGTGCTGCCGGACGGCCGCACCGTGGAGAGTGACTGGCTGGAGATCATGGGGTCGGGCATGGTGGACCCCGCGGTGCTCGAGCAGGTGGGGATCGACCCCGAGCGCTACACCGGATGGGCCTTCGGCATGGGCCCCGCCCGCGTGGCCATGACCCGTTGGGGGATCTCCGACCTGCGTTCGTTCATCGAGAACGACGTGCGCTTCCTCAGCCAGTTCACGTCATGAACGTCTCGTACCGTTGGCTCCGTGAAATCGCCCCCGGCTACGCGGGCACCGTCGCTGAACTGGTCGAACGGCTGGCCCTGCGCGGCGCGCCGGTCGAAGAGGTGGTCGACCTGGCGGCGGGGCTTCAGGACGTCAAGGTGGCCCGAGTCGTAGAAGCCGGACGCCACCCCAACGCCGACCGGCTCAGCCTTTGCCGCGTCGACGCGGGCGGGCCCGAGTTGCTCAGCGTGGTGTGCGGCGCCCCCAACGTGCGGGCAGGGGCCTACTATCCGTTCGCGCCAGCGGGCTCCACGCTGCCCGGCGGGTTGACGCTGAAGCGCGCCAAGATCCGAGGCGAGGTCTCCGAAGGAATGTTGTGCTCCGAGAAGGAGTTGGGTCTCGGAACCGACCACGCCGGGATCCTGGAGATCCCCCCGGCCCCTCTGGGGACCCCGTTCGTGGAAGCGCTGGGCCTGGACGACGCCCGCCTGGATGTGGAGGTCACCGCCAACCGCCCCGATCTGCTCAGCCACCGGGGCATCGCCCGCGAACTGGTGGGGGAGGCCGGGTTGGTCGTGCCGGCAATCCCGGGGGCCACCCCTGTCCACCTGGCGCTCCGCACCGATCCCCGCGAGGTCGAGGTCGGCGGCGTCTGCATTCGCATCGAGGAGCCCGAACTCTGCTGGCGCTTCCTGGGGGCGGTGGTGCGGGGCGTGAAGGTGGGCCCTTCTCCGGTCTGGATGCAGCGCCGGCTGCGCGCCGCGGGAGCCCGGCCCATCAACAACGTGGTCGACGCCACCAACTACGTCATGCTGGAGCTGGGGCAGCCGCTACACGCCTACGACCTCTCCCGGGTGGGCGGGCAGACGCTGGTGGTGCGCTCGGCCCGAGCTGGAGAGCGGTTGCGGACGCTGGACGGACAGGAGCGGGAGCTCCGGCCCGGGATGCTCATGATCTGCGATGCTCATGTCCCGGTCGGTGTGGCCGGGATCATGGGAGGGGAAGACTCCGAGGTCAGGGACGACACCACCGACGTCCTCCTCGAAGGCGCGCTGTTCGAGCCCGCCCAGGTCCGGCGGACCCGCCGCGCCCTCGACCTGCCCACCGACGCCAGCTACCGCTTCGAGCGGGGCGTCGATCCCGAAGGACACGAGGTCGCATTCCGCCGTGCCGTGGAGTTGATCGTGGCCACGGCGGGTGGAAGGACGGATGCCGAGGGCCTGGATGTGTGCCCGCGGCCTTGGCGCCCTGCGGCGGTCCAACTCCGACCGGCGCGCGTGAAGCACGTTCTGGGGGTGGACTTCAGCGAGTCCGAGGTGGCCAGCCTGCTGGCACCTCTCGGGTTCGTGGCGGCCCCCGCTGCGGACGGCGCTCCGGCCTTCGTGGTGCCGGGCCCTCGCAGCTACGACGTGACCCGTGAGATCGACCTCATCGAGGAGGTGGCCCGCACCTACGGCTACGACCGCTTCCCGGACCAGTTGGGGCCCTACCGGCCCAGCGCCGTCCCCGACCACCCGCTGTTCGAGCTGGAGACGAGACTGCGCCAACACCTCAGCGCCAGCGGCCTCTACGAGGTGCACACCCTGGCGTTCGCCGATCGGGGCGAGGTGGCGATTCCGAACCCCCTGTCCGCCGAGGGCACACATCTGCGGGCCTCGTTGCTCCCGGGCGTGCTTCGCGTGCTCGAATACAACTTCGCCCGCTCCCAGCGGGACGTGCGGCTCTTCGAGATCGGCACCGTCTTCCGGTCGGCGGCGGCCGGAGAGCGCCCGGTGGAGGAGACACGCCTCGCCGCGGTACTCGCCGGACGTCGGGACCGCCCGCACTGGTCCCGACCTGAAGTGCCCTTCGAGTTCTGGGACATCAAGGGCTTGCTGGACAGCGTGTTGGACGTCGTGGGTGGCACCTCCGGCGGGCGCCCTGGTCCCGCAGACCTGGCGGGCGGTGCCCTGGAGGGGCAGTGGTCGGTCTGGCGCGGGGACGCACCGGTGGCCGTGGCGGGCCCCGTGGCCGCGGGGGCTCTGGACGCGCCGCCCTGGGCCGGCCCCGTCTGGGGTCTGGAGGTGGTGCTCCCCAGTGGGTGGCGGCTGCACCCCGTGGAGCCGGTCCGGCCCCTTCCGACGTTCCCCGCGTCGGAGCGCGACCTGGCCCTGCTGGTTCCGTGGGAGACCGCGGCGGCCCGCGTGGAGGAGCTGATCCGGGCCGAGGGGGGACCGCTCCTGGCCGGAATAGAGCTATTCGACGTATACGAGGGCACGGGCCTCCCGGCCGGGCGCCGCTCCCTGGCGTTCCGACTCCGTTTCCAGGCGGCAGACCGGACGTTGCGCGACCAGGACGTGGAGCGTGCCACCCGCCGACTCCTCACCGCCCTCAAGGAGACGCTCGATGTCGACGCCAGAACGTGAGGGAGGTAACCCGGCGCTGTCGCGACTGGAGAACGCCGTGGACGCCTTGATCGAGGCGCGCGCGCGCGCACGGGAGCGGGCCGAGCAGGCGGAGGCCCAGCTGAGAGAGCTCGAAGCCTTGCTCGCTTCGTTCGAACGCGGCGATGCCAGTCCCAAAGGCCTGCACGAGCGCGTGAAGGTCCTCGAGGAGGAGAACGCCGATCTTTCCGATCGCCTCGAGCGGGGACGGGAGTCGGTGCGGCGCGTGTTGGACAAGGTCCGCTTCCTGGAGGAGCGCCGATGAGCGAGTCGCGGACGTCGGTCACGGTGAAGATCGCCGGGGAGGAGCACGTGATCCGCTCCAACGCCCCGGCCGACTACACGCGCGCCTGCGCGCGCTTCGTGGACGAGCGGATCCGGGAGATCCGGGACCGCGGAATCGAAGGACACCGCGCGGCGATCCTGGCTGCGCTCTCCATCACGGACCAGTTCTTCCGTGCTCGCGACGACGAGGAAGCCCTGCGAGCCCGCGTGGAGGGCAGCGCGGAGGCCCTGGCCGCCCGGATCGAGGGCCTCCTGAGTGAGGAGCGCGGCTAGCGCGCTTCCTTTTCCGGACCAGCCCCGGCCGCCGTTCGTCACAGCCCCAAGGGGCGGGCCTGACCCGCCGATCCGGTCCACCTGGTCGGGGCCCTTCCTTGCCGGTCCGCTCCGCAGGCCTCTATTCTCCCGCCCACAAGGGGCTCCGCCGCCGTCCCGGCGCGGGGCTCAGGACGAGTCTGATCAACGGGGCCTGAGGGCACCCGTGTTGGAGCGATACATGGACCCGCTGGCATGGGTGCTGGCGGTGCTCGCCTCCCTGGGAGTGGGGAGTGTCGGGGGCTTCCTGTTGCGGGGAGCCCAGGAGCGTGCCCGTCGCACCGCGGAGGTCGCGGCGGCCAGGGACGAGGGCTCTCGGATCCTGACCCGGGCGCGCGAAGAGGGGGAGGCGGCCCGCAAAGCCGCGGTACTGGAGGGTCGCGAGGAGTCGATCCGGCTCCGCGAGGCGTGGGAGGCCGAGGAGTCGAAGCGCCGACAGGAGCTCGACCGCGTGGAGCGCCGCGCCGAAGAGCGGGCGTCGCTTCTCGACCAACAGTACACGCGGCTCAACGAACGCGATGGAGAGATCACCCGGAAGACGGAAGCGCTCGACGCCGAGCGCGCTCGCCTGGAGGGCGTGACCTCGGAAGCCGATGTCCTGCGGCTGCAGGCCAGGGAGACCCTGGAGCGTGTGGCGGGGCTCTCGGCCGAGGAAGCACGCCGGCACCTGGTCGAGAACCTGGAAGGGGAGGCACGGGCCTCGGCGGCCAACCGGATCCGCCAGATCACCGAAGAGGCCCAAGCCAGCGCCGAGCGCGAAGCCCGCAAGATCATCGCCCTGGCCATCCAGCGCATCGCGGCCGAACACACCGCCGAGACCACGGTCTCGGTGGTGCAGCTCCCCTCCGACGAGATGAAGGGCCGCATCATCGGGCGCGAGGGCAGAAACATCCGCGCCTTCGAGCAGGCCACCGGCATCGACGTCATCATCGACGACACCCCGGAGGCGGTGATCCTCTCCGGGTTCGATCCCATCCGCCGTGAGGTGGCCCGCATTGCGCTCGAGAACCTGGTCGAGGACGGGCGCATCCATCCGGGCCGCATCGAAGAGGTCGTGGAGAAGAGCGCGCGCGAGGTGGACGAGGGGATGGTGCAGGCGGCCGAGGAGCTTCTCTACGAGCTCGGCGTGCACGGGGTCCATCCCGAGATCGTCAAGGCTCTGGGTCGCCTGCGCTTCCGCACCTCCTACGGCCAGAACCAGCTACAGCATGCCCGTGAGGTGGCCCTGCTCGCCGGCAACATGGCGGCCGAGATGGGCCTGGACGTGCAGGCCGCCAAGCGGGCGGGAGTGCTGCACGACGTGGGGAAGGGGCTGACCCACGAGCACGAAGGTACGCACGTGGAACTGGGTCACCGTTTGTGCAAGAAGCACGGAGAGTCGCCCATCGTGCTCAACGCCATCCGGGCCCATCACGACGAAGAACCCCACCTGTTCGCCGAGACCTTCCTGGTCACCGCGGCCGATGCCATCAGCGGGTCGCGTCCCGGCGCCCGCCGTGAGATGTTCGAGAGCTACGTGAAGCGGTTGGAGTCCCTCGAGGAGATCGCCATGGAGCAGCCCGGCGTGGAGCGCTGCTTCGCGATCCAGGCGGGGCGGGAGCTCCGGATCATGGTGGAGCCCGAGAAGATCACCGACGCCGAGATGGCCCAGCTCACCGAGAACGTGGCCCGGCGCATCGAGGGTGAGCTCCAGTATCCGGGACAGATCAAGATCGTCGTCATTCGCGAGACGCGCGCGGTGGACTTCGCGCGCTGAGCACACCGGGGCAGGGCAACCTGCCCGCTGACACAAGGAAGAGACGTTTGAGCGCGACCGTCATTTCGGGAAAGGCGATTGCCGAGCAGATCCGCTCCGAGCTGGCCGAGGAGATCCAGGCCCTGAGCAAGGGGGGGCTGGTTCCGGGTCTGGCCACCGTCCTGGTGGGAGACGATCCGGCCAGCCACGCCTACGTGGGCATGAAGAACAAGGCCGCCAAGGAGTTGGGCATCCACTCCCGGCAGATCACGCTCCCGGCCGCCACCTCGGAAGACGAGCTGCTGGGCCTGATCGCCGGCCTCAATGCCGATCCCGAGATCCACGGGATCCTGGTCCAGCTCCCCTTGCCGGACCAGATCGACGAACACCGCGTGTTGATGGCCATCGATCCGGCCAAGGACGTCGACGGCTTCCATCCGACGAACGTCGGGCTCCTGTCCACGGACCACCCGGACGTCCTGGCGCCCTGCACGCCGCAGGGCGTGATCGAGATGTTGGTGCGGAGCGGCGTCGATCCCTCCGGCAAGCACGCGGTGGTGGTGGGGCGCTCCAACATCGTCGGCAAGCCGATGGCGGCCCTCCTGCTGCGCAAAGGACGGGGAGGCAACGCCACCGTGACCGTCGCCCACAGCCGCACCAAGGATCTTCCTTCCATCACCCGCCAGGCGGACATCCTCATCGCCGCCATCGGCAGGCCGGGCATGATCACCCCGGACATGGTCAAGCCGGGCGCCGTGGTGATCGATGTGGGCACCACGCGGGTCGAGGACGCCAGCCGCCCCAAGGGCTACCGGATCGCGGGCGACGTCGACTTCGAAGGGGTCAGCGCGGTGGCTGCGGCCATCACGCCTGTACCCGGAGGGGTGGGACCCATGACCATCACCCTGCTCATGCACAACACGGTGAGGGCGGCCGAGCGGCTGCGGGCAGCCCGCTGAGCGACCTGGACGGACTCGCCGAGGGCCCCGAGGCGCCTCGGCGGGAGCCCCGCGTCTGGCGGGTAAGCCAGGTCAACCGGGCGGTGCGCCGCCTCCTGGAGGAGTCGGTCCCACCCATCTGGGTCGGGGGCGAGGTCAGCGGCTGGACGCGGGCGCGGTCGGGGCACTGCTACTTCAACCTCAAGGACGAGAACGCCCAGCTGAAGGCGGTCATGTTCCGGCTGGACGCGGACCGACTGCCGACCGATCCCACGGAGGGCATGGAGGTCCGGGCTCTCGGGGGCCTGACGCTCTACGAAGCCCGGGGCGAGTACCAGCTGGTGGTACGACGCTTGACCACCGATGGAGCGGACGGGCTCTGGCGCCTCGCCATGGAGCGGCTGCGCGCCAAGCTGGAAGCCGAGGGGCTACTCGACCCTGCCCGCAAGCGGCCCGTGCCTCGCCTGCCGTCCGAGGTGGGCATCGTTACCTCGTTGGAGGGAGCGGCGTTGCGGGACATGATCCAGGGGCTGCGCAAGCGGGCGCCCTGGGTCCAGGTGGTGCTGCGCGCCACCCGCGTGCAGGGCGAGGGTGCCGCCCGTGAGATCGCCCGCGCGGTCAGGACCCTGGGGGCGAGCGGAAGAGTGCAGGTTCTGATCGTGGGCCGGGGTGGTGGCTCCATGGAGGACCTCTGGGCCTTCAACGAGGAGGAGGTGGCCCGGGCCATCGCCGAGTGCCCGGTGCCGGTCATCTCCGCGGTGGGTCATGAGACCGATCTCACCATCGCCGACCTGGTGGCGGACGTGAGGGCGCCGACCCCCACGGCGGCTGCCGAGCTGGTGGTGCCCGGCGCCCCCGCCCTGGAAGCGTTGCTGCAGACGGCGCAGGACCGGCTGGCCCGGGCGCTGGGGCGGCGCGCCGTCGCCGAGCGGGTGCGCCTGGAGCGTGCCGCGGCGAGCGCCCGGACCAGCCTGGACCGCCGCATCCAGCGCGAGCGCCAGCGGGTGTCAGCCCTGGCCGGGCGGCTCCACGCCCTGTCGCCGCTGGCCACTCTGGCTCGCGGCTACAGCGTGGCGCGCGATGCCGAGGGAGCCGTGTTGGCGCGGGTGGGTGCGTTCCGCCCCGGGGGGGCCTTCGAGCTGCTTCTCAGGGACGGGCGGGTGGAAGCGAGCACGGTGGCACTGCATCCCGGGGAGGAGCGATGAGCGCGGAGATGCCCGACCCGGTCACCTTGGAGGAGCTGGCCTCCCGCCTGGAGCGTATCGCCCGCGCCCTGGAGGGGGAGCCCCTCCCCCTTGAGGCGGCGATCGGCCTGTTCGAGGAGGCCGTCGGTCATCTGCGCGCGGCCGAGTCCATCCTGGAGCGGGCGGAGCTCCGTATCGACGAGCTGGTGGGCGAGGGCGAGCGCGCCCGCCTGGAGGCGAGGGAGGATCTGGACGCGTGAGCGCTTCCGGGATCCCCGAGGGGTTCGACCTGGAAGGGTACCTCGCCCAGCAGCGCGCTCGGGTGGAGGAAGCACTGCTGCGCTCGTTGGCCGCTGACCGGGTGCGGGGTGTTCCCGAGGAGCTACTGCCGGTGCTGAGGGCGGGACTGCTCTCGGGCGGCAAGCGCCTGCGCCCCATCCTGGCGGTGGCCGGCTGGCAGGCGCTCAACCCCGACGGCGAGCCCGGTGCGGCGCTCTACGACTTGAGCGCGTCGCTGGAGATGATCCACTCCTACTCGTTGATGCATGACGACTTGCCGTGCATGGACGACGCGCCGCTCCGACGGGGGAAGCCCACCCCCCACGTGACGTTCGGCGTGGCGGCCGCCACCCGGGCGGGCGCCGTCCTGATTCCCTTGGCGGCGCGCCAGGCCTGGACGGCGGCCCGGGCCCTGGGACTGGACCCGGCCCACGCGGGCGAAGTGGTGCGCTGCCTGTGTGTGGCGGCCGGTGCCCAAGGCATGGTGGCCGGCCAGGTGCTGGACCTGGAGGCGGAGGGTCGCTCCCTGGACGAAGCGGAGCTCTCGCACCTGCACGGGCGCAAGACGGGAGCCCTCCTGGCGGCGTCGCTGGAGATGGGGGCCTGGGCTGCCGGTGCGGACGCGGTTGAGCGCGGAGCCCTCCTGGACTACGGACGCGCGCTCGGCTTGGCGTTCCAGATCGCGGACGACGTCCTCGACCGCACCCAGTCGGCCGAGACGCTCGGCAAGCAGCCCAGCGACCAGGCGCTCGCGAAGTCGACCTTCGTCACGCTGCTCGGCGTGGCGGGGGCGCGCGCCCGCGCGGAGCAGGTGGTGGAGCGGGCACGGAAGTCGCTGACGGCAGCGGGGATCCGCTCGGTGCCCCTCGACGCGCTGGCGGTCTATATTCTGAGACGAGAACACTGATCCTTCGGCCGTGACGCCCGGCAGCGGCTCCCCATCCTGGTCCGCTGCCGACCCCAGATCTCGGAGCGCGAGCGCACCGTGTCCCTTCTCGATCGGGTCCACTTTCCCGCCGACCTCAAGAGCCTCACCCGGGACGAGCTGCATCAGCTCGTCGCCGACGTCCGCGAACGCCACATCGACGTGGTGGCCAAGCTGGGCGGTCACTTCGCGGCCAGCCTGGGCGTGGCCGAGCTGACGGTGGCGCTTCATTACGTCTTCGACACGCCCCGCGACCAGATCGTGTGGGACACCGGGCACCAGGCCTACATCCACAAGATCCTCACGGGCCGCAACGAGCAGCTGCCCACCATCCGCACCAAGGATGGGTTGTCGCCGTTCTGCCGGCGCGACGAGTCGGAGTACGACGCCTTCGGTGCCGGACACGCGGCCACGTCGATCTCGGCCGCCTGGGGGATGGCGGTGGCCCGTGACGTCCTGGGCGAACGCTTCGAATCCATCGCCGTGATCGGGGACGGGGCCATGACCTGCGGCCTGGCCTACGAGGCGCTGAACAACGCCGGGCACAGCGGCCGCGATTTCATCGTCATCCTGAACGACAACGACATGTCCATCGCGCCCAACGTGGGCGCCATGAACAAGTACCTCACCTCGATGATCACCAACCCGGTCTACAACCGGGTCAAGGACGAGGTGAAGGACCTGATCCACAAGGCGCCCACCAGTTTGGCGGACGTGGTCCAGTCCACGCTGGGCAAGTTCGAAGAGAGCGTGAAGCACTTCTTCGTGCCGGGCATGATCTTCGAGGAGCTGGGCTTCCGCTACGTCGGCCCGGTGGACGGCCACGACCTCGACGCCGTCGTGGACACGCTGGCCCGCGTGAAGGACCTCAAGGGTCCCATCCTGGTGCACCTGCTCACGCAGAAGGGCAAAGGCTACGCGCTGGCGGAAGAGAACCCGTTCAAGTGGCACGGGGCCTCACCGTTCGACAAGATCACCGGGCAGGGCCTCAAGCGCTCGTCGGGACTGCCGCGCTACCAGAAGGTCTTCGGGCGCGGCCTGGTCGAGATCGGCAAGACGCACCCGGAGGTGGTGGCCATCACGGCGGCCATGCCGGACGGCACCAGCACGGACGCGTTCGCCGAGGCGTTCCCCGGTCGCTTCTTCGACGTGGGCATCGCTGAAGGCCACGGGGTCACCTTCGCAGCCGGAATGGCGACGCGGGGCGTGAAGCCGGTGGTGGCCATCTACTCCACCTTCCTGCAGCGTGCCTATGACAACATCGTGCACGACGTGGCTCTGCAAGAGCTCCCCGTGGTGTTCTGCATGGACCGCGCGGGTGTCGCGGGTGAGGACGGGCCCACCCACCACGGCGCCTTCGACATCGGCTACATGCTGACGGTGCCGGGCATGACCGTGACCGCGCCCCGCGACGGCTCCGAGATGCTGGCGCTGCTGCGGGCCGGCGTGGAGCACGACGGGCCGTTCTCCATCCGCTGGCCCAGGGACGCTGTGCCGGCCGAGGTGCCGCCCCTCGCGGAGATCCCACCGATCGAGTACGGCACCTGGGAGGTGCTGCGGGAGGGCCGGGACGTGGCGCTGCTGGCCGTGGGGACCATGGTGCTGCAAGCGGAGGAGGCTGCGCGCCAGCTGCTGGCGCAGGGGATCCACGCCACCGTGGTCAACTGTCGCTTCCTGAAGCCGTTCGATGCGGCGGTGCTGGAGCAGGTGGCCAGCACCTGCCCGCTGCTGATCACCGTGGAGGAGGGGTCGGTGGTCAACGGGTTCGGGGCGCTCATGGCTCGTACGCTGTCCGAGCGCCACCCCGGGGTCCGCGTCTCCACCATGGGGCTGCCGGACCGCTTCATCCAGCACGGGGGCCGTTCCGCGCTGCTGGCCGAGGTGGACCTGGATGCGGACGGGATCGTGCGACGCGTTCGCGCGCTGGTCGCCCAGTCGACCGACCGAAGCCGCGAGACCGCATGATCGGACCGAAGGTGGTCTCGCGGATCGGCCTCGTCGGGAAGTCGGTCGATCCGCGGCTTCCCGATGCCGTCGCTCGCCTGCGCACGGTGGCCGCGCGCCATGGCGCGCGCGTATGGGCCGAGTCCGCGCTGGTCGGGGAGGGCATCGAGCCGCTCGAGGACGGCACGCCCGTCGATCTCATGGTGGCGCTGGGCGGAGACGGCACCCTGCTGCGGGGTGCCCGCCTGGTGGCGGGATCCGACGTGCCGGTGCTCGGTCTCAACCTGGGACGACTGGGCTTCCTCACCGCTGCGCCCATCGGGGGGCTGGAGCGCGCCCTGGAGCACGTGTTCTCCGGGAACGTGCTGCTGGACCGTCGCGTGACGCTGAGCGCGTCCGTGCAGGGCGGCGAGCCCGATGGCGTCGAACACCTGGCGCTCAACGACGTCGTTGTCCACACCTCGGGCGTGGCGCGCGTGGTCCGCCTTCACCTGTCGCTCGGGGATGGTCAGGAGATCGGGAGCTTCTCCGGCGACGGCGTGATCCTGGCCACGCCCACGGGCTCGACGGCCTACTCGCTTTCGGCGGGTGGACCGGTGGTGATTCCGGGTGTGGCCTCCATCGTGGTCACGCCGATCTGTCCGCACGTGCTCTCGGTGCGCCCCCTGGCCCTGCCTGCGGACGAGGAGATCACGGTGCGGGCGGCCGAGCCCACCAACGAGCTGTTCCTGACGGTGGATGGTCAGGTGGCGCGCGAACTGGATCCCGAGCAGGCGGTGGTGGTGCGCAAGAGCCCCGCCGAGATTCCCCTCGTGCGCCTCCCGGGCTACTCCTACTTCTCCACGCTGCGCGAGAAGATGGGGTGGGGGCTCTGAAGAAGACCGGGCCTGGGGGCCGTTCCTGCCATTGAGCTGCCCGCGCGCCCACTCCTAGATTCCGCGGCCGTGCGTCCGCAGCCCCCACCGCGGTCCCGGGCCGGTTGCCGCCTGCACGCGCCGTCCCCTGGGCACCGACTTCTGAAGCGATCCGACTGATGCTCATCGAGCTCCGCATCCGTGACTACGCCGTCATCGAAGACCTCCGGGCCGAGTTCGGCCCCGGTCTGGTGGCGCTCACGGGCGAGACGGGGGCGGGCAAGTCGATCGTGGTGGGCGCCATCTCGTTGTTGCTGGGCGAGCGAGCCTCCGCGGACGTGGTTCGCGCCGGCGCCAAGCGGGCGCGCGTCGAGGCGGTCTTCGACATCCGGCACCTCCCCGATCTGCGCCGTCGCACCGAGGAGTTGGGCCTGGATGATCCGGAAGGGCTGCTGATCCTCCGCCGCGAGGTGGCCCGCGAGGGGCGCAGTCGCGCCTGGGTGAACGGATCGCCGTCCACGGCCACGCTGCTGGGCGAGCTCGGCCAGTCGCTGGTGGATCTGCACGGACAGCACGAGCACCAGACCCTCATCCGTCGCGAAGCGCAGCAGGGCATCCTGGACGCGTTCGCGGGTGCGGGGAGCGTCGCCTGGGAGGTGCACGACGCCTACCGGGCCCGGGCCCACCTCGAACAGGAGCGGAGCGAGCGCCAGGCCCGCCTGCGCGAGATCGAGGGCCGGCGCGACTTCCTCGACTTCCAGTTGGAGGAGTTGGAGAACGCCCGCGTGCAGGAGGGCGAGGACGAGCGGTTGCGCGCGGACCTCTCACGACTCGAGCACCTGGACGAGCTGCTGCGGGGCACGCACGGGCTCGCCGAGGTGCTCTACGCGGGTGAGGATGCCCTCTCCGACCGGGTGCGCAGCGCGCGCGACGAGCTGATCAAGCTGGCGCGCATGGACGCCGCGTTGGACGAGCAGGCCGCCGCGCTGGACGACGTCTTCCACAAGCTGGCCGAAGCAGGACGAGCGTTGGGCGACTATGCTGCGGCCAGCGAGGCCGAGCCGGGTCGCCTGGAGCAGATTCGCGCTCGCTTGGACCTGCTGTACCGTCTCAAGCGCAAGTACGGCCCCGAGCTGTCGGACGTGTTGGCCACGCAAGCGCAGGTGGCCCACGAGCTGGACGAGCTGGCCGGCAGCACGGTGGAGCTGGGTGAGTTGGACCGGAAGCTGGCCGACGCCGCGGGGCGCCTGCACACGTCGGCGCGGGAGCTGAGCAAGCGGCGGCAGGCCGCGGCCGAGCGACTGGGTCGGGAGGTCACCGCTCTGCTACCGGCGCTGGGGTTGGAAGGAGCCACCTTCACCGTGCGGCTGGACCCGCTGGAGGAGCCGAGCGCGCAGGGGGCGGAACGCGTGGAGTTCAATGCTGCGCTGAATGCGGGGTTCGAAGCCCGACCGCTGGCCCGCATCGCCAGTGGCGGTGAGCTGGCCCGCGTGATGCTGGCCCTGAAGACCGTGTTGGCGGACGTGGATCAGATCCCCACGCTGATCTTCGACGAGGTGGATGCCGGCATCGGGGGGGCCGTGGCCAACGCCGTGGGCGACAAGCTCCTGGAGGTGGCGGGGCGCCACCAGGTGTTCGTGGTCACCCATCTTCCCCAGATCGCTTCGCGCGCGGGGGAGCACCTGCGCGTGAGCAAGCGCGTGGCCGAGCGCACCACCGAAGCGCACCTGGAACGGTTGGGTGGAGAAGCGCGCGTCACGGAGATTGCGCGTATGCTGGGCGGAGACGCGGACTCCGAAGTGTCCCGCGAACACGCGCGGGAGTTGCTGGCGGGACGCTGAGTCGCGCCGAGCCGACGCCGGCGGATCAACGTGGACGCGGCGGCGCCTCGCTGTTCGCGAAGCCGGTCCGGACGACCTACCAGAGCTGGACGAAGAGCCGCGCCGAGACGCTGAAGCGCGAATCCTTGGGCACAGCGCCGCCCTTGCCGCCCAGCGGCCGCTGATACTCCGCCGAGACCGCCAGCGGCCACTGGTCGCGCGCGGCGCTGCGCGGAGACGGCCAGAGCGTGGCGCCGATGCCCAGGTGCTGGACCGTGAGCTCGGTCTCCTCCTGCAGCAGCTCGACGGGCGGCAGCGACGGATCCTCGCCCCCGGGCAGTCGATACGTATCGGCTCCCTTGTGCGTGTAGCGGTAGCGCACGCCCAGTGAGAACTCGGGCGCGACCCGGATCTCGGGCGCGATCATCGCGTCCAGGTAGGTACCGGGCTGCCAGGTGACGACGCGCTCCGTGGAGATCGGTCGGATGGGCTGGTCCGGAGCGCCGATCCTACGGGTGACCTGTCCCTCCTGCGGCATGCCGTAGCGCGCTTCGAAGCGCGTGCGGATACGCCCGCCCAGGTCGAGTCGTCCGAACACCTGCAGCTCGATGTCGTCCTGACCGTCTCCGCTGCCCAGATCCACGAAGTTCCGCGCCAGATCGGGTGTGCCCGTGCCCAGCCGGTAGGTGGCTCCCACGCCCAGCAGCACGCCGAGCCCGCCACCGCTGGTGGGCGCGCCCGCCGTGTCGACGCGTGTGGCTGGATCACGAGCGGGCACGTGCTCGAACAGCCTCAGCGCCGCCGAGAACTCCACGTCACCCAGCTCCCAGAGCGAGCGCTGCGAGCTGATCGGATCTGCGCTCACACCATACGCGCCAGCGGTCATGAGCGTCTGCAGGTCGTCCTCGCTGAGGCCGCTGTTCGCGAAGGGCAGGGGGGTCACCCAGGTCTGCTCGATGAAAGTGGGGTCGCCTTCCTGGAGCAGCAGGGCCTGGATCGAGGCCGCTCTCGACGTGAGCGCACCTGCTGCTGCGCTGCCCCCCAGCGGAAAGAACAGGCCCAGGTAGGCATCCCCCAGGTTCGAGGACAGGAGGTTGGCCTCGCCGAGCGCATTCTGACCCCGCACGCAGACCGGATCGGAGGAGCCGAGCGTGGTGCAGCGTTGGTCGACCAGCGCCGTCACGTGGTCGATGACCGCCGACAGCTCGGCCAGATACGTCTGCACCGCCGCATCGTTGAGGCCCGGGCTCCGACCCAGCGTGGCCGTGGTCGGATCGAGCGCCAGGTCCACTTCCACGCGGCGCCGCACGAAGGGCACCTTCACGCCCACGGTCAGCCAATCGAAGATCCCGATGCCCAGTCCCAGCGGAATCTCGGTGCGGTTGGCCTGGAAACGGGCACGCGTGGCGCCCAGATCGGCGACGAGACCCGAGTCGGCCAGCAGCGCGCGCAGGTCGTCCTGAACGCTCTGCAGGGCGGGAAGGAACGTGGTATCGACGCTGGAGCGGAAGAAGTCCGCCGCCAGCGGCTCGGTCTGGTCGAAGGGAGACTGCGTGCCGCCATAGCGCTCGCTCCAGAGGCGCACCTCGGGGAGCATCTCCAGGCGGATCTGACCACCCTTGAGCAGCGGGCTCTCGGGCGACTGGGCGGCGAGCGCAGTGGGTCCGGTTCCCATGATCGGCAGGGCCCAGAGCGCCGCCAGCAGCACCCCCCTCAGAGGGGTGCGCCGAACGAGGTGCCGTGGTGTTTGCCTGTGCACGATCGAGGGTTCGCTCCGCGCGTGTGGACCCGCCCTGACGGGGAGGCGCGCCGCCTGCCCGAGGGCTCACAAAGCCAGAAGATACCGGCGTTTGCAGCTTTCGGGGAGCCTTCGCGCGACTTGACACCTGCTACCCCGTTCGGCTACGATTTCCTCCCTGCCTCGTCCGGGGCAGGGGACCCGCGGGAATAGCTCAGTTGGTAGAGCACCACCTTGCCAAGGTGGGGGTCGCCGGTTCGAGTCCGGTTTCCCGCTCTCGACGAGGGAGCGGTGTCGGTGTCACCGACCGCTCCCTCGTCCGTTTTTCCGGCGCCGTAGCCAAGTGGTAAGGCAGAGGTCTGCAAAACCTCCATTCGGCGGTTCGACTCCGCCCGGCGCCTCTGGCTTTTCCCACCGTGACCATCCGGGACGGCGTGCTTCACGGGGCGCGCGGACGCTACCGCGCAGCCCGCGTCCACAGCAGAATCACTCCGCACTCGGTCAGCCCACCGAACTGCGCCGGCATCTCCGCCGGACTGCGGTAGACCTCCACGCCGACCAGGTCCTGGGCCGGCACCAGATGGTCGAAGCTCTGTGCGGGCGGACTCGACCTCCCGCCCAACTCCACGAGCTGCCCGTCGACATACACGCGCGGGAAGCAGGGTGGCGACCCACTCCCGTTGCCCTCCGTCCAGAACTGGCCCCGCAGCGCGAAAGACATCAGCGGGAAGGACGGCACGCCTGCGGTGGACGACTGGACCATCTGCACGCCCGGCACTCCGCGGAACACATCACTGCTTCGCACGAGGGGACGCCGTGCGAGGTCCGTCGGGTCCAGGAAGTACCCGAGACCGTCGCGCTCGCGCTCGTAGAATCCGGCGGACTGCAGCCTCCACTCGTTGGGAGAGGCGGTGACCTCGAAGCCCTCCAACTCGATCGGACGGGCGCGCAGGTGGAACGTGACGAAGGTGTTGAAGTCGGTCCCCAGCTCGAGCGGGCCGTCGACCATCGAATAGGCGCTGGTGTGCTCGACATGAAGCGCATAGGTGCCGGCGTCGGGGACCGTCACCTGGAAGCGGCCCTCTCCGGTCGTGAACTCGGTCGCGACCACGCGTCCATCGGCCGCCAGCAGGCGAACGACGGCGAAGGCCACCGGGGTGTCGTCCTCCGCGTAGAGGACCACCCCGTGGACCACCTGGGCGTCGAGTGCTCGACCGGACGCCGCCAGAGCGGCAAGGACGAGCGCCAGACACCACCAAGCGCGCATAAGCTACCCCGCGGGGTTGCGAGCGGACGATCCGTGAGGGTGGAGTCCTCGGCCGCCGCCCGCAAGCAAGGGGAAGCGGGGCCCGCATCGGGCGCCGCTCCCGGGACCCGGACCCGGCGTCCCCCTGGTCCCTCGACCCCCCTGGCCCGAATCTTCCCACGCCGCCCCGCACAACCCCCGATCGGAAGGTCCGTTTGCCCGCTCTCGTTCCCGAACCCTTGGTGCTGATTCCGACGCTACTCCTGGGCGCCCTGCTGCTGGCAGCGGGAGCCCGGAGGCGAGCCCTGGCGCCCTACGCCTGGCTGGCGGTCCTGGCCCTCGGGCGCTGGATCACGCTTTCCCTCACGGAGGCGGGCCGCTTCGTCGGCTATCAACACCTGGCGGACCCTCTGGGTAGCTCGGCGGGCCTCGGGGTCCGCTGGGGGCTGCTGGCCCTCTACGGGGCGGTGGTGCTGGCCGGCGCGCTGCGGCATCGGTCCGATCTGGCCGCCAAGGCCTCCGCGCTGAGTCTCGGGCAGTGGGTGGTGGTGGCCCTGCTGTCGGTGCTGCTGGGGGCCACCGTGTCCCGCGAAGTGGGGGTCTTCCTGCGCGAGCTGATGACCGCGGCGCCGATCCTGGCGCTGCAGCTCCTCAACCTGGGGCTGGTCCTCGCCACAGCCACCCCGCAGGCCGTGCCGCAGTGGGTCACCGGGCTCCTCGAGCCTGACGAGGGCGCACCCCGTCTGTGGGACCGCTTCGCGCTGGGATGGGCGGCGTTCGTGGCACTCCTGGCCCTGGGGCTGGGGCTGGGCGTCTACCAAGCCCACCCGCACGTGCCGGACGAGCTGGGCTACCTCTTCCACGCGCGCTATTTCGCGCGTGGGTTGCTCTACCTGCCGCCGCTGCCGGTGGCCGAGAGCTTCAACGTCGATCTCATGACGTTCGAGCCGGACCGGTGGTATTCGCCGGTGCCGCCCGGCTGGCCCGCCGTGCTCTCGATCGGCGTACGGTTGGGTGTGCCGTGGCTGGTGAATCCGGTCCTGGCCGGGCTCAACATCCTGCTGGCTCATCTGCTGGTCTGGCGTCTGACCGACAGGCCCACGGCGCGGTTCTCCACGGTTCTGCTGGCGCTCTCGCCCTGGCCGGCGTTCCTGGCCATGTCGTTCATGACCCATACCTGGGCCTTCACCTGCCTGCTGCTGGCCGGGGTCTCGGTAGAACGCCTCAGAACCACGGGTACGCTGCACTGGGGGCTGTGGGGCGGAGCCGCCATCGGCATGATCAGCCTGATCCGGCCCCTGGAAGGGCTGGCCGTGGCCCTGCTCATGGGGCTCTGGTCCCTGGGGGCGCGCGGCCGGGGTTTCCGCTTCGCCCCCTCCGCAGTGCTCACGGTGGCCACGGCGGCGGTGGCTTTTCTGCAGCTCTGGTACAACCGGGTGCTCACGGGCGAGGCCCGCACGTTCCCGCTGATGCAGTACTTCGACCGTGTCTACGGTCCCGGCGTCAACGACCTGGGATTCGGACCGGATCGCGGGGTGGGCTGGGCGCTGGATCCCTATCCGGGGCACGGACTTAGGGACGTCGTCGTCAACACCAACCTCAACCTGACCGCGACCAACGTCGAGCTGTTCGGGTGGGGGATCGGCTCGCTGTTCTTCGTGTGGGTGCTGCTGGCCCGACGGCGTTGGACCAAGCTGGATGGGTGGATGGCGGCCGTGCTGGTGATGGTCATCGGGGTGCACGCCCTCTACTACTTCAGCGGGGGGCCCGACTTCGGGGCCCGCTATTGGTATCCGATTCTCCTGCCGCTGGTGCTCCTGACGGCGCGAGCGGTACTCGACCTGCGCACCGCGCTGCCCCGCCTGCCCGCGGCGGTCCTGGCGCTGTCCGTAATCTCGCTGGGGACCTTCCTCCCCTGGCGGGCCTCCGACAAGTACTGGCACTACCGGAATATGCGCCCCGACGTCCGAACCCTGGCCGCCGCGCTGCCCCTGGAAGGCGGGCTGGTGTTCGTCCGCGGGGACCGCCACCCGGACTATGCCTCCGCTGCCATCTACAACTCCTACGACTTCAGCGGCGCTGACCCTGTCTACGTGTGGGACCGCGATCCGGCCCTGGTGCCTGGGGTGCTGGGCGCCTTTCCGGGCCGCTCCGTCTGGATCCTGGAGGGTCCCACGATCACGGGCGACGGCTTCCTGGTGGCCGCGGGTCCTCTGAGCGAGCGGGAGGCGCGGCTCTGTCAGGCTGAGGGGCGGTGGCCCCGCTGCGAGGGAGCCTCATGATGGCCATCCCGGCCGGCCCCTCCCTGGAAGCCGCCCGCAGGCTTAGTGTGTGAGCCGGATGTCGGATGGATCTGCACCTCGGGGGGATATGGCCACGTCGTTCAAAGTGGCGGCGCGCCGCTATTGGCTGGGCGCGGCCCTCCTGGGGCTGCTGGCCTTCGTGGGCATGCGCTGGGTGGCGCCCTGGGGCATCCGGATGGTGCACGCCGGTCGGGTGCCGCTGGTGGGCAGACTCATCCCGGGCCGAGACTCCGTCCCGGTGCAAACCTACCTCGACCTCTGGGCCGGGCTGGAAGGCGAGCTGGCCTTCTTCCTGGCGCTGGCGGTGCTGCTGGGCTTCCTGGCCTTCGTGCTCCTTTGGCACACGGCTCCCAGCCGACGCCCCGAGGCCGAGACGCCTGCGGACGATCCCTCTCGTTCCAGCACGCTGCGCTACGCACTCTGGTTCGCGCTCGTCGCGGGGCTGGGCGAGGGCAGCTACCTGATCGCCAAGTACCTCCTGTTCCGGAAGTTTCCGGCCAACCTCCCGGAGGTCAGCGAACACGCCATCTGGATGACCTCCGTCGACCACCTGCTGGTGGCGCTGGCGGTATGGGGGATCCTGGTCGCGCTGGGCGCCCGGGTCGCGGCCCTGCGTCGACCCCAGGTCTTCGCGTTCTTGCTTCCGGCGCTGGGCTGGCTCAGCTGGTTCGGCACCGCGGGGCGGATCGCCCCCTGGGCCGCCGCGCTCCTCTCGGCTGGACTCGCGGTGCAGTGGGTTCGCCGCGAGCCGTTCAGTGCTCCCGCGTTCGACGCCCTGGTCCGGAAGACGCTTCCCTGGGGGTTCGCCCTGGTGGTGGTGCTTGGGGGGGCGCTACCGCTGTTCCGGGTGGGGAGCGAATGGGCGGCGCTGCGGGCGCTCCCTCAGGCTCCGGCGGGCGCGCCCAACGTGGTCCTCGTGGTCTTCGATACGCAGCGTGCGTTGAACATGGGGCTCTATGGCTATGAGCGGGACACCACGCCCCACGTGGACGCCCTGGCCAAAGAGAGCGTGGTGTTCGACCGGGCGTTCTCATCGGCCCCGTGGACCCTTCCTTCGCACGCCACCATGTTCACGGGTCGTTGGCCGCACGAGCTGGGCGTGGGCTTCCTGGACCCGCTGGACGACACCTATCCGGTGTTGTCGGAGCTGTTCGCGGCACAGGGCTACCGTACCGGCGGCTTCGCCGGGAACCTCGCCTTCGTGACCCGCATGTACGGTCTGGCGCGCGGCTTCCAGCACTTCGACAACCAGCGCGTCTACCCCAACATGATGCTCAAGCAGTCATGGCTGATCCGGGAGCCGTGGCGCCAGATCCGTCGCAAGCTGGGTCTGTCGGGGTACCTCATCTCCACGCCCGCCTGGAAGGTCAACGAGTGGTTTCTCGAGTGGCAAAGGCGGGACAGTGACCGCCCCTTCTTCGCCTTCGTCAACTACATCGAGCCACACGAGCCCTACGATCCGCCCACGGAGTTCCGGGGCCGTTTCGGAGGGGGAGACGGACTGACCTGGCTCAAGCACGGCTCGGAGTCGAAGAACTATTCGGCGGACGAGATGCAGCAGCTCGTGGATCACTACGACGAGGACGTCGCGACCGTCGACCAGGCGTTCGCGAACCTGTACGCGGAGTTGACGGCCCGCGGGCTGCTGGACAACACGATTCTCGTCCTGACGTCCGACCACGGGGACGAGTTCGGGGAGCACGGGTGGTTGGACCACATCCACACCGTCTACGCGACCACCACCCACGTGCCCCTGCTCATTCGCTTGCCGGACGGCGCCCACGCCGGGGAGCGCGTGTCCGAGCCGGTCTCTCTGCGCGACCTGGCCAGCACCGTGCTGGACCTGGCCGAAGTGCCGGCCGCGGTTCCCGGTGAATCCCTGGCCCGCTTCTTCGGCGCTCCGGCTGCCACGGACTCCCTGCGTGGAGAGCTGATCCTCAGCGAGCTCGGTCAAACCCGCGGCATCGTGGAGGGCGACTACCGCTATGTGTGGATCGCCCAGGGGGGCGAGGGTCTCTTCGACGTGTGGCGAGACCGCTACGAGGCGACCGACCTGACGGCCCAGCAGCCCGAGGTACGGGAGCGGGCGCTCGGCCGGCTCCGTGGGATGTTCCCGGACATTGGTCCGGACGGGAAGTCACTGCAGCCCAACCAGTAGGGGGTGGGGGCTCCCGGCCCCCCTCGGATGCTGCTTCCGGGCCACCGGCTCTTCCCTCGGAATTCGTTCAACATCCGGCACTTCCGCCCCGATACTCCACCACAGTGGGGGCCCCGAGAGGGGGCACCCGGCCGCCTGCTCCCGGACCATCTGGACCATGGCTGTGATCCCGGTCGAGCATGCCGAGCTCGGCATGGTACTCGCGGCGCCGGTCACCGACCGCCGCGGACGTCTCCTGATCCCTGCGGGGAAGGAACTGGACGACAAGTTCCTCAAGGCGCTGAAGATGTGGGGCGTGCCCCAGATCGAGATCGAGGGGGAGGCGGAGGGTTCCGTCGACCCCTTCGCCGATCTGCCGCCCGAGGTGCTCGCGGCGGCCAAGGCGGAGATGACGGCGCGCTTCGCGCGCAATTCCCTGGACCATCCACTCATCGCCCTGCTCTTCGAGCGCGCCGTGTTGCGTGAAGCGGCGGCCCGCATGGGACCAGCGCCGGAGTCGGTGGAGGAGGTCGAAGCTCATGCCTCTTGATCCCCAGGAGCTTCTCAAGAACGCGACCAACCTGGCGTCGCCCCCCATCATCTACCAGCGACTGGTGGCGGTCATCAACCACCCTCGCTCGGGCGCGGCCGACGTGGCGCGTGTGCTCTCCGAGGACACGGGACTGACCGCTCGCTTGCTGAGGTTGGTCAACTCCGCGCTCTTCTCCTTTCCGCAGCGGATCGGGACCGTCACCCATGCCGTGCGTGTGGTCGGGACGGCCCAGGTCAGGGACCTGGCGCTGGCCACGTCCATCATGACCGCTTTCAAGAACGTGCCCGCGGACCTCGTGGACATGGACTCCTTCTGGCGACACAGCCTTGCCTGTGGGATCGCCGCCCGGGTGCTGGCCAGTCATCGCCGGGAGTTCAACGTCGAGCGCTTCTTCGTAGCCGGAATGCTGCACGATCTCGGGCGCCTCGTGATCTTCCAGGAGAAGGGGCAGGAGGCGAGGGAAGCGATCGAGCGCGCGGCCGCGAGCGGCGACGCGCTCCACCGCACGGAGCGCGACGTGCTCGGCTTCGACCACGCGCAGGTGGGCGGTGCGCTCATGTCGCAGTGGAACTTCCCGGGCGCGTTCCAGGAGGCCGTGGCGTTCCATCACCGCCCTGCCCAGGCGAGCCGCTTTCCGGTGGAGACTGCGGTGGTGCACATCGCGGATCTCATGGCCAACGCCCTCTCGTTCGGCTCCAGCGGCACGCACGACGTGCCGGAACTGGTCGCGAGCGCGTGGGACACCCTCGGTGTGGACGCTGCGATGGTTCCCACCATGCTGGAGGAGATCGAACGGCAGTTCGCCGACGCGGCTCACATCCAACTCGGCATGGCCGCATGAGCTCGGAGCACGGCGGAGCCGTCGTGGGTGCGCTGGCGCCCAGCGACCGGACCTCCCGAGAGCAGGCCTGGCTCTCCGACGCACTGGACGCTGTCGTCGAGCTCAGCCGCTCGCTCGCCGGCGACGCGCGTAGCGACTACTCGCCGGTCGACGTATTCGCGGCGACCAAGCCGGTACTACGCCGCCTCGCCGACTTTCAGACCATCGCCTTTCTCAGCCTCGATCCGGATGGCGTGAGCTTCGACGTCCAGGACGTCGATCCCGGTGGGGCCACCGAGCTCGTGCGCCGCGAGCTGGATCATCTGGTCGCGGACGGGACCTTCGCCTGGTCGCTCTACCAGAATCGGCCCGTGCTGGTCCCGGGGCGCTTCGTGGGGCCCTGGGTCTTGCTGCACGTGATGGCGACGCCGAACCGCGTGTTGGGCATGTTCTTCGGCGCGCTTCCCTCGCACGCCTCCTTCGTGCCCGACGCGGCGCAGAAGATCCTCTCCGTGGTGTTGTTCAATGCGGCCAGCGTCATGGAAAGCGGGCAGCTGTATCGGGAGCTGAGCCGTCACACGCAGAACCTCGAGGCGCTGGTCGAGGAGCGCACCCACGAGTTGCGGCGGTCGCAGGAGGCGGCCCTGGCGGCCAGCCAGGCCAAGAGCGAGTTCCTGGCAAACATGAGTCACGAGATCCGCACTCCGATCAACGGCATCGTGGGCATGAACTCCCTCATGCTGGCGGGTGGTCTCGACGACGAGCAGCGCGAGCAAGCCGAGACGATCCAGCGTTCGGCCGACAACCTGCTCACGATCATCAACGACATCCTCGACTTCTCCAAGATCGAAGCCGGGCGCCTGACCTTGGAAGAGGTCGCCTACGATCTGCATCAGGCCATCGAGGATGTCATCGAGCTGCTCGCCCCGCGCGCCTTTGAGAAGGGGCTCGAGTTGGCGTTGCGCTACGCTGCCGACGCGCCCCGCGGTGTGTTCGGCGATCCGGGGCGCCTGCGCCAGGTGCTGGTGAATCTGGTGGGGAACGCCATCAAGTTCACGGCGAAGGGACACGTGCTCGTGGACGTCTCCTGGAGCGCCAGCGAGCGGGGCGCGGGCCGGTTCCGCATCGCTGTGGAGGACACCGGCATCGGCATAGCCAAGGACAAGCTGGACCGCGTGTTCGAGAAGTTCACCCAGGCCGATTCCTCCACCACCCGCAACTACGGCGGCACGGGGTTGGGGCTCTCCATCAGCCGCGAGCTGTCTTCCATGATGGGTGGCGCTTTGGAGGCCGAGAGCGAGCTCGGTCTGGGCTCCACCTTCATCGTGACCCTGCCCGCGCGCCTGGCCCCCGAGATCGGGGTGGCGCCCGAGGTCAGCGAGGCTCGCGCCGTGCTGGTGGTGTCACCGACCCGCGCCCTGCGCGAGAGCCTGCGCGAGCGATTGGAGGGCATGGGAGCAGTGGTGCTGGCCGCAGCGGACGGACGGGCACTGCGCGAGCGAATGGGATACGAAGATGCGACCCGGTATGATCATGCCCTGGTCGACTATGCGCTGGGCGAAGACGCCCTCCGCGAGATCGCGATCTGGCTCCGGTCGACGTCACGGGGCGCTCAGGTGCGGCTGAACGTCATGGCCCCCATGATGGCCAAGGACGACGCTTCGCTGCTGCTGGGAGATGGGTATGAAGGCGTCTTCGCCAAGCCGGTTCGCGAGCGTCGGCTCTTCACCTTGCTGGATACGGCCCCACTGCAGCGGGGCGCGCCGGTGCCGGTCGAGGCCGACGCCGACGTGGAGACCGTGCTGGCCCGCGTACTTCTGGTGGAGGATGAGCCCGTGAACCAGAAGGTCGCGGGACGCATGCTGGAGCGGCTTGGACACCGTGTCGAGATCGCCGCCAACGGCGAAGAGGCCGTGGAGCGCCTGCTCGCGTGTGAGCCCGGGCACTTCGACCTGGTGCTGATGGACTGCCAGATGCCCGTGTTGGACGGATATGAGGCGACGCGCCGCATCCGCAAGGCGGAAGCGGGGCACCGGCCCCACCAGATCATCGTGGCGTTGACTGCGAGTGCGCTGGAGAGCGACCGGGAGAAGTGTCTGGCCAGTGGGATGGACGACTTCCTCGCCAAGCCGATCCGACTCGAGGACCTGAATCAGACGGTGGCGCGCTGGGTCGGCTGGACGCCGGACGAGACGACCCCTCTGACCACACCGGAGGAGGCGGTCGACCCCGCCTTCGATCGGGACGCTGCCTTCGCGACGGTCGGCGAGGACGAAGAGTTGCTTTGGACCATCGTGGATCTCTTCCTGTCCGGTTGGGACGAGCTCGAGCAGCGGCTGGACCGGGGCCTGGAAGAAGCCGATGCGGGTGAGCTGCGCGCCGTGGCCCATCGCCTGCGCGGAAGCGCGGCCAACGTCGGCGCTCGCGCCATCCACCGGATCGCCGGTGACTTGGAGCCGCGGTTCGCCAAGGGTGATCTCACCTGCGCCGTGACGGGCGTCTCCGAGTTGAAGGCGGCGGTGTCCGCCTTCCGCGACGCGTCCGGGCGACTGCGGCCGGCGGGGATCTAGGCAAGCCCTACCTCTGCGGACGCAACGCGGACTCGGGCGTTCGCTTTTCGCCCGAGCCCGGCTGGCACCGTTCTTGTCCGTTTCGCCCTCTCTGTTTGGGTCGGAGAAAGGCGCGGGCGTTGGTCGAAGGTCGTCGAAATGGCGCGGCCATGCGGGTTCCATTCCCGTGGTCGCGAGCGAGCGGTGCACGCGGGTGGCGGTCGGGATCCGGCAATCTGTCGGGTCCCCGCTACGCCGTTGCTGCACTCGTGCTGCTATCCGCCTGTGAGTCCCCGCTCCCCGCACCCCTGGCCCAGGTCGATTCCCTCGACCTGCACGCGCTGGTGCCGGGAGACTCCGTGCGGGCTGGCGAGCCCGCTGTCCTCGAAGCCAAGGCGTTCTCGGGTCGAGATCCGTTGCCCGGCGTGCCCGTGGCGTTCCACGTCGTCACCGGTGCGGCGGCGCTCGACCGGGACGTGGAGACCACTGACGCATTCGGGCGAGCGCTGCTCCCCTGGCGAGCGGGGCCACAGAGTGGTCCGCTCCGCGTCGAGGCGCGGGCCGGGGAGTTCTCCGCCACCTGGGAGGGGACGGTCCTTCCGGGACCAGGGCGGCAGTTGGGGTTGGTCGTGGGCGGCGGGCAGGCGGATACGGTGGGGGCGATTCTTTCGGACTCGCTCCAGGTGTGGGTGGGCGACGTGTTCGACAACGCCGCTCCGGGCACCTGGGTCGTGGCGCGCACCCCCGACGGTGGACGGATACAGCCCGACAGCGTACGCGCAGACGCCGACGGACACGCGCGCTTCCAGTGGAGCCTGGGCCCGGTCGCAGGTGAACAGTCCGCCGAGCTCATCCTCGCCGGGGCGGACACGGTCGTGGTCGCGGCCTCCGCCCTTTCTGGCCGACCCCACTCCGTACGGGTGGTGGCGGGCGACGGGCAGTCGCGGGAGGTGGCGCAACCGCTGGGGAGCCCACTCGTGGTGGACGTGGTCGACGTCCACGGCAACCCCTCCTCGGCGCAGGTGACCTTCCGGGACGAGGCGACCGGTATTCAGGTGGAGGTGCCGACCGACGTGCAGGGGCAGGCGCAGGTGGCGTGGACGCTCGGGGTGAGCGCAGGCGAGCAGACAGTGCTGGTCTATGCGGCCACCACCGATACCGCGCGTTTCCAACTCGTCGGTGTACCGGGCCCACCCCGCCGCCTGGCTGTGCTCAGCGGACAGGGGCAGACCGGGGCGCCGGGCGCGCCGCTCCCCCAGGCACCGCTGGTCCAGGTGCGCGATGACTGGGACAATGGGATTCCATCCGTCACCGTGACGTTCACGGTGGCCGAGGGGGGGGGCAGCGTGCAACACACCAGCGATCCCAGCGATGCCGATGGGCGCGCGTCGCCGGGAATCTGGACCCTGGGCGCTCCGGGACCCCAGCGGCTGCAGGCGCAGGTGTCCGGCGTTGGGGCCGTGGTGGAACTGACTGCGACCGCGGTCGCGTCCACCCCCGGCTTCCAGATCGATACACGCGTGCTGGGTGGGTTCAGCGGCGCGGAGCTGGCGTCCTTGAGCGCAGCCCGCGATCGATGGCAGGGCGTGGTGGTCGGCGACCTGCCCGACGTCTCGTTCATCGGCCCCGGGTCTCTGCCCGCCGGTGCCTGCGGGGTGAACCACCCGGCCCTGCAGGAGGTCGTCGACGACCTCGTGGTGTTCGTGGAGGCAGCGGCCATCGACGGCCCCGGTGGGAGCGTAGCGAACGCAGGGGTGTGCCGCGTTCGAGCGGGGACGCTGATCCCGGCCGTGGGGGTGCTGCGCATCGATGCCGCGGACTTGGGCACGCTGGCGGCACTCGGTCTGCTGGGAGCCGTCTTCGAGCACGAGCTCGCGCACACCCTCGGTGTCGGCGTGTTCTGGTCGGCGGCGGGACTCCTGCAAGGTGGGGGAGGGCCCGATCCGCGCTTCCTCGGTTCAGCCGCGGGCGTCGCGTGGGCGGCGCACGGCGGAGGCGGACTTCCACCGGTCGAGAACGTGGGCGGTCCTTCGGTGCGGGACGTGCACTGGCGCGAGGCCGTGCTGGGCACCGAGCTGATGACCTCGGTGCTCTCCACGGGAGCGAATCCGCTGAGCGCCATCACCGTGGGATCGCTCGCAGACCTCGGATACAGCGTCAACGCCGGAGCGGCCGACCCTCTGTCGCTGTCCGCGTCATCCCCCAGCGTCGGGTTCACCGACGCGTTGCTCCCCCTCCTCCCGCTCGCGGTGGGAGCCGACGGCCGCCCTCAGGGCGTGCCGCCGACCATGAAGCGGTAGCCCGCAGACAGATACAGGTCCGAGCCGTTCCCGAGCAGCACGCCCAACTGGGCGTAGGGGCGGTTGCCGCTGCCACTCCCACCGAAGAATCCTCCGGCCCCCATGTCGAACGCCAGGTCGGTGTCGCTGACCTTCGGGCCACCGCCCACTTCCGACGAAACACGGCTCAGCGCCAGGCCGCCCCGTACGAAGGGCGCGAAGGAGCTTCCGTCGAAGGCCCAGACCAGGTCGCCATTCACTCCCCACCGGGACGCGTCGTAGTTGGCGCCGGCCACGTCCTCGCCCGCGAACGGATACCAATCGAAGCCCGGCACGAAGAAGAGCTCTCCGGTTCCGAGGCCCTGCTGGAGCGGCACCCAGGCATCCGCACCGACGAACAACTCCTCCGCGTCGACGTTGATGCCGCCGAGTGGAGCGAACCCCCAGGGGCGCCCTACCGCGCAGCCGCCGAGGGAGACTGCCAGCGCCACTCCGAGGGTCGCCGAACGGACGTACCGGATGCCTGTCATAATCCCACCTTTCCACCGTAGTCGAGAACAGCCCGTCGTACGATAGACGACCGACCACCGGAGTGACAACGGCTTGCCGGCCCCCGGGGCGGGGACGGGCGAGGGAGGGGGGGCGAGGAGTCCTCGGGCCGTAAGGGTCCCGGGGTGCCGGCACCGGTGCTGAACCGCTAGACTCACGCAGGTCTACGGCAGAGAGGAGACGAGCCATGTTCCGTCCGCAGAAGGTGTCCCTTTGGACCACCACCTTCGCCCTCTTCTCCCTCCTGCTGCTCGGATGCGCGAGCGGTGGGGGCGGGGGATCGAGCCGGAGTCCGAACGTCATCCGGTCCGGCGATCTGTCGGAGATCCCCAACGGGAGTGCCTACGACGCCATTCAGCGGTTGCGCCCCCGGTGGCTACGGACGCGTGGAATGTCCAGCGTCCAGTCGGGGTCGCCGGACTACGCGCAGGTCTTCATCGACAACGCCCCATCCGGAAGTCTGGAAGCGCTGCGCCGCGTCGTGGTGCAGGACGTGGACTCGATCGTCTACATGAGTGCCAGCGATGCCACCACCCGCTACGGCACGGGGTACACGGGCGGCTTGATCCAGGTCTTCACGAAGGGCGGCCGCTAGTCGGAGACCCTCGACTCTCCTCGCAACGCTCGTAGCTGCTCGTAGGCCGCTCGGCTCTCGGGGTGCGGGTCGTGGGGGCCCGTGAGCTCGCCACTCTCGAGATTGCGGTTCTCCAACTGCTCGAGGCCCGCGTCGATCACAGTGGCCAGGCGAGCGGGGAAGCGGTCTCCCTCCGTCTGCGCCAACTCCACCAACCAGGCGGGAGGCCGTCGCGGCCGCAGCAGCCCACGGAACGCACTTCCCGCTCGTGCGAACCTGCGGGCGACCGACACCAACCCGCCTGCTGCCGCCGAGGAGCGTCCGCGTGCGCTGACTCCGTGCGCCCGGTCGAGCACACGCAGCAGGTTGGGCCACCGGGCCGTTCGTTGCGTGGCCCGACGGTGGCTTAGCCACATCCGATGGGCATCCAGATCGATCCCATAGGCGCGGGCATAGGCACCCCGGAGGAACTCGATGGACGTGGCCGAGAAGAAGGGCCGACGCTCGGGCCGTGGAATGTCGGGGTCTGACGCAAGGACGAGGATGTCGAGGCCCACCTCCATCCCGACGTGGGTCTCGAGGTCATCCATGGCGTTCAAGCGCTGCGAACGATCACCTCGCACTGCTTCGCCGCAGGCATGGCCCACTTGCGGGTGAAGCACGACATCGCCCACGACGTGAGCGGCCCAGCCCCACGCGAACGCGCGTTCCTCGTCACTCCTGGCACCGTGCGCCAACTCCCGGACCAGATCGGCCGGCTGTACGTAGTGGGCAAGCACGGAAGGGAAACGCTCCGCTCCAGGGACGAACCCCGTATCGGGCGCCATGCTTCCGTGAAGGAAGGCCCGTACGGTCTGGGCGCGAAGTGGAAAAGGCGCGGTCGAGGGACGAGCCTCCCAGGCACGGAGCGCTCGTCCGCTCAACATCATATGGATCGTGGCGCAGGGCATATACGGAGCGGGGCGCTGGCCTCAACGACGGTTGCGGCCCCCGAGGGAACGGGGCCGTCGGCGTTTCAAGCGGGACGCCTCCCGCCGCTGTGAGCCGGCGCGCTCGATCATCAGCGCCTGCGAGCTTCTCGCCTCCGCGTCCGCCACCGGCGCCTTCAAGACGTAGCTGCCGTCGGACTGCATCTCCCAACCCCCGCGACGGTCCTCCAGCTGCGAGTCGAGGACGAAGCGCAGCTCCGAGCGGAGTTCCGGGTCTTCGACGGGCACCAGGACCTCGACGCGCCCCTGCAGATTGCGGCTCATGCAGTCCGCGGAGCCGATGTAATACTCCTCGTCTCCACCGTTGTGGAAGTAGTAGATGCGTCCGTGCTCCAAGAAGCGCCCGATGACACTGACCACGCGGGTCGTCTCGCTGAGACCCGGCACGCGGGGTCGCAGCCGGCAGGTGTCCCGAACGATGAGGTCGATCGGCACGCCTGCCATGGAAGCCTTGTAGAGGGCCCGCACGACGTCGGGATCCTCGAGGCCGTTCATCTTCATCTGGATCCGTGCGGGATCGCCGATGCGGTGGGCTTCGATCTCTCGTTCGATCTTTTCCAGGAGGGCGCTCTTCAGGATCTTGGGAGCGGGAAGCACGCGGCGGAAGCGACGCTTGGGCTTGAAGCCCGTGGTCAGATAGTTGAAGAGCTCGGTGAGATCCTGGCCGATCCGTCGGCTCGCGGTCAGCAATCCGTAGTCCGTGTAGCGGCGTGCCGTGCCCGCGTGGTAGTTCCCGGTTCCGATATGGGCGTAGCGGCGCAGCCCGTCCTGATCCTGACGTACCACCAGGATCACTTTGCAGTGGGTCTTCAAGCCCATCACGCCGTAGGTGACGTGGATGCCGACCTCCTCCAGACGGTTGGCCCAGCGAATATTGGCTGCTTCGTCGAAGCTGGCCTTGAGCTCCACGGCGACCGCCACCTGCTTCCCGTTCCGCGCAGCTTCGATCAGGTGCTCTACCGCTTTCGAGTCTTCCGACGTGCGGTACAGGGTCATCTTGATCGCGCGGACCTCGGGATCGCGACTCGCCTCCCTCAAGAAACGCTCCACCGAGGTGGCATAGGAGTGATACGGATGCTCCAGGAGGAGCGGACCGGCTTCGCGGATGACCTGGAAGATGGACCGGTCTGGCTTGATGGCCGGATGATCGACAGGGTGGTGGGCCGGCTCGCGCAAGTGAGGCAGGTCCAGCTCGGCGACCTCCATCAGGTCGCGCAGGCCCAGCAGCCCACCGATCTCGAAGACCTCCGAGGGGCGCAAGCCCAACTCGTGGGTGAGCAGGCGCAGATGCGCCGCGTCCATCCCCTTGCTGCATTGCAGGCGGACCACCGGTGCGAACTTGCGATCACGCAGTTCGGACTCGATCAACTCCAACAGATCCTCGGCGCTCTCCTCCTCCCGTTCGGTGTTGGCGTTGCGCGTGACGCGGAATACGGAACAGGACATGACCTCCATGCCGGGGAACAGCACGTCGAGGTTGTCGATGAGCACCTGCTCGAGCGGTACGAAGTCCAGCGAGCTGCCCAACCGCAGGAATCGCGGAACGCCGGCTCCGACCGGGACCTTGACCCGGGCCAGGGCGGTTTCCTGGCTCTGAGGATCGCGGAGGCTGAGGACGAGGTTCAACGACAGGTTGGAGATGAACGGGAAGGGATGGGCCGGATCGGTCGCCTGCGGCGTCACCAGGGGGTGGATGTGCGTCAGGTACTGCTTCCGCAGCGCCTTGCGCTCGGCCGCCGGAAGATCGATGGGCTTGAGGAATCGGATCCCGTTCTCCGCCAGGAGCGCCTCCAGGGCGGAGACGACGGCGCGCAGGCGCGCGTCGAGAAGACGGATCAGGGCAAAGCACTGATGGATCTGCTCCTCCGGGCTGCGGCCGTCGACCGTGCGCTCGGTCACGCCGGCGCCCAGCTGCTGCTTCAGACCGCCGATCCGCTTCATCACGAAGTCGTCGATGTTCGACCCGACGATGGCGGCAAACCGGATGCGCTCGAGCGGTGGGGTTCGCGGGTCCTCGGCTTCGTGCAGCACCCGGAAGTAGAAGTTGAGGAGGGTGAGCTCCCGATTCAGGTAGAGGTGGCTGGAGGCGAGATCCGCTGGAACCGGAGCCGTGGCCGTTTCCGGGTCGAGTTCGGGAGGCGTGGCGGGCCGGTCGGTCGTCGACTCCTCGGGACGGACCAGGCGCAAGCCGATGACTGCCGTTTCAGGGGCAGGATCGGGATCGCGCGCGATAGGATGGGTCGACCGCTCTTCGCTGTTCATGCTCGCACCGGGGACGGAAGCATCCGAAGCAGGAACTCCTCGGCTCGTGTTCCAGCAACCCCCGTACCCGGCCGCCAGGCACGTGGTCCTGGGACGGGCCGGTGCGCATGCCGCTCCGGTCTCAGTGGAGCGGGTTCTGGACCAGCGGCTCCGACCAGTTGGGGTTGGGCATCAACGAATGGAGCGCCTGGCAGATGCCCAGCACGTAGCTCTCCATCTGCCATTGATGCAGCTCGGAGGTACGCACCGTGCCGGCGACGGCGTTGACCAACGGGCCAGCGAGGGCCTTGCCGACGAAGCGACCGATGTAGGCGCGCGTGGGACCGCCCTTGCCGTTGAGTCGGGCCCGGAGTTCGGCGTCCCGATGCAGCCGCTCACAGGTCTTGAGCACCATGGCCATCGCCAGCGGGGGGAGGTTGGCGTAGTGCCAGAACACCTCCCGGAGCGCCCCCTCGAACTCCGCGATTCCGGCCCCTTCCGGGGCGGACTCGGCGGTCTTGCGGATCTGGGGATCGGAGGGCCAGGGCTGCCCGCGGCCGGTCGCCAGCCAGTCCAGGCTGGCCCCGAAGCGATCCGCGACCCGCACCAGGTAGTCGACCGGCGGATCCCGGTCCGTGTGGTAGTTCCGGACCGCTTCGTAGCTCACCCGGAACTCGCCGTCTCCCGTGACCTCACGCCAGAAGTCCCTGAGCGTTCGGCGGCCCGTGCGGATGCGGACCTCTTCCAGACGGCGAGACACCCCATGGGGGGGAATAGACGCGGCAGCCCGGGGGGGGCTGGGGGCCTGGGCGTACACGAGTGACTCCTTCCGACCCTGCGAGCGAGCCGAGGCCGCTCGTGACGTTGGATGTTTACGGGACTGACAGAACGTTTACGGTCTCCGTGGGAGCTACGCAAGGAGCGGACCCTCTCCGCGCGCCAGAGCCACCGCGCGCGTCTTGCCACCGAGGAGAAACGGCGGAAAACTGGGGCTCCTCCCCGTACCCTGGCTCCATCGGAGTGGCTCCATGGCCCATGTCCCCTACGATCCGGAGCCGGACGATCCCGGCTTCGGCCCCACCCTGGACCGGCTCGGATGGTCGGAGCCCCCGTCGGATCACATCCTCCGCATCCACGCCCTGGATCCCCCGAGCCTCGAGCACCACTATCGGCTCTACGAGCACGCCATGCGGGGGCCGTCCCCCCTCAGTCGGGTGGAGCGGGAGATGATCGCCGTGGTGGTCTCGGCCGCCAACGACTGCTTCTACTGAATCAACCATCACGGGGCGGGACTCCGTAGGCTGGGCAAGGAACGCTCCTGGGTGCGGGCGTTGGCGCTGGACGCGAGCCGGCTCGATCTACCCGCGCGTCACCGGGCGATGCTGAATTGGTGCCTGCGCTTGACGCGGTCTCCCGCGGCCTCCGCGGCGGCCGGGGTGGTGGAGCTACGGAACGTGGGCTTCGACGATCGCGCCATCCTCGACATCTGCCATGTGACGGCCTACTACAACTACGTGAATCGACTGGCGGAGGGTCTGGCAGTGGAACTGGAGCGGACGTGGAGGGAGGAGGATCTGACCCTACCCCGGGCGGACTTCGAACACTTCCAGGGGCTCATGCAGCGGGGAGGAGAGGCCGGTGCTTGAGGTGAGCGGTCGCGACCTCACGGTGGAGGCGATCGGTCGGGTGGCCGATGCGTCCGGGGCGCCGGTGCGGCTGAGCCCGAGCGCGCGTGTCCGGGTCGAGCGTAGCCGAGCCTATCTGCTCGAGATCATCGGACGCGGCGACAAGGTCTATGGGGTGACCACGGGCTTCGGCCGTCTGGCCGACGTGGTCATCTCGGCGGACCAGCGAGGGGAGCTTCAGCGGAACCTGGTTCGCAGCCATGCGTCCGGTGTGGGACCCCCGATGGCACGGGCGACGGTGCGCGCGATGATGCTGCTCCGGGCCAATGCTCTGGCGCTTGGCCACTCCGGGTGTCGCCCCGAGGTGATCGAGCGGCTACTGCTGTTCCTCGAGCGGGGGCTCACGCCTGTGGTGCCCTCATTCGGATCGGTGGGAGCCAGCGGTGACCTCGGGCCCCTGGCCCATGTGGCGCTGGCGTTGCTGGGTGAGGGGCAGATGGAGGTCGACGGTGCGATCCTCCCGGCCGCGGAGGCGCTTGCGCGGGCGGGTCTCCCGCCGCTGGTGCTGGAGGCGAAGGAAGGGCTTTCTCTCATCAACGGGACCCAGGCGACCACGGGGATGGGTGCCGTCGCGCTTCTTGGCGCCCGGCGCGCGGTCGCGGTGGCCGACCTGGCCGGAGCGATGTCCTTGGAGGCATTGAGAGGCACTCCCGAGGCCTTCCGTCCGGAGATCCACCAGGTGCGCCCGCACGCGGGCCAGATCGAGACGGCCGCGCGCATGTACGCGCTCTTGCACGATTCCGAGATTCGCGAGTCGCATCGGCACGGAGACGCGCGGGTGCAAGACGCTTACTGTCTCCGTTGCATCCCGCAGGTCCACGGAGCGGCGCGCGACGCCTTCAGTCATGCTCGACGGGTGATCGAGATCGAGGCCAACAGCGCCACGGACAACCCGCTCGTCTTTCCCGAACAGGATCTGGTGGTGAGCGGTGGAAACTTCCACGCGCAAGTCGTTGCGCAGGCGCTGGACTTCGTGGCCCTGGCCCTGGCCGATCTCGCGAGCATCAGCGAGCGGCGCCTGGAGCGTCTGCTGAATCCCGACCTGTCCGAGCTTCCTGCCTTCCTGGCCAGCAGGCCGGGGATCGAGTCTGGCTTCATGATCGCTCAGGTCACGTCCGCAGACCTGGGGGCGGAGTTGCGCGTGTTGTCTCACCCGGCTTCGGTGGATTCCGTCTCGACCAGCGCGGCCCGTGAAGATCATGTGTCCATGGGCCTGACCGCGGCACGCAAAGCAGCGCGGGCCGTGGAGCTGCTGGAGTATGTGTTGGCCATCGAGCTCATGAGTGCCGCGGAGGCGCTCGAGCACCGACGGCCGTTGCGCTCGTCCGCCCCCCTGGAGCGCGCGCACGCGGTGATCCGAGGCGCGGTTCCAGCGCTCGCGGGCGATCGTCCGCTCTCCCCCGATCTCGAGGCACTGCGCGCACTCATTCACGACGGACACCTGGACGGTTCCGAGCACCCATCCCCATCGGGAGGAGAAGCCGCATGACATCTCACACCCGCACGATCGCAGCGCCTCGGGGAGCACAATTGCGCTGCCGCGGATGGACCCAGGAAGCCGCGCTGCGGATGCTGATGAACAACCTCGACCCGGAGGTGGCCGAGCGTCCCGAGGAACTGGTCGTCTACGGCGGGCGCGGACGGGCTGCACGGAACTGGGAAGCCTTCGATGCCATCGTGCGCACGCTGGAGACCCTCGCGAATGACGAGACCTTGCTGATCCAATCGGGCAAGCCCGTGGCTGTGTTCCGCACCCATCCGTACGCGCCCCGGGTTCTCTTGGCGAACTCGAATCTGGTGGGACGCTGGGCCACCTGGGCGCACTTCGACGAGCTCGAGCGCAAGGGCCTGATGATGTACGGGCAGATGACGGCGGGGTCGTGGATCTACATCGGGACCCAGGGCATCCTGCAAGGCACCTACGAGACCTTCGGAGCGATGGCTGCGCGTCACTTCGGCGGCTCGCTGCAGGGGCGCTGGATTCTGACGGGCGGCATGGGTGGCATGGGGGGGGCGCAACCACTGGCGGCCACCATGAATGGCGGAGCCATCCTGGTGGTGGAGGTCGACGGGTCACGGATCGAACGACGCGTCCGCACCGGGTACTGTGATCGAGCCTCGGACGATCTCGAGGAGGCACTGCACTGGGTACAGGACGCCACTGCGCGCGGGGAGGCGCTGTCCGTTGGACTCGTGGGGAATTGTGCGGACGTCCTGCCCGAGCTCGCTCGCAGGAACGTGGTTCCGGACATCGTCACGGATCAGACGTCCGCGCATGATCCCCTGGGAGGATACGTGCCCAACGGCATGAGCTTGGCGGCGGCCCTGGAGCTCCGCGAGCGGGACCCCGAGGCGTACATCGCCCGGGCCCGGGTCGCCATGCGCTCGCACTGCGAGGCCATCGTCGAGTTGCAGCGGCAGGGCGCGATCGCGGTGGACTACGGCAACAACCTACGCGGCGAAGCCCTCGGCGCGGGCTTTTCGGACGCCTTTGCCTATCCGGGGTTCGTGCCGGCCTATATCCGACCGCTGTTCTGCGAAGGAAAGGGACCCTTCCGGTGGGTCGCGCTGTCCGGGAACCCGGCGGACATCGCCCGAACGGATGAGCTGGCACTGGAGCTGTTTCCGGAAGACGAGCACTTGACGCGCTGGATCTCGCTGGCGCGCGAGAAGGTGCAGTTCCAGGGGTTGCCGGCGCGCATCTGCTGGTTGGGGCAGGGAGCCCGGGCTCGTTTTGGGGTAGCGCTCAACGAGCTGGTAGCGAACGGGGAGGTGGAGGCTCCCATCGTGATCGGACGCGACCATCTGGACACGGGCTCGGTCGCCTCACCGTACCGCGAGACCGAAGGCATGAAAGACGGAACCGACGCGGTGGCGGACTGGCCCATTCTCAATGCCCTCCTCAACACCGCCTCGGGTGCCAGTTGGGTATCCGTTCATCACGGCGGTGGCGTGGGAATCGGCAACTCGCTGCATGCGGGGCAGGTGTTGGTCGCGGACGGTACTCCGGAGATGGCCCGCCGGATCGAACGGGTGCTCACCAACGACCCGGGGATCGGCGTTGCCCGACATGTGGACGCCGGCTACGACGAGGCACTTCGTACCGCCGAGACGTGCGACATCCGGATTCCGATGAGGGAGCGCTGACGGTCGTGTCGGGGGGCCAGGCCGGCGCGTCAGTCCAGGCGGCGTAGCGCTTCGCGGAGGGCGGGCAACAGTGAGGCCCGCGCCGTGTGCGCGCGGTCGCGGACCACCCAGCGGCCTCCGACCATCACGTGCAAGGGCGCGCTGTCCGAGCCGGAGAAAACCAGCGTGTCGAGCAGCGCATCTTCATCCCGCCCCCAGCGCCGTGGCTGGTCCCGGTCGAAGACCAGGAGGTCGGCCCGACTCCCCGGCTCCAGGCGTCCTACATTGTCGGCCACCGCCGACCAGGCGCCGGAGAGCACCCCTTCGAACAGCGCGCGTCCCGTGGATCTGGCCGTACCTGCCGTGATGACATTGCGCTTCTGCTGAACGAGTCGTTGCTCGTACTCCAGCCAACGCAACTCCTCGAAGGGGTTGACGGACACCTGACTGTCCGAGCCGACGCCCCAGCGGCCACCACCGCGCTCGTAGTTCGCGAAAGGAAACACGCCGTCTCCGAGGTTGGCCTCGGTCGTGGGGCAGAGCGCCACCACGGCGCCCGAGCGGATCACCCCGTGCAACTCGTCCTCGTCGACGTGCGTGCAGTGCACCAGACACCAGCGTTCGTCCACGTCGGCGGCGTCCAGCAACCAGCGCACCGGCCGTGCCCCCAGGCGTGCCTGGCACTCCTCGACCTCGCGGAGCTGCTCGGCGACGTGGATGTGGATCGTGTGCGGACGGGCCAGGAGCGTCCGGTCCTCGACCAGGTCACGGATGGTTTCGCTCCGCACGGCGCGCAGGCTGTGCAGGGCCAGTCCCAGCCGATGCCCGAAATCCGAGGCCTCCAGGCGCTCCAGCACCGTGAGCGCATCGTACAAGGACAGTCGCAGCCGCGCCTGTTCGGGGGCCAGGTCGACACCGAAGCCGCCGGCTTCGTACACCACGGGCAGCAGCGTCAGCCGGATGCCCGTTGCGTCCGCTGCGCGCCCCAGGCGCAGCGCCATCTCGGCGCGGTCCTCGTACGCGCGGCCAGCGGGACCGTGATGGAGGTAATGGAACTCGACCACCGAGGTATAGCCCGCCTCCAACATCTCCAGGTAGAGGGCGGTGGCGATGGCCTCGACAGCGTCGGGGTCCAGCCGGTTCAGGAAGTCGTACAGTAGCGTGCGCCACGTCCAGAAGCTGTCGCCGTCGGGGTGGCCCCGTTCGGCGCGGCCGGCCAGGGCCCATTGGAACGCGTGCGAGTGCAGGTTGGGAATACCGGGAACGACCGGGCCGCCGGCCCGTTCGTGGTCATCCCCGGCAGCATCGGGCTGCACGGCCACCAAGGTGCCGGTATCGTCGAACGTGAACAGCACGTCGCGGCGCCACCCCGACGGGAGGAGCGCGGACTCGGAGAAGAGCGTATGCACGGGGGCCAACACTAGATTGGCTCGGAGGCCAACGTCAATCGGGAGGGCTCTTGGACGGCAGGACCCGGATCTGGACGGATGTCCACCTGTGTCGTCTCGTCGGCGGTGACGACGGGTGGGGACGGGTGCAGCGCGGGGCGATCGCGGTTCGGGGAGGGCGCATCCTCTGGAGCGGCCCCCAGGCGGAGTTACCCTCGCTCCCCGGAGCCGAGCGGGTGGACGGGGGAGGTCTGTGCCTCACGCCGGGGCTGATCGATTGTCACACCCACCTGGTGTTCGGCGGCGATCGCGCCGATGAGTTCGAGCGGAGGCTGGCGGGGGAGAGCTACGCCGAGATCGCGGCGAGTGGGGGTGGGATCCGAGCCTCGGTGCGCGCGACGCGCGCTGCCTCCGAGGCCGAGCTGCGGCGGTCGGCCCGTGAGCGTCTGCGGGACCTCACGGCGGAAGGTGTCACCACGGTCGAGATCAAGTCGGGGTATGGTCTCGACACGGACACCGAGGTGAAGCAGCTGCAGGTAGCGCGGTCTCTCGCGTTGGACATCCCCGTTTCCGTGCGTACCACCTTTCTCGGCCTGCACGCGCTCCCTTCAGGACAGGGGAGGGGGGAGTACCTCGACGATGTGATCCGAGAGACGCTGCCGCGTGTGGTGGCCGAAGGCCTCGCGGACCAGGCGGATGCGTTCTGCGAGGGCATCGCTTTCTCCGTGGAGGAGTGCGAACGCTTCCTGCGCGCGGCGTCCGGCCACGGTCTGGGCCTACGACTCCATGCCGACCAACTGAGCGATGGAGGGGGCGCCGCCTTGGCGGCCCGACTTGGTGCGGACTCTGCAGATCATCTTGAATACACGTCCTCGGAGGGGGTCGAGGCGCTGGCGAGGACGGGCACGGTGGCGGTGCTGCTCCCCGGTGCCTTCCAGACCTTGGGTGAGGTACAGAAGCCCCCGGTTGCCGCCCTGCGTGGGGGCGCCGTTCCCCTGGCCGTGGCCACCGACCTCAATCCCGGGACGTCGCCGCTGCGGTCGTTGCGTACGGCCGCGCACCTTGCCTGCACGCTGTTCGGGCTCACACCGCTCGAGGCATTTCGCGGCGTGACGCTCAACGCGGCCCGAGCGTTGGGACTGACGGATCGAGGGACCCTCGATTCCGGGGCGCGGGCCGACTTCGCGCTGTGGACGGTCGACCACCCTCGCGATCTGGTCTATTGGCTGGGCGGCTCCCGCTGCGCCGGTCGCGTCGTCGAAGGCGAGATCGTGGAGGGATGAGCGCGGGGGCGTGAGTCCGATCGCGTGGGTGGCGCCCTGCTGGCGCGAGCCCCGATCAGCGTTCGAGTGTGCGGCGCAACTCCGCGAAGCGCTGGGCGTCGGCCTCCGACACCTGCGGATACTGGAGATCGAGCCCCCGGAGTGCGTCGATGATGATGCGAGTGACCTCCCAGCGCATGAAGGGCTTGTCGTCTGCCGGGATGGCGAACCAGGGCGCCCAAGGTCGCGAGGTGGCGGCGAGGGCGTCCTGGTAGGCCTCCATGTACTCGTCCCAGTGACGACGCTCCTCCAGGTCGCCTTCGGCGAACTTCCAGTTCTTCTCGGGTTCCTTGAGCCGGCTGAGGAAGCGTTTCCTCTGCTCGTCCTTCGACACGTTCAACCAGAACTTGAGGATGAGCGTGCCATTGCGCGCCAGATGGAGCTCGTGATCGCGTATCGACTGGAAGCGCTGCTGCCAGAGCTCCCCGAGCGGTGGGTGCGGCGGGAGATTCTGTGCTCCCAGGTAGTTGGGGTGCACGCGCACCACGAGAACCTCCTCGTAGTAGCTCCGATTGAAGATGCCGATGCGGCCCCGCTCGGGCAGGCACTTGGCGGTGCGCCAGAGGAAGTCGTGATCCAGCTCTTCCTTGGACGGCTGCTTGAAGGAGAAGACCTGACAACCGGCGGGATCCACGCCACTCATGACGTGGCGGATGGTGGAGTCCTTCCCGGCGGCGTCGAGCGCCTGGAAGACGAGCAAGACGGCGTGATGGTCATGGGCGTAGAGGATGCGCTGCAACTTGCTCAGCTCCTCGACCATCTCCGCCTGTGCACGCTCGAGCGCCCGCTCCCCCGGAGCCTCGGGAGGCGGGCGCGTCGGACAATCCGCAACACGAAAGGATCCACGGTAGGGGACCCGGTAGTCGCTGTCGGCATGGACCACCGGGGCGAGATGCTCGTCAGGAGCCTCCACCGCGCCCTCCCCTCGAAGGCTTGCGGGCCGTCCCGCGCGAGGGGGCGCTTCGCGTGGGCGCGCGCTGGGCAGAAGGACGGGCGCTGGGCGTCGACGAGCGGGACGGCGCCGCCCGCGGCTGGCTGGCCCGCGGCTGGCTGGCCCGTGGCTGATTGGCGCGTGGCTGGCTGGCACGCGGCTGATTGGCGCGTGGCTGGCTGGCACGCGGTTGGCTGGCGCGTGGCTGGCTGGCGCGTGGCTGGCTGGTACGCGGTTGGCTGGCCCGCGGCGAACTGGGCCGGGGTTGGCTTGCCCGTGGCTGGCTGGAGCGCGGCGCCGGCGTACTGGCTCGGGGCGCCGGCCGAGCGCTCCTCGGCGCATCGCTGCGGCTCTGCGAACGAACCCTATTCTGCGGCTCGCCTGCGCTGGGTCGCGAGCGCTGAGAGGGCTGCGACCGATCCAGGGATGGCCGCTGCTGCGACCGGGGTGCGGCTCGGTTGCGGGCGCTGGATGGAGGCGCTGCGGCCGGGGGGGTACGTTGCGGAGTCGAGGCGCGGGGTGCGCGCACCTGGCCGCGTGCATCCCCCTGCCGCAGACGGGGGCCATCGGCACGGGACGCGCGTGGGGCCGCGCCTGCCTCCCCACGGCCCCGCAACCGATCCGTGGGCCGACCGGAATCGGCCGCGGGCGTGCGAACGCGCGAGCCGGGAGCCGGCGTCGAACGAACCACGTTCGGTGACGTGCGGGCGCGACGCGGCTCGACGCGCGGCGACGAGTCGCGTAGACGGGCGTCGGAGCGCGGAGAGCGAACCGCGCCGCGGGCGTCGGAAGCACGTGGCTGTACACGCGTCGTCACGCGGCCTTGCGGGCGCTGTGCCGAGCGTCCAACCCGCGCATCGAGCGGGGACTCCTTGTACCGGGTTCCCAGGAGGCTCGTGCGGCGTGGGAAGTAGGTATAGCGCGTCCCGCTTGCATAGCGCGTACCGCCTACGTAGACCGTGCGGGGGCGTAGGTAGAGGCGCGATGGGTAGAGGATGGCGGTGCGGGGAGCGCCCCAGTAGGAGCCATAGCGACAGCAGGTCCTGCCCCAGTAGCCGCCACCCCACCAGCTGCTGCCCCAGTAGCTACCGAAACCGATCGAGAAGCTGAAGCCCGGGGACCAGGCCAGGCTCCAGTAGGGGTCGTAGCCATACGACCGGAAGCCGTAGGGCCGCCACGCGACCGAATAGCACCAGTCGCGATCGTACCAGGGGACCTGCCAGCAGGAGGAGAAGCCGCGAATGAACCAGGGATAGCGGCGCGAGAAGTTCAACCACGAGCCCAGGTATCCGCCGTAGTAGCTGGTCGTGTGGCGATAGGCACCGCCGTAGTAGCCGTTGTCGTCGTACCCGTCGTCGTAGTAGCCGTCGTCGTAATAGCCGTCGTCGTAGTACTGGTCGTCGTCGTAGTACTGGTCGTCGTCGTACCCATCGTCGTAGTAGCCGCGGTCCTGGTATCCATCCCCGTAGTAGCTGTCGCCGTACACGCTCCCGACGCCATCGCCGGGTTGGAACAACGACCCGGTCTGTACGCTGCGATGGGCGAGTCCGAAGCCCACTCCGGACCAAAGCGATCCGATCCCGGCGGAGAAGGAGACATCGGTGGTGGAGTAGGACTGGGCTCCGAGGCCGAGCGGAGCGAGCGCGAGGGCGGCCAGGGCGGCAACGGCCTTGGACTTCGTGGGCACGGGACGACCTCCTGAAAAGCTCGGGTTCGGCCAATGTAAGGGCAGGGCACATGCCATGCGACCAGGGCGCTGAATCCCCGGAAAACCGGCGTTTTCCTCACGGCCCGCCCTCGCCGCTGTCCGGGAGGGGAGACACCCCCGGTCACCCGGAGCGGACACCGGCGCCGGGGGGGCGTTCGGATCACGATCGCGTGCCCCTTGCCCCAGGACAGCGGTTGCGGTTTCTTTAGGAAGCGTCCGAGCCCAGGGACGGTTGTTTCGGTGCACCCCATATTTGCACTTCCTCGGGTGCTCAGGCTGGCCGGGCGGACGCGCAGCCGGAGGCTCCCGCGCACGGTCGCACCACACGGACCATCCGCGGTTTCGTCTTCCCCAATGAATCGAGGTTCGAGTCGCGTCACGGCGCATGCTGCGTTCGGACGCAGAGCTTTCATGGATCAGCCCCCATGCGAACGTGAGTAGTGAGAAACCGCTCGGGATCCTAGAGGTCCTCGGCAGCGGGTCGGGTTTCATTCGCCGCGCCGAAGCCGGGTACATCCCAGGAAAAGAAGACATCTATGTCGGTGGCCGACTGATTCAGAAGTTCGGCCTGCGCACGGGCGACGAGCTGTGGGGCGCGGTGGGCAAGCGCCCCAAGAACGGCAAGAGCCCGCCCTTGACCCACCTCGCGCTCGTCAACGGACGGCCGCCCGAGGAAGCGAAGGGGCGCCCGGACTTCAACCGCCTCAGCGCCGTCCACCCGGACGAACAGTTGCGACTCGAGTGTGGGATGAAGCGTTTGGGCAAAGCCGATCCCACCAACCGCATCATCGATTTGTTCTGCCCGCTGGGCAAAGGCCAGCGGGCCATGATCGTCGCCCCGGCGAAAGCCGGGAAGACGATGGTCCTCCAGGCGATCGCCGAAGGCATCACCAAGAACCACCCGGAATGCCGGCTGGTCATCCTCCTGGTCGACGAGCGACCGGAAGAGGTGACCGAGATGGAAATGTGTGGCTTTGGAGAAGTGGTCGCCTCGTCCTTCGACCAGCCCGCCGAGCGGCATGCGGCCGTGGCCGAGATGATCTTCGAGCGCGCCCGCCGGCAGGTCGAGATGGGGGAGGATGTGGTGATCATCCTCGACTCCATCACGCGGTTGGCGCGTGCCTACAACACCCTGCACGACGGAAGCGGGCGCACGCTGTCGGGTGGCTTGGATGCTGGTTCGCTGGAGAAGCCCAAGCGCCTGTTGGGAAGCGCCCGCAAGATCGATCCGCGACAGGGTGGCGGGTCCCTCACCATCGTTGCCACCGCCTTGATCGATACGGGGTCCCGTATGGATCAGGTGATCTTCGAGGAGTTCAAGGGCACCGGGAACAGTGAGCTCGTCTTGAGCAGAGAGCTCGCGGACCGACGGATCTTCCCGGCGATCGACTTGCAGGCCTCCGCGACTCGGAAGGAGGAGCTCCTTCTCGATGAGGCTGCCCTGGCGCTTTCGCACGCGTTCCGCCGCCAGTTCGGCGGGGCGAACGCCTCGGACGCGATGAGCGAGTTGTTGGGGGCGATGCGCCGGACCGAGACCAACCGGGACCTCCTGGCACTGGCGCGGGCAGGAGCCTGACGACCCTCAGCCGGGGGCGAACGGCGCTGTCGCTGGCACCTTCAGCGCAACAGCTGGGCGAGCCGATCGAGGGATTTCTCCATTTCGGCGCCCTGTAGACGGTCCATTCCGAGCGCCACGTACCCGAGCAGCGGGTTCCGGCCGAACTCACCGGTTTCGCTCCACGTGAGCACGGACCCGTCCGGCGTCGCCTGCAATCGCAGGCTGCCGGCGGTCGACAGTCCGCCCTCGACCTCCACCTCGTAGCGCACGACGGTGTCGGGGTGGACCTCGGTCAGTCGGAGCGCGCCCTGGCCGATACGTGGGTCGTCCCACGTGCGTACCTGGGGGTCGGTGGCCCCCATGCCGTCCAGGTCGTCCCAGGGCATCCAGCGGGGCCACTCGTCGAGATCGGAGACGAAAGGGAACACCTGTTCCGGTGTGGCGGCCAACGCACGGCTGCGCTGAACCTCCCACCGTCGGGGGAGAAGAAGGCCGATCACGAGGAACGCGGTCCCGGCGAGCGCCAGCCCGCCTACGACTGCCCACGCCAACCGAAGGGGCGCGCGCAACCTGTGCGGAGCCCGGTCGTTATCCGGTTCAGGGTGGGTGGTGGAAGTCACGACTTCGTAAGAGATTGAGGCGACTAGACCGCGGACAGGCCTCCAGGTTCGTCCTCCTGCGTCCTGCCGTCAACGGGCCTTGACCCCAGAGGTCTCCTCCTGCACTGAATGGCCAGACCCGACAAGACCGGCGCGGAGGTGGAGCTCTCCAGGGAGGTCAGCAACTTCCTGGTCGAACTGTCGATTGCGGTCCATCGCTACGCGATGTACCCGCCCGACCACCCCTCGCTGGCGCCCATGGCGGATGCTCTGTTCCGCATCCTTCGGCGGCTGCTCGAGAAGCGTCCCACGGTGTCCCTGGGAATCGCCAATCGCCAGTTGGTCATCGACGGCGTCGCGACCGACCAACGCAATCCAGTCCTTCAGGATCTCGCGCGCCGTCTGCACATGCACCAACTCGGGGCGCTGGTCTTTGATCGCGAGATCAGCGTGGGTTCGCTCCAGGATCTCTTCGCCGCATTGGCAGCCGAGGCCGAACGCGGTGGGTCGATACCGATCGGACTGCGCTCTGCGGAGGAGGCACCGAAGATCACGGGAGTCCGCCTCGTTCCGGTGGGCTATGACGCGCTGCAGCTCGAAAACGCCGGCGGGCAGGAGAGCACGGGAAAGGCGATGCGGCTCTGGCTTCAGTTGGCCCAGGCCGCCACCGCCTCGCAGCGGGCGTTCAGTGGGGAGAGCGCACCGCAGCCAGAGGACGTCGCCGATTCCATCCGGCAGCACCAACGCGAGGCGGCCTACGACCAGGTGATCGTGGGCTATCTCCTCCAACTCGCGGACAACATGCGGACCGGCGAGAGCTCCGACCTGCTCAAGGTCCGAGAGAACATCTCGCGGTTGATCAAAGAGCTGGACGACCCGACGCTCCGCCGGTTGTTGGAAATGGGCGGAGACCTCGCGCAGCGGCACACCTTCATCTCACAGTCGATCGAGACCCTGGGCGAGGACGCGATCATGAAGTTGCTGCGAGCCGCTGCGGAGGCCTCTGGACAGGAGATCTCCCACGGGCTCGTCCGTTTGCTCACCAAGCTCGCGTTCCACGCTAGAGAGGGTGAGGAGCGACTGCGGCCGGTGGCGCTTGATCACCTGCGGGCCAAAGTGGATGAGTTGATGTCGGATTGGACGCTCCCCGACGCCAACGCCATCGCTCACACCCGCATCCTCGACGAGCTTTCGCGCTCCCAGCCCTTGCTGCAGTTCGGGGAAGAGGAGGCGTCCCTCACCAGCCTGGCCATCCTGCAGATGGCTCTGGAGGTCGATGCCTTCGGTCCCATGGTCGAGCAGGCGCTGGACGCGGTCATCGCCGAAGGCGATCTGCCCGAGATCATCCCCTTGATCGAGGGCGCGCACATGACCGAGACGGGGCGGTTGCTTCGGGCCCGGCTCGGGGACGTGAAGCAGATCGAGGCGATGGTGGGCCTGGAGGATGTCGGTGAGGAGTCCCTGGCGTTGCTGGTGAACCTGGCCGGGCCTGAGCAGGCCATCCCCGCGCTGTTGCGTGTCCTCGCCGATGCTCCGTCCCGCTCCATCCGAAGGAAGGTCCTGGGTCGGTTGATCGATCTGGGCTCCCAGGTCGGGCGCTTCGTCGGACCCTACCTGGAGGACCAGCGCTGGTACGTCGTGCGCAACCTCCTCAGTCTCCTCGCCCGGGTGGGCGGCGCTCCCCCGGGGTTCTCGGCTGACCCGTTTCTTCGTCATCCGGACGTGCGCGTGCAGCGCGAGGCGCTGCCCCTGGCACTGGCGGATGATGCCCTGCGACCGCGGGCACTGATCGTGGCCCTGAGCAGCGGGGACGAGCGCATGCTCAACGTCGCCTTGGTGGACCTCCAGAAGGGTATCCCGGAGACAGTGCTCCCGGTCCTGGTCGAGCATCTCGTTCGCCCCGAAGAGGGTGCCCACCGGGTCAGCGCCGTCCGCTTGCTGGGCACGTCGCGATCTCCGCTGGCCAAACGGGCACTCCGGGAGCTGGTCGACGGAGGACGCGGATGGTTCGGACGCCGAAAGCTCCGTGAGGCGACACCAGAGATGTTGGAGGCGCTGGCCGTACTGGCGCGGCGCTGGCCGGAAGACGGGGAAGTCGGACAACTGGTACAGGCGGCGCGCCGCTCGAGAAGCGCGCAGGTACGGTCTGCTGTCGTGGCGGAGAGCGCTGGATGAGCGATCAAGTCCAAGCCGCCAAGTTCCTGACGGGGCTCGCGCAGGCCATCTCGGCGCTCTCGCTCTACAACGAAGAGCACCCGGCCGTCCAACGGTCGATCGATACGGCCTACGAGGCCCTCTTTCGTCTCCAGGAGTCCGAGCCTCGCCCGGTGCTGACCTTCCTGGGGGAGGAGGTCGTGTTCCAGAACCGACCGCTGCAGACCCTCCGGAACTGGGAGTGGAGTTCTCGTCTGGCGGAGGCCGGAGTCGAGCGTCTGGAGTTCACGGGTCCGGCGACCCGACCGGAGTTCGAGGCGTTCCTGATCGACGTGTACCGGGCGATGGCCGGACTTGGGCATCCGAGCGCCGAGGCCCGACAGATGGCGGCGACCAGCATTCGCTGGGGGCCGGTGGGGCTCAGGGGCGGGGTCGATTCGACCGCCAGCGAGAGCCTCGCCACCGGGAGGCTCCGGTTTTCCCTGCGAGAGGAAGCGGAGACGGTACGCTGGCTCCACGAGGAGCTGCGCGACCGCGGCCGACTCCAGATGTTCGAGGCCGACACCATCGTGCGCTCGTTGGCCGTGGCCATGCATGGCGACCGCGACGTGGTGATCCCGCTGCTCAAGCTCAAGGACTTCGATCAGTACACGACCACGCACTCGCTCAATGTGTCGGTTCTCAGCATGGCCCTTGCCGAGTTCATTGGCCTGGGCGCCGCCGATGTGCGCCGCTTCGGCGTTTCGGGTCTGATGCACGACATCGGGAAGATCCGTATTCCCAAGGATGTGCTGAACAAGCCGGGCAAGCTGTCGGATCGGGAGCGCGAGGTCATGAACCGCCACCCGGTGGAGGGCGCCAAGATCCTCATCCAGAGAGAAGCGTCGCTGGATATGGCTGCCGTCGTCGCCTATGAGCATCACATCCGCATCGACGGCGGGGGGTATCCGCGCCGTACGTATGTGCGCGATTGTCACGCCGCCAGCAATCTGGTGCACATCTGCGATGTCTACGACGCCCTGCGGACGCACCGACCCTACCGAGCCGCATGGCCGAACGAGCGCGTCCTGGCTTACCTCGAAGAAGGGGCCGGGTCGGAGTTCGATGCGGAGCTCACGCGCGCATTCGTGACCATGCTCCGCCGATGGGAGTCGCGAATCGTGGAGCTGCGTTCCGAGACGGACGTGCTACGCGAGTAGGTGCGCGTTGCAGGTCAGGGCTCGAAGCGAGCCAAGCGCTCTCCCGCCTGTACCAGGGTCTCCAGGCGCTTGCAGAACGCGAACCGCACCAGCGACCGGCCCATAGCCGGATCCGAGAAGAAGCTGGACCCCGGGACCGGTGCCACGCCCGCCTCACGCGTCAGGCGGCGCGCGAAGGTGTCGTCGTCCTCGTCGGAGAGACCGGAGAAGTCAGCCAGTACGTAATAGGCGCCCTGCGGTACGCTGCACCTGAAGCCCGCGGCGCGCAGCGCCGGAACGAAAGCGTCCCGCCTCGCGCGGTAGCCGGACACCATCTCGGCGTAGTAGTCGGGCCCCAGGGACTCGAGGCCCACCGCGCACGCCTCCTGAAGCGGGGCCGGGGCTCCGACCGTGAGGAAGTCGTGCACCTTGCGGACGGCAGGGCTGATCGCCGGCGGGGACACGATCGATCCGATTCGCCACCCGGTCACAGCGAACGTCTTCGACAGACCGCTGATGGTGATGGTGCGCTCCCTCATCCCCGGCAACGTGGCCATGGGAATGTGCTCGCCCTCATACAGGATGTACTCGTAGATCTCGTCAGTGATGGCGAGCGCGTCCCATCGCTGGCAGAGCTCGGCCACGCCCTCCAGCTCCGCGCGCGTGAATACTCGTCCGGTCGGGTTGTTCGGCGTGTTGAGCACGATGGCCCGGGTCCGTTCGGAAAAGGCCGCGCCGAGTCGTTCCAGGTCGAGTGGGAAGTCCGGCGGCTCCAGCGGAACCATCACGGCCTTTGCTCCGGCGATCATGGCGTCCGGGGCGTAGTTCTCGTAGAACGGCTCCAGCACGATGACTTCGTCCCCGGGGTCGACCACGGCGAGGAGCACCGCGACCATCGCTTCAGTGGCGCCGCAGGTCACGGTCAATTCGCGCTCGGGGTCGACCTCCATGCCGTAGGACTCGGCGTACTTGCGGCTGAGGGCCTGTCGCAGCCGGGGAGTTCCCCAGGTGATGGCATACTGGTTCTCGTCCGCCTGGATCGCTGCGCAGGCCGCGTCCTTGAGGAGTTGAGGCGCCGGAAAGTCCGGGAACCCCTGGGCCAGGTTGATCGCGTCGTGCTCGCGGGCGACGCGGGTCATCTCTCGGATGACGGACTCCGTGAAATCCCGCGTGCGGAGGGAGGTCGGGGGACGGGTCATCGATGTGCTGGCTGGTGGCTCTCAGGTGGAGGGTGTCACCCTGCGATGAGGGCGCCACGGCCCCTTGATCCAAGCGGAAGGCCGACGCTCAGATACTGCCTCGCCGCAGGAGCATGACCGGGATCGTCCGCAGCATGATCCGGAGATCTTGGCCTGCGGAGCGCTGCTCGATGTATTCGAGATCGAGGTGGATCTTGCGTCGTACGTCGTCCAGGGACTGATCGTACGAGTGGTTGACCTGCGCCCATCCAGTGATGCCCGGGAGCACGCGGTGGCGGCCGTTGTAGCGTGGCAAGCGTGCGCGCAGGGCCACCGCGATGTCCGGCTGCTCGGGCCTCGGGCCCACGAGGTTCATGTCGCCACGCAAGACGTTGAACAGCTGCGGCAACTCGTCGAGCCGGTATTTCCGCAGGATCCGGCCAACGGGGGTGATGCGCGGGTCGTCCGGTGTGGCCCACACCTGTGGAGCGGCCTCCGCCACGCGCATCGTCCGGAACTTGTAGATCCGGAACAGCCTCCCACCGTAGTCGACGCGCCGTCGAGCCCGACCGGGTCCGTCCACGACGGTATGCCAGTCGCGCTCGCGCTCTCTGCGGTCGAGGCCGACCCGGAGTTGCGTGAAGATGATCGGTCCCGGGGAGGTGAGCTTGACCAGCACCGCCACCAGCACCATGAGCGGCGCGGTCAGCAGGAGGAGGGTGCTCGCAGCGGCGACGTTCAGGACTCGCCGAGCGCGCTCGCGGAACGCAGCGCGACGGCGGGACTCCCGTGCGCTACGCGCCACACGGTCCTTCTCCCGGGGCCGGGGAAGGACGATCGGAGGGCGCTCTGGGAACCAACCGCCACGGGGGCGGGGCTCGAGGGTCCGTTCTTGGGCGCTCAGCACGAGCCGAACTCACTTCGGGGGAGACACGACGATCCGGCCCGTGGTCGGCCCCGTTCGGGGCATCGGCGCCGGGGCGGATCGACGAAACCAGGAAAACTACGACGACGAACCATTGATACGGCGAAAATGACGCTGTGTCAACGGTTTGGGGAAACCGGGCCCGGTGCTCAGCCGGCGGGGAGCGCCACGGCGGGCTCGCGGAGGGCCTCGAAACGCCTCTCGATCTCAGGGGCGGCCCGCTCCAACAGCGCTACGACGGCCGGGTCGAAATGGCGGCCGGCCTCTTCCCGGATCGTCTGGACAGCTTCGGCGAACGTCAGCGGCGGCCGGTAGCGCCGATAGGTGGTCATGGCGTCCAGGGCGTCCGCCACCGCACAGATGCGGGCCTCCAGGGGGATCGAGCGGCCCACCAGGCCATCCGGGTACCCGCTGCCGTCCCAGCGTTCGGCGTGCCAGCGGACCACGGCAGCTGCAGGCGAACCCGGGAGCAAGGTCGCCACCAGGCTCTGGCCCACGACTGGATGGCGGTGGATCAGTCGAACCTCCTCGACGGTGAGGGGCAGGACCTTGTTCAGGAGGGCCGCTGGCACGGAGGCGCGCCCCAGATCGTGCAGTCGACTGCCCAGGCCCAGGGCGTCGGGGTCGGGAGGGGGGGCGCCGCCCTCGACCCAGTGGTCTCCCAGGATCTTCGCGGCGGTCTCAACGCGGCGCCCATGCCCCCACCCGTACTCCTCCCGGGCCTCGATCTCGTCCGCCATCTGGAGGAGGAGGCCTTGCCGGGCTCCGAGACGTTCGCCTTGCCGACGCCCATGGAGCGGGCGACGGGCCGCGAGCATCTCGGAGAGGGCCTGCCGCAGAGCCACGGCGGCAACGGGCTGGATCAGGTAGCGGTCGGCCTGGGCTTCGACTGCCATGACGATCGAGTGCTCGTCCAGCGGCTCCGAGAGGGCGAGCACCTGCACGTGTGGCCAGCGGGCCTTGAGGGTCTGGCAGAGCCGGGCCCCGCTCCCTTCACCGAGCTTGAGGTCCACGATCGCCAGATCCGGCGGGGCGTCGATGACGCCGATGGCGTCGGTCCGGGTCTCCGCCGGGAGGGCCGTGAACCCGTCCTCTCTCAGCATCTCCAGAAGGGCGCGCCGCCGCTCGCCTTCGGTGTGGACGACCAGGACCGAGCGGTCGGCGCCCACGGGGCCCAACGTCGGCGGCGGTACGTTGGGGGCATCCTCGCCGGTCCGGGTCGGCTCGACCTCCGATCCGAAGACCCGTACGCAGTCCCGTCCGTCCCGTTTGGCTCGGTACAGGGCATGGTCGGCGGCCGCCAACAGGTCGTCGACGTCCTTCATGGCCGGATGGTAGACGGCCACGCCGGCTGACGCCGTCAGCGGATGGTCCGAGAAGCGCACCGACCCCAGCGCTCGTCGCACGCGATGCGCGAAGGTGGAGGCGCCCTCGGCGGAGGAATCGCAGAGGACGCACAGGAACTCCTCGCCGCCCATCCGGGCGCTGAGGTTCATCCGGCGCGTGTTGTCGCGCAGCACGTCGGCAAAGGCCCTCAACGCCAGGTCTCCAGTGCCGTGCCCCAACTCGTCGTTGAACTGCTTGAAGTGGTCGAGGTCGAAGAGGACCACGCAGAGCACCGCGCCGCGCTCGGCCGCGGCGAAGTGGCTCTCCAGGAAGGTCAGCGCGTGCCGCCGGTTGGGCAGGCGCGTCAGGTTGTCCGTGAGGGCCATGGTCTCGGCTCGGACCAGGTCCTGCCGGAAGCGGGCGCCCAGGACCGTGAGCACCGCCGTCAGGGTGGCCAGCGATACCAGCCAGGCTGCAGCTTCGGAAAACAGGGCGCCGCCGGAGGCGACGTTGGTGGCGGTACCGGAGAGAAGGGCGGCGAACACCCCCAGGAGCGTGCCGCGGGGCCCCCTAAGGTACCCGAGCAGCAGGGCGGGGAGAATGACCAGCGCGCCGCTGATCGGCTCCAGGTCAGGCACGCCTCGCCGAGAAAGCGCTCCGAGCGCCGGGGGGAGCAAGAATGCGAGCAGTGACAGGACGACGAAACCCGCCGCCCGCGGCGCTTCATCTCCGTTGTTTCGCATCCTACCCCGAGTCGGGGATGGTCTCCCCACGACGTTGGGCGCGCCCGCCCTGGGCACGCACTCCCCGTTGATGGGGCAGACTCCATGCCAGAAGCGCCGGCCTCAGGCGGGGGTGGGTCGGTCGGCTTCCCGCTGGGCGGCGGAGCGATGGCGCAGATGGCCCAGGATTCCGAGGGCAGCCGCCACCGCGTTGAGGAGATAGTAGAGGATCTGCATGGGGATCACCCGCATCGCGAACCCCCAGCCGCGCACGCCGGCGAACCACCGCAGGAGCGCGTGGTTCCAGAGGGTCAGGGCGGCCAGGCCAGCGAGCCCGGTGGCCGCCAGGGGCCACAGGCGGAGGATCGTGCCCAGCACCAGCGCCAGTAAGGAACCGGCGGCCAGCGCCGTGCGCGTCTTTTCGGTGGCGTCCACGTTCAGGGTCGCGCGACTGGAGTTCCCTCTCTCCAGAAGCAGCCGCATCCAGGGAATGCCCCGGTCCCGCAGGTCCGTCCGCAGCATCCCGGACCAGGTCCAATGCTTCAGGTGCTTGCACTCGACCGCCGGATCCAGCCGGATCTTCCCGCCGGCATCCCGCAGGCGATAGCCCAGCTCGATGTCCTCGATCTGCGGTCGCGGGAAGCGGCGCGCGTCGAAGCCGCCCACGGCGCGGAATGCCTCCGTGCGCACCGCGCCGCAGCCGGCCCAGAAGGTCTCGGCCTCCCCGGCCGTGCGGACGTGGTGATAGCGATGGAGCAGGTTGCGGTATTCGGACAGGAACCCCTGGGCGGCCGGTTCCTCGTCATAGGATCCGAAGAGGGCGACCAGGGCGGGATCGCGCTCGAAGTCCTCCACGACACGAGCGAGCGTGTGCGGCGAGACACACACGTCGGAGTCGACGAAAAGGACCACGGGTGCCCGCGCCCGCTCCACCCCGCGGTTCCGGGCCAGGCCTGGACCGCCCGGGCGGGGTCCCAGCCGGATGACGTCGTCCGCCCAGCGGCCGGCCAGCTCGGCCGTGCCGTCGGGGCTGGCGTCGTCCACCACGATCAGCTCCCAGGCCTCCCGGGGCAGGTCGCTGGCCAGCAGGGCCTCGGCACACTGAGGAAGCACCGTCTCGGCTCGGTGGGCCGGCACGACGACGCTGAGGCGGGGGCCGCTCATCCCCGGCCCCCCACCACGCGCCGCAGCGAGCGCAACCGGTCACGCCAGCGCACCCAGGCGAGGAAGCTGCGGGAGCCGAAGGACTGCAGTCGGCGCGCGTCCCGGAAGTAGAAGGCGTCCAGGCGCGGGAGGTCCATAGGATCCGGCGTCCCTTCGAGCACGGCGAAGCGTGTGGTGCAGGCCAGCCGGTAGAGGCGGCGGGCTTGGTCGCGCACCCGCTCGTCGGCGTCACCGTACGGATAGGCGAGCGCGAGCGGCCGCGCCCCGGTTCGGGCCGCAAGCTCCTCCCGGGCCTCGAGCAGCTCGTCCTCGACTTGCGCCGCGCCGCACCGCGTCAGGTGGGGGTGGGTGACGGTGTGCGCGCCCAGGGTCACGCCGCTGCTGACTGCGGCCTCCAATCCGTCCCAGTCGAGCAGGGGAAGCGAGGGAATGCCCGGCTGGGCGTGTCCTCCCCAATCGTTCGTTGCGCCGACGTGGCCGGTGGGCACGAAGAGGGTGGAGGGCAAGTCCAGGTCCCGCAGCACCGGAAGCGCTTCGGTCGTGAAGTTCGCGAAGGCGTCGTCGAAGGTGAGGGCCACCGCGTCCTCGTCGTCGCCCAGCGCGGGGATCTCCTCCAGGGGCACCACTCTCACCGGCCCACCCTGCAGCCACTGGCAGTGATATCGAAAGACCTCAGGAGACAAAGAGATAGGCGATCCTGTCTCATCCAATGAGTGATACGTAAGGATCGCGCGCATCGTGGCTCAAGCCGAGGCCATTCGGGAGCGTTCGTAGGCGACCACGTCGCGGATGATGGTGGCGAGCGGAGTGGAGGGCCGGAACCCGATGGTGCGCTCCAGCTTCGTTGTGTCCGGCACCCGACGCAGCATGTCCTCGAAGCCCTCCGCGTAGGCTTCGGAGTAGGGGACGAGTCGGATCTCCGATCCGGAGGCCGCCTCCTCGCGGACCCGCTCGGCCAAGCTGCGGATCGTGATCTCCTCGGCCGCGCCGATGTTGAAGATCTGACCGATCGCCGACGGTGCCTCCATGAGTCGCAGAACGGCCTCGACCGTGTCACGCACGTGCCCGAAGCAGCGCGACTGCTCTCCGGTTCCGTACACGGTCAGTGGTTCACCGCGCAGCGCCTGCTGCGCGAAGTTGGGGAGCACCATCCCGTAGCGGCCGGTCTGTCCGGGGCCCACGGTATTGAAGAAGCGACAGAGGATGACGGGCACCTTGCGCTCGCGGTAGTAGGCGAGGGCGAGCCACTCGTCCAGCGCCTTGGAGCAGGCGTAGGCCCAGCGCGAGTGCGTGGTCGGTCCCAGGGTGATGTCGGCGTCCTCCTGGAAGGGGATCAGTGTGCTCTTCCCGTAGACCTCCGACGTGGATGCCACCACCACCGGCTTCTGCTTGATGCTGGCGGCGTCCAGAACCACTTCGGTGCCGCGCACGTTGGTCTCGATGGTGTGGACCGGGCGCTCCACGATCAGCCTCACCCCGACCGCGGCCGCCAGATGGACGGTCACGTCCGACTGATCGACCAACTCCCTTACCAGGGGGGCGTCCGTGCAGCAGCCGATCCGATAGTGGAACCTCGGTGCGGGCACGAGATCGTCGATGTTGCGCATCGAGCCGGTGGACAGGTCGTCCAGCACCCACACCTCGTCGCCGCGGGCGATCAACGCGCGGGCGAGATGCGATCCGATGAACCCCGCGCCTCCCGTGATGAAGACCCTCATCCTGCCTCCAGAGATCGGACGATGGACGTGTGCCCTGTGCGCCGGGCCGTCCGGCGGACAATGTCCAGGTACCGGGGAACCGCAGCGGACTCCACCCAGTGTTCCAGATAGGCCTGGTACCCGGCCTCCCCGAGCTGCTTGCGACGGTCCGGATCCGCCTGCACCCGGGCCATCGCCGCTACGAGCTCGTCCTGCGTGTCGAACACCTCTCCCCCCCCGGAGCGCTGGATGATCTCCGGAAAGGGTCCAAGCCGGCGCGCCAGTACCGGGGTCCGATACTTGAACGCCTCGATGATGATGATGCCGAACGTCTCGAAGCACACCGAAGGCACGATCAGTGCCAGGGCGTTGCGGTAGTACCGCTCCAACTCGTCCTGCGCCAGCCGCCCCAGGAAGTGGACCCGGGGGTTCCCCTCCGCCAGGGAGCGCAACTCGGCCCCATACTCCCCGTCGCCCGCGATGACCAGATCCGCATCCGGGTAGGACTGGAACAGCGGGATGACGTCGTCGAGGCCTTTGATCTTCTCCAGGCGCCCCACGAACAGGAAATAGGGCCGGGTGTGGGGAGACGTACCGCCAGTGGGGGCGTCATCCGGCTGGGGATCGGGGAGGAAGTAGTTCAGGACCTCCATGTCCTGGGAGAACCCGAATTCGTGGTGCTTGTCCCGACTGAAGTCCGAGACGGCGATGAAGGCATCCACATGACGCGCGGCGCGCTCGAGCGCACCCGTGTATCTCCACAGCTGGGGAGGTCGGCGGTAGTGCAGACTGCAGCGGAGGCACTGACGCCCGGTGCAGCGCTCCCGACCGTGTCTCCACAGCACATGCATGGGGCAGACGAGCCAGTGCTCGTGGGCCATGTAGAGGCGCAGGGCGTCGCCGCCATAGTGCAGCAGTCCCGGGCCCCCGATGAGCGATACGTTGTGGAAGTTGACCACATCGAACCGACCCGCGGCCAGCAGCTGTCGAATGCGGCCCCCGTTCACGACCGGACGGCCGGTCTGTTGGGTGAGCAGGCAGGAGAGCGTGCCCAGACGGCTACGCAGCGGCACGACCTCCACGCCGTCCTCCGGAGTGCCCGGCCGGCCTGGAGGACCGTGGTTCAGCATCTCGAACGCGTCTGCGTCGTAGATCACCGTGACATGGTGCCCGTGACGCACCAGCCCCCGCGCCAGTCGCTGAATGCCGATGCCGTCCCCACCGAAGTTGTGCGGCGGGTAGAAGGTGGTGAGGAACGCGAAGCGGAGCGCGCTCACGCTGCCGCCTCCTCCAAGGAGGCGAGCGCGCGCTGGGCGCCTTCGCGCCACGAAAGCGCCTGGGCCCGCTGTAGCGCCGTTCGTCCCAATTCATCGCGGAGTCCCGGATCCTCGAAGAGTTCCTGCAGCGCCAGACGCAGGGACCGTTCGTCCCCCGGGTGTACGAAGCGTCCCCCTCCGGAGAGCAACTCCGGCAGCGGGCTCTCAGTGGTGGCGATGACGGGGCATCCGCAGGCTGCTCCCTCCACGGCGGGTAGGCCGAAGCCCTCGCATGCCGACGGCAACACCACCGCAACGGCACCCGAATGCAGAAGGGCCAACTCCTCGTCCGGGAGGAATCCCGTCCAGCGGACCCAAGCGGCCGAACCCTCGCGCTCGATGGTGCTGCGGATCAGTCCGCCGGCGCCGTGGAAGACATCGGACGCTTCTCCGCCCACCAAGAGGAGGAAGGGCGGATGCTCCTCGCGGCGACACAGCCCTGCGTGGGCGCGCACCAACACGTCGACGTTCTTGTGGGGATTGAATCCGCCCACGTAGGTGAACCAGCGGTCGGAGGGGCCCAGACCCAGACGCGCCGCGGCGTCGGCCACGTCTCTCGGGTCCGCGGGCCGGTACGCTTCGGCAGCGCCCTCCTCGGTGACGTCGATCCGGTCCGGATCGAGGCCCAGCCGCTGGGCCAGGTCCCTCCTGGAGAAGTCAGAGACGGTCAGTACTCGGCGCGACTGGCGAATGGCGAGGGCTACCTTGGCGTTCCAGAAGAGCCGGGCGCGCCGGGTCGCGAACGTCAGATCCGGAAAGCGCTCGGCGATGGCGTCGTGGATGGTGACGACCGCAGGGAGATCCAACGGCAGGGGGAAATACGTGTAGACGGATGGAAAGAAGAAGACGTCCAGCGGCTCGGTCGCCGCGGCGTGGGTCATGCGCAGCAAGTCCAAGGGGCTGCGATACCCCTCTGCCGAAGCGGCCTGGGTGGGCGCCTCGGCCAGGCCCACGCGCTTGCGGCGCACCCGGGGCCCTTGCAGGTCGAAGCGTTCGTCCGAAGCCGCATCCAGGAAGAACACGAACTCGTGATCGCTGGGAAGATCGACGAGGTGCTTCAGCAGTTCACGAGTGAACCGTCCATAGCCGCGGGCATTGGCCCAACAGGTGGCGTCGATGCCGATCCGCACGGCTGGGGTGCCGTCGGATCAGGAGTGCGCCAGGTGGGCGCTCGAGCCGTCGTGGCGACGCTTGGCAGATGGCCGCGCGCCACGCCGCTGGACGGCCGCACCGGACTCACTCGCACGAGAGGCCGTGACCTCGGGATCTTCCAGGCGCTGCTCTTCGTGGTATTCGAAGTCGGTGTTCACGGCCCAGATGTCGTGGTCCGCGCCGAACATGTTCCAGACGGTCATCATGGCCGTCAGCATGGAATGATCCTGATTGTTGTACTTGTGCATGCCGTTCCGCCCCACCGTATGCAGGTTGGCGATGGGGTCGATGTAGGCACGCAGCGTATCGACGTGATCGCTGTACGTGGAGTCGTAGATGGGGTAGGCCTTGGGCATGCGGATCACGGTTCCGTCCTCGACCCTGGCGCCCTTCGAAACTCCGATCTCCCCCAGCTCGCGCGTGGCCAGCTCGATCAGGTCGGAATCCGATGATGCCCACAGCCCGTCGCCCTCGAAACAGAAGTACTCGAGGCCCAGGCAGGTCTTGCCCTCGACGGGAAGCAGGTGCTTGCTCCAGTTGTTGAAATTCTGGATGCGCCCGACCTTCACGCCCGGCGTGTGGATGTAGATCCAGTTGTCGGGGAACAGGTCGTCCTTGTCCAGCATCAGAGCCACAGTCAGGAAGTCCCGATAGCGCAGGCCATCGGCGGCCGCTCGCGTCTCGGTGGGGACCATCGGGTCCAGGCTCCACACCAGGTTGCGTAGCGGCATGCTGCTGATGACGTGGTCGCATTCGATGCGACGCTCGCCGTCCGCAGAGCGCACGTGCACAGCGACGGCACGCCGGACTCCGTCCTCGTCCTCCTGCGTTTCGACCTGCGTGGCCCGGTGTTCGAGCAGGACCTCGTTCCCCATCGCGCGGATGCGCTCCGCGCAGGTCTCCCACATCTGCCCCGGGCCCAGCCGCGGGTATTGGAACTCGTTGATCAGCGTCTTGATCTTGGTGGAGCGCTTGTTCAACGACGCGGCGGAGAGAATGGCTTTGGCCAGGGACAGCCCCTGGATGCGCTGCGCGGCCCACTCGGCGCGGATCTCGGTGCAGGGCAATCCCCACACCTTCTCCGTATAGGTCTTGAAGAACGTCTCGTAGAGCTTCTTCCCGAATCGGTTCGTCACCCACTGCTCGAAGTTCTCCTCCACCTCGTAGGGCCGGAAGTGCCACTTGAGGTAGCTCACGAGCATCATGAAGGCGCGAAAGGGCCCCAGGCCCAGGAGCGCGTTGGACGCTTTGAGCGGGTAGTCGAAGAACTTCCCGTCGTAGTGGATCCGGGAGAGGCGCGGCACGGAGATGAACTCGGGGCCGAGGATCTCCTTCCAGATCTCTTCGACGGGTTCGATCTTGGTGAAGAAGCGATGTCCCCCGATATCGAATCGGTAGCCCTTGTATTCGGCCGTCTGGGAGATGCCCCCGAGGATGTTGTCTCCCTCGAGAACCGTGACCTTGCAACCGCGCTTGGAAAGGAGGTAGGCCGCCGTCAGCCCCGCCGGACCCCCGCCGATGACCACCGTATGGTCACCTGGCTTGTGGGGGGCCACGGCGCGCGGACCGCCCGAGGGCGCAACACTCGATTCGGGGGTGGGAGTTGGCCGGGCCATCGATGCTGGAACTCTCCGCTTTCGGGGCAGGGGACGAACCGCCGGATCCATCGCCGACGGGCCTCCCTTCGGGGCAAGGACCGGACCAACCCGGGCGTCTCGACAGAAACGCGGAAAAGCCCCGTCAAACCGGTCACTCGACCGTCAGGGTGGCACTCCCTCGGGGCCTCCATCGGGTCGCGGGGCCGCGACAAGGGGTGCGCAGCCGCAACAGGCGGGACGACTCGGGGGCGGGCCTCCCGGGGGTCATTCGGGCCGCGCCTCGGTGTGCCGTAATTCTGTCGGCAGGCGGGGCGTGCGGTCAAATCCTGTGGCCGCCGGGTGCCGAGGCTCGCGCGGTTAGTGAAGTCCAGGCCGCTGGCGGCACATCGGTTGCACCGCCCGGCGACCCAGGTCGCCACCCTGAACCGACTTCCTGGCGCGGCTCAGGGCCGTTCCGGGTAGTGGCCTCCGAGAGAGACCTCGGGGCTGGGCCGGATGGCCCGGCGAGCATGATCCACGGCAGCACCCAACGAGAGGAGACAGCGTGTCGCTACCCCATGTGGTCATCCTGGGCGGAGGCCCGGCTGGTGTCGGTGCCGCCTACCAGATCCACCGGGCCGGGAAGGGCCGCGCCACGCTGTTCGAGGCCAACGATGTCGTAGGCGGCAACGCCGGCAGCTTCGATGTGGACGGAGTTCGCGTGGACTTCGGGAGCCATCGGCTACACGCCGCCTGTGACCGTGAGATCCTGGCGGACATCCAGTCGATGCTGGGAGACGACTTCGGCTTCTTCGAGCGGCACGGGCGGATCCGCTTGCGTGGGCGCTGGCTTCATTTCCCACTGAAGCCTCTCGACCTCCTGCTCCGCCTGGACAAGCCCTTTGCGCTGGGAGCGTTCCGTGACATGGTCCGTCGGGCCCTGCCGGGCGGTCCACCCGAGGGCCAGACCTTCGCTTCGGTCCTCAAGGCGAATCTCGGGCCCACCATCTGTGACCACTTCTACTTCCCCTACGCCCGCAAGATGTGGGGCCTGCCCCCGGAGGAGCTTTCGGGGATCCAGGCCCGCAAACGGGTCACGGCCGGATCCTTCACCAAGCTCATCAAGCGGTTGGCCAAACCGCCCGGAAAGGGTGGCTACTACTACATGCGCAGGGGGTACGGCCAGATCAGTGAGGGCTACGCGGCGGAGGCGGAGCGTTTGGGGGCGGATCTACGCCTGGGCTGGAAGGTCGACCGCCTCTCGCGGCAGGGCTCGAAATGGGTGGTGGAGGCCACTCGCGGGGAGGAGCGGACGCGCGTCGAAGCCGACCAGGTGTGGTCCACGATCCCGGTCAGCCTGGCCGCCCGGATGATCGACCCGCCGCCGCCTGCGGAAGTACTGGAGGCGACAAGGCGTATCGACTATCGTGCCATGGTCTTGGCGTACCTGACGCTTGATGTCGATCAGTTCACGACCACCGACGCCCACTACTTCCCCGAGGAGAACGTCTGCTTCACCCGGCTCTCCGAGCCGAAGAACTACTTCCGCTCCACCGAACCGCGCGGCCGGACGGTCCTCTGTGCGGAGATCCCCTGCACACCCGATGACGACGTCTGGCGCATGGACGACGAGGCACTCGGAAGGAAGGTCGCGCAGGACATGGAGATCGCCGGGCTCGGACTTGCCCGACCGCCGATCGCGGTTCGCTCGCGGCGACTGCGTCAGGCCTATCCGATCTATCCGCTGGGGTACGAGGTTCCGCTCGACGTACTGCACCGCTGGATCGATGGCGTCGAAGGACTCCTGAGCTACGGACGCCAGGGGCTGTTCGCGCACGACAACACGCACCATGCGCTCTACATGGCCTACGCGGCGGTGGATTGCCTGGACGGCACCGGGTTCGACCGGTCCCGCTGGGATCGGTACCGTGAGGTGTTCAAGACCCACGTGGTGGAAGACTGAGGCGTGGCCCCATGAAGCTCGTCATCCAGATCCCCTGCTTCAACGAAGCGGAGACGCTCCCCGCGACGCTGGCGGACCTCCCGACCCAGCTGCGGGGAGTGGACGAGATCGAGGTCGTCGTGATCGACGATGGCAGCCGGGACGCGACCGCCGAGGTGGCGCGCGCCCACGGCGTTCGTCATGTGGTCAGCTTCCCCACGAACCTGGGCCTGGCCGCGGCGTTTCGAGCGGGTTTGGAGACGAGCCTGCGAGCTGGCGCCGACATCATCGTCAACACCGACGCCGACAACCAGTATCAGGCCAGCGACGTGCAGACGCTCATCGACCCCATCCTCGCAGGCCGGGCGGAGATCGTGGTGGGCGACCGGCGGCCCGGAGAGCTCCTGCACTTCTCCTGGATCAAGCGCCGCCTCCAGAACCTGGGAAGCTGGGTGATCGGGAAGGCGTCGGGACTGCACACGCCGGACGCCACGTCGGGCTTTCGGGCCTTCACGCGGAACGCCGCGCTGCACACCATCGTGCACGGCGGCTACTCGTACACGTTGGAAACCCTGATCCAGGCGGGCTCGCGTCGACGTGCGGTCGAGTTCGTGCCCATCCGCGTCAACCCGCAGACGCGCCCGTCCCGGCTCATGAAAAGCATGAGCCAGTACATCCGCACCTCGACGGTCGCGATCGTCCGCGCCTACACCACCTACCGGCCCATGCGTGTGTTCGGGTGGGCTGGCGCGCTGCTCATTCTGCTGGGCGTGGTCCCGGGAGTTCGGTTTCTCTACTTCTTCTTCGTAACCGGACAGCGCACCGGTCACATCCAGTCCCTGATCCTGACGGCGATCCTCGTCATCGTCGGTTTCCAGGTGCTGCTGATCGGGCTCCTGGCCGATCTGCTCAGCTCCAGCCGCAAGATTCTCGAGGAGCTGCTGTACCGGGTGCGGGTGTTGGAGATGGCGAGCCCCGAGACGGAGACCTCCGCCAGTGACGGTCTGGCGGACCAAGGGGACTAGGGTGACGGCCTCAGCACCCCCCGATGGAGCCCGGCCCCGGCGGGCGTGGCGACGCCTCGCGTTCCGCGTCACCGGCAGCGCGGTCATCCTCGCCGTCCTGCTCCTGGTGCTCCCCGTCGACGAGCTCAAGCAGGCGCTGGGACGGATCCCGCCTGCTGCCTGGGCGCTCGCGCTCGGCGCCTACCTGACGCTGCATCTGCTGGGTGTGACCAAGTGGCATTTGATGGTGAACGCAGCCGGGGGCGGCTTCCGATTCCCCGATGCCGTGCGGTGCTACTACTACGGGTTGTTCGGGAACACCTTCCTGCCGTCCCTGGTGGGAGGCGATGCCGTGCGCGCGGGGCTGGCCCTGAAGCTGGCCAAAGGCCGGGCGGGCCTGCTGCTCGGCAGCGTGTTGGACCGGATGCTCGATGTGGCCGGGTTGGCAGTCCTGGCTGCGGTCGGTGGCTTGCTGCTTCCCGGTGCCCTCACTCCTGAGTCGCGCCGTGTCTTCTGGTGGCTGGCCGGAGCAGGGATCGTTGTGGGCCTGACCGGACTCGCGCTCGTGGCGCTCCTTCCGGCCCGGCGCTTTCCCTTCCGAGTGCGCAGGGTTCTGGCTCGGGTGCGGGCAGCGGTCCGAGAGCTGGCCAAGCGCCCGATTCAGGTCGCCGTCGCCTTTTCCTTGGGGCTCACGCTCCAGGGGCTACTGGTCCTGTTGAATGCCTGGTTGGGCCATGCCTGCGGCATCGACATTGCCTTGAACGCATGGTTCTTCGCATGGCCCATGGCGAAGATCTCCGCGTTGGTTCCGGTGACCCAGGGAGGGATCGGCATCCGTGAAGCCGCCCTCTCGGCATTGCTGGCCCCGTTCGGGGTTCCCCCGGTCCTCGCCTTTGCGGCCGGCCTGGTGTTCCAGGCCGTGATTCTGAGTGGTGGGTTGGTGGGAGGGTTGATCGCATTCATCCTGGGGCGCAGACGCCGCCCCGTTGCGGCCCTCGCGGAGAGCGCCGCGTAGCCGAGATCGTCGAACTCGAGGAGCACACATGCGTTTTGGAGTGGTAGGAGCCGGCGTCATCGGCCAACTGCGAGCCCAGTCGGTGCGGGAGCATCCCGGCTCGGACCTCGTCGGCGTGTTCGACCCGGACCGCGCCGCTGCGCAGGCGGCCCTGCAGGGAAGTGGTGGGCGGGTCGCCGACTCGGTCGCGCAGCTCCTGTCCGAAGGGATCGATGCGCTGATCGTCTCCTCGCCGGTGCACTTCCACGAGGAGGCGTGCGTCGAGGCGTTGTCCGCGGGGGTCCACGTCCTCTGCGAGAAGCCGATGTCCAACTCGGTGGACTCGTGCCGGCGGATCGTCGAAGCGGCGGAGAAGTCGGGCCGCATTCTCGCCGTCGGCTTCAACCACCGCTACTACCCGTCCATGAAGTTCCTGAAGAGTGCCATCGACCGTGGCGCCATCGGCGCGCTGCAGCATGTGCGCGTCTTTGGAGGGCACGACGGGCTCCACAACTTTCGCGCCGACTGGCAGTACAAGGCGCCGGAGTCCGGAGGGGGTGCCATGATGGACGTCGGCATCCACATGACGGACCTGGCGCGCTATGTAGTCGGTGAGATCACCGACGTCTATGGCGTGATGTCCAACCGGGTCTGGAAGGTGGACGGCTCCGAGGACGATGCCGTGGCGGTGTTTCGCAGCCCGGAGGGAGTCCCGGTCTGGTACCTGGCCACCTGGAACGAGTGGCGCGGATACGGCTTTTACGTCGAGGCCTATGGGGACCTGGGGATGGTCCGGGGCTTCTACGCACCCATGCAGAATCTCCTCATCACGCACGAGCGTCCGGGGGGGCCGCGCAAGAAGGTCCGCAAGCTCTACCCCGAGATCATGATCCGTGAGAAGCTCAAGAGCTGGACGTCCACCGCCCTCATGTCGTTCAAGGACGAGCTGAACGACTTCCATCGCAGGGTTGCCGGCTCCGGCGGGGAAGCGCTCGCGGACGGCTACGCCGGTCTGCGGGCCGTGGAGGTGGCAGCGGCGGTGCGGACGAGTACCGAGACGCGTGAGGCGGTGCACCTGCCGGCGTTGGGCATGATGGCAGCGGCCAGCCGCTGAGGAGCCATGGACCGACCGGAGCTTACGGTGATCGTGACCATCGTCGAGGGAGGAGCAGCGTTGCGGCGTTGCCTGACCGCGCTCGCCGCTCAGGCCGATGCACCGTCCATGGAGGTGCTGGTCCCCTACGACTCCAACCTGCCCGGGGTGGAAGAGCAGGTACAGGGATGGAAAGGCGTGCGTGCCTTGGCCATGGGGACCATTCCCGTGAGCGCTCGGCACGAAGGCGGACAGCACGAGCTGTACGACCGTCGGCGGGCTCACGGGTTGAGACATGCGCAGGGCGCGCACGTGGCACTGATCGAAGACCGATCCGTGCCTCGCCCCGATTGGGCCCGGCAGTTGGTGAGCGCGCATCGGCGGTCGCCCGTGGGCGCGTTGGGCGGTGCAGTCGAGCCTCGCGTGGAGGGTCTGCTCGGTTGGGCGGTCTACTTCTGCGACTACGGTCGGTATCAGCTCCCCTTCGCGGCAGGGCCTCGAGCCCACGTCAGCGACGTGAACGTCTCCTATGCTCGTCCCATCCTGGAGTCCACCCGCTCCCTGTGGGAAGAGCGCTATCACGAGACCGTCGTCCATTGGGCCGTTCAGCAGGAAGGGCAGCCCCTGGTGTTGGATCCCAGTGTGGTGGTCGAGCACGGCCGCGTGCACATCGGCCTTCGTGCCGCGGTGGCCGAACGCTTCCACTGGGGACGGGTGTTTGGGTACACGCGCTCGCGCACCGACTCCGGTTTCTCCAGGCTCGTTCATGCGGCGGCAGCTCCAGTGCTGCCCCTGGTAGTCTGGACGCGGCTGCTCGTGCAGCGCCTGCAGAGACGTGGCCGTTCCCTGGGACGGTTCCTCGCGGCCACTCCCGCCATCCTGGTCTTTCTCGTGGCCTGGGCCGCCGGGGAAGCGACGGGCACGGTCACCGGACGGAGCGTGTGAGATGCCAGTGAATCGAATCGATCTGGGATCGCGCCGGGCGGTGCAGATCTTCGTGGCTGCCTGGGTTCTGTTCAGCGCGTTCTTCGCCACGAACGTGGAGCGCGAGCACTACCCTGCATTCGCGCTGGTGGACCATCACGATCTACGCGTGGACGAGTACGCGGGCTTCCACCCGGACATCTTCGTCCACACGGACGGGCATGCCTACGTCGGCAACAACGTCATCACGTCCCTGTTCGCAGCGGTGCCACTCTATCTCCTGGATGCTCCGCTCGACTTCCTGGAGATTCGGCGGCGGAGCACCCTGGGCGCCGGAGAGGCGCCGAGCGGGGAGTACCGGACCTACGACAACCACCCCAACCGCAAGGCCTTCTTCGAGCGGGTGACGCAACAGGGTCTGGACCTCCGCTTTGGCGGGGCCACCGCCATCACGACGGGGCTCTTCATGGCTCCCCTGTCGGCGCTGATGCTGGTGCTGTTCTTCCAGATGCTTCGAGGCCGCGGCCTGTCCGAGGGCAGAGCCACCACGTATGCGTTCCTGCTCGGGTTCGCCACGCCGATCTTCTTTCGCACCTCGGCGTTGAGCCACAACATGGTGACGATGTACGCGACCTTCGGGGCGTTCTGGCTGTTGTGGCCGCGTGAGGCCGGAGCGCCGGCTTCGTTGGGCCGCAGGACCTGGGCAGGTCTCCTTGCGGGCATCGCCCTGGCTACCGACTACAGCGGTGTGGTGCCGTTGCTGGCGCTCTACGGGTATCTGGTGGGAGTACGCTGGAAGGAAGTCGGGTTCTTGCGCTCCTTCCGGGAGTCGATCCCGTTCGTGCTCGGCAGCGTCCCGCCCGTCGCCTTTCTGCTGTTCTCGCAGTGGGCGATGTTCCGCAATCCGTTCCTTCCCGGGCAGTACTGGATGCCGGACGTCAGCTACACCGATCGGGGGTGGCGGGGATTCGCCTGGCCCGCGCCCGATCTCTTCCTGCTCAACCTGTTCTCCCCGCGGTGGGGGATGGTGCCCTTCGCGCCTCTCTTGGCGTTGGGATTGCTGCCTGCTTGGCGGTATGCTCGGGACAAGCTGGTGATACCGCGCCCGGAGCGGTGGTTCATCGCCGCCTTCGTCCTGGCCTACCTGGTCTTCTGCGCTGCCAATCAGTACTCACGCATGCAGTGGAACACAGGGTTCCGGTATCTACTGCCGATCGTGCCCTTCCTCTTCATGACGGCGGTGGATCATCTGCAGCGGCTGCCCCGCAACCTCCTCCGGGGGGTGGCTGCGGCGGCGTTGATCCATTCCTGGGTCATCGCCTCCGTTCGGGAGCAGGCTTTCAGTTCCTGGGCGATCCTGTTCAGGGACGGAGTGCAGCTACCCTGGCTCACAGTGCTGCGCATGACCCGGCCCGAGGGCACTCCCGTGCTTTCGAGTGCCTGGCTCCCACCGGTGCTCCTGACCCTTGTGGGACTGGCGACCTGGTGGATGTGGCGGCGGCTCGCCAGCACGACGGCGGGCGGGGGCGAGGTATAGCGAGGTGCGTGCTCCTTACACCATCCTGCGGGTCGGGAAGCCGATGTCGGACGTGATGCGGACCTATCGAGAGGAACGCCCATGAACGTGGACACCGAGGTTGCCTCCGGGCGGACCGAGACCAGGACCGAAGCAGGGGAGGGCGCTGGGCGCCTCCTCTCGGTCGTGGTGCCGGTCTTCAACGAAGAGCAGGTCATCCAGGCGTTCTACGACCGGGCCACCACGGCGCTGTCGACCATCCCGGGCTGGGACCTCGAGCTGGTGTTCGTGGACGACGGCAGCGCGGACCAGAGCTTCGCTCTGTTGAACGCCTTGGCCGGGCGCGACACGCGGGTGAAGGTGCTCAGGTTCTCTCGCAACTTCGGTCACCAGATCGCGATCACCGCTGGAGTCGATCACGCGAGCGGGGATGCGGTGGCAGTGATCGACTCCGATCTCCAGGACCCGCCTGAGGTCATTGCCGACATGGTCGCGAAGCTCGAGGAGGGCTACGACGTGATCTACGGCCAGCGGGTGGATCGGCAGGGGGAGACCCGGTTGAAGCTGTGGACCGCCGCGGCGTTCTACCGGCTGCTCAAACGTCTGGTGAAGATCGAGATCCCGGTCGACGTCGGCGATTTCCGCCTGATGAGTCGGCGAGCGGTGCTGGAGTTGCGCTTGATGCGCGAGAAGGACCGCTTTGTGCGTGGACTGGTGAGCTGGGTAGGGTTCAGGCAGACCGGCGTACCGTACCGGCGCGAAGCGCGCTTCGCCGGTGCCACCAAGTACCCGATGGGCAAGATGTTGAAGTTCGCGCTCGACGGCATCACCGCGTTCTCGACTGTCCCCCTGAAGCTGGCCACCTGGCTGGGCTACGCCGCGTCGGCCTTCGCCTTCGTGTATCTCGTCAGTGTCTTCGTGCAGAAAGCCGTGGGAGTCACTGTGGAGGGCTGGGCCACCATCATGGTGGCGATGCTTTTCCTCGGAGGAGTGCAGCTGATCTGCCTGGGGATCCTCGGCGAATACATCGGTCGCATCTTCAATGAGATCAAGCCGCGCCCCATGTACGTGGTGGCCGATCGCGTAAACCTGACGGCGGAGTCCGCGTCGGCGGGTGCGCCTCCACGGACGTTCTGACACGCCCCCCGTGAGCCTTCTTTGCGTGACGGGCGCCCGTGGTCTCGTGGGCCGGGCGCTGGTCGATCAGGCGGTCACCGCTCACACGCCCCTGCGGGCGCTCTCCCGCGCCGGGGGCCCCGCCCGCGACGGGGTCGACTGGGTCACAGGTGACCTTCGCCGCGGCGTCGGTGCGGCGGCCCTGTCCGGCGTTCAAACCGTGGTGCACCTCGCGGCCCAGACCGGCGCTGCCGCACCCGAGGCCTACGCTGAGGTGAACGTCGAGGGGACGCGGGCGCTGTTGGAGGCGGCCCGCACAGCCGGTGTGCGTCGCTTCGTCTTCGTCTCGAGCATCGCCGTTCGTTTCAGCTCCATCGCCGACTACCCGTACGCTGCCTCCAAGCTCGAGGCCGAGCGCCTCGTCCGTGCCTCGGCGCTGGAATGGGTGATCGTCCGCCCGACGCTGATCCTCGGACGCGGTGCGCCCAACCTGGACAAGCTGGCCGGCCTGGCCTGTCTGCCGATGGTCCCGCTTCCGGGCGGTGGCAAGGTGCGCCTACAGCCGGTCGATGTGCGGGATCTGGCAGCGGTGCTGTTGTTGGCGGAGCAGATGCCGGCCGGCCAGGTCCTGGAAGTCGGAGGCCCGCAAACGGTCAGCATGGCCGACCTGTTCCGCCGCATTCGAGTCGTCAAAGGGAAGGGGGGAGCCCCTCGGTTGCCCATCCCATTGGCCCCGCTGCGGCTGATGGCGGGACTACTGCGTGCCGTGCTGGGAGACCGCTCGCCCGTCACGGCGGCCCAGCTTTCGTCCTTCGTGGAGGATGCCGTGGCCGAGCCCCATCCCTGGGTAGCCGACCGCATGGCCGGCTTCCGTGACCTCGATACGACGCTGCGGGACGCCCTCGCATGACCCCCGCTGAGGATGCCGCGACCCTCGAGGATGAGTGCCGGATCCTGTGTCTCGCCCTTACGGGGGAGCCGGCCACTCCGGTGCTGATCGAGAAGTACAGGCTGGGCCACGGGCATCCTTCCTTTCAGCGGCCGTGGACAGCGTTGGACCAGGCGTTGTTGGGTACCGCTCGTCGCGGGCCGGGCTGGGCCCGGGTCGCCGACGCCTATGCCGCTCTGTTCGACCGACGGGGGTTGCTCCGTAGGAAGCTCGTGCTCCTCTTCGCGCTGGCAGAGACGCTTCCCCCTCATCACCGGGTGTTCGAGCAGGCACCGCTCGGGCGGCTGCCGGCCGCGTTGACGCTCGTCGGGGCGGGCGTCGCGGCGCTCTTCCGCTTGTCGGTCGGCGTCGTCCGCTTCGGGCCCTCGCATCTCCGCTCCCGGGCGACGACGCCATGAGCGGCGTCGTGGTGGTGGGCGCCGGACCGAGCGGGCTCCACTTCGCGCTGACGCTGCTTCGGCGAGGGGTGCGGGTGACGCTGCTCGACGTGGGCTTCACCGCACCGCCGCCTGCGCTCCCGCAGCGGGGAATGGTCGAGCTCAAAGAGGAGCTTCCCGATCCGGCCGGATACTTCCTGGGGGATCGGCTCGAAGGCGTGGTCCTCCCGGACGACGATTCCGAGTTCTACGGATTCCCGCCGGGAAAGCAGTACATCTTCGCACAGCCGCCGGGCGTCGAGGTTCGTAGCCAGGGCTTCGACCCACTGTTTTCATATGCGCTTGGGGGCTTGGCCGAGACCTGGACGGCGGGGTGCTACCCGCTGAATGAGGCGGAGCTGTCGGACTTCCCGGTGGCCCCCCACGACATGTTCGCGGCCTACGACGAGGTGGCGGGGCGCATCGGCGTCAGCGGAGAGGCCGACGACCTGGCCCGCTTCTTCCCTGTGCATGAACACCTGCAGCCGCCTTTGCCGCTGGATGAGCACTCGACGCGCCTCATGGCGGCGTACGGTCGGCGTCGCGGCCGTTTGCAGGCGCGCTTGCGGTGCTACATGGGGCGCACCCGGGTGGCCACGCTCAGTCGCCCGCTCGGAGAGAGGCCGGCGTGTGGCCGGCTGGGCCGCTGCCTGTGGGGATGTCCAACACACGCACTCTACACACCGTCGACCACGCTCGCGGAGTGCCGGCGCTATGAAGGCTTCGAGTATCGACCCGGTATTCGCGTGGATGCCCTGGAGCTGGACGGTCGCCGCGCCGTCGCGGTGGTGGGGGTCGAGGTGGAGACGGGCCGGCCCTGGCGGCTCCCCGCCGAGCGTGTCGCGCTCGCCGCCGGAACGTTGTCGAGCGCTCGGATCTTCTTGAGATCGCTGTTCCAACGAGACGGATCGGCTCCGGAGCTCACGGGCTTGATGGACAACCGCCAGGTCCTGGTTCCCTTCGTCAACCTGGGGATGTTGGGGCGTCGGTACGATCCACAGACCTATCAATACCATCTGCTCGGGATGGGACTGACGTCGGAGGACCCGCGCCACTACGTGCACTGTCAGATCACGACGCTCAAGACCGCGCTCCTGCACCCCGTGGCTCAACAGCTACCGTTCGCACTCGCGCATTCTCTGCGTGTCACCAACGTGCTGCACGCGGCGCTGGGCGTTGTCAACGTGAACTTCCACGACACGCGCCGCGCCGAGAATCGGGCTCGACTGGGTGCCCCGGACGCCTCCGGCCTGCCAGCGCTGGAGCTACAGTACGCGCCCCCGGCCGACGAGCCGGACCGCATGCGAGATGCACTCGGTCGGGTGAGACGGGCTTTGCGGGCGCTCGGATGCGTGGCGCCTGCGCGGATGATGCACGTGCGGCCCATGGGGGCCAGCGTGCACTACGCCGGCCTGCTGCCGATGCGGCGGGAGGTGCAGCCGCTCACCTCCTCCGCGGACGGGCGGAGCCACGACGTGGACAACCTCTATCTGGTGGACGGGATCACGTTCCCGTTCCTACCTGCCAAGAACGGCACCTTCACGCTGATGGCGAATGCCGTGCGGATCGCCGAGCGGGTAACCGAGGGGTGAGGGGAGGCGGCGGCGAGGAGGCCGTCCTCAGCCGACCAGACGGTTGTAGACGCTGCCGACGAGCCGACCCAGACCGTAGCCGATCACGAACATGTACACGAAGCCGATGAAGGCCCCCGCCCACGAGACGCGATAGCCCGGGAGGAAGATCCCGAGCAGGCTGAGGTGCTGGCCCATGTTGACTCCGCCCTTCAGCACCAGGAAGACCGTCGCGAAGAAGAGCCCGAAGCTCAACAGTAGTCCGAAGGCCCATCCCCAGGCCCGTTCATTCAGCTTCCGAAGCGCCAGCTCGAGCTCTTGCGCATCCTGCTCAGTAGACACCGGGTTCGCTCTCTGCAGGGGACTCAGATGTGGTCGAGGAAGTCGCGGGTCGCGGTCAACTCGGCGCGGGTTCGAGCCGCGAAGACCGACACGGCCAGGACGAGGTTCCGGACGAAGGCGATGAACCAGCCGATGACGGCGCCCACCAGGAAGCCCCAGGCGGCCCCGATGAACGCCCCCGCCCAACTCACGGTGTAGCCGTAGAAGTACTGGTTCAGGAGCCCGAGATCGAAGCCGGGGTCGGGAGAGCGCAGCAGGTACACCGCCGTGACCAGGAAGATCACCAGGCCGACGGCCAAGCCCACTGCCGTGCCGAGGGCCCGCTTGTGGAGGGGCGCGAAGGCCATCGCCAGCGTGCGAGGGATCTGATTGCCGTCGTTCGTCACGGGGTCCTGAGTCTGTGGGATCACGGCTCACCTACGCTCAATATCGGGAGCGGGGGGAGACGAGGCAACGCGCCCTCAGCGGATCCGGGAAAGTGCGTCGCCGGGTCCGAGCAGGGATCCGACGACCTCGCCCCAGGCCCAGCCGCCCACGAACAGCGCGAGCAGGGGCAGAGAGCGCAGCAGGACTCCGCGATCCACGCCCTTGTCGAGGCAACGGCGCACGATGCGCATCAAGAGCAAGGGCGGAAGCGCGAAGGAGGCCAGGGCCAGGGCCATCCGCTTGGGGAACGGACTGGCGGCCGCACGCGCTCCGGCGTAGGAGCGGGAGTAGAGGTAGCGTTGCGAGAGGTAGAGGCCAACCGTGTAGTGCATCTTGTGGCCCACGACGATATCCGGGTGACACACCAGGTCGACGCCGTCGGCACGGATGGCGTCGTGAAGGTGGTTCTCCCAGAGACCCGCGTGGGTCACGTCATGGTGCTTCTCCAACAAAGCGCGGTCGTAGACGGTGTTGTTGCCGGTGATGCCGTCGACGACCCCGGCGGGAATCGGGGGAAGGAGGTGGCTGTACTCGCAGAGAAAAGCCGCTTCGTCCACCCAGCGCTCGCTGGCGGCGTTGGCAACGGCTCCCCCCACGACGCGAGCCGTCTCGCGGGCGGCCAGCATGCGCTTCGCCCAATCCCTGGGAACCACAACGTGGTCCTCGATCACCGCAACCGACGGCGAGTGGGCCCGGTCGAAGGCCATCGCCCGCAGGTCGGGAATCGTGGTCCCCGGCGGCGCGGACAACACCTCCGTCTCGGGGAAGCGCTCACGGATGCGAGCTGCGACGTCACCGCCCAGGCGCTCCGCGACGATCACATGGACGGCGGCGCCCTCTTGCTCTGCCAGGGCGGTCAGGCAGCCCTCCAAATCGCTCCAGCGGTTCACGAAGGGAACGACGACGGTAAGGGCGGCGGAAGCGTCCGTGATCGAGCTCATGGTCCTGGGCAGGCGTGGGCGTGCTCCTTGCGGACGGGAGGTGTGGCAAGTCTCGTACCCCGGTTGGATCCGGGCCAGGGCGATCTCAGCGTGTGGGTGGCGACATGAGTTGGAGTGAAGGGGGCGAGAGCGGGGGGCTGGCGCTGGCTCGGCGCATCGGGGTCCTGGCCTTGGTGCTCCTGCTCGTCTTCGGGCTCCGGGACGCCACGCTGGGTCCGGACGCCAAAGCGGACGACTACGCCCAGTACCTGCTGCACGCCCGCGCCCTCGTCGAGGGCCGGCCCTACGCGGATACCGGCTACCTGTTCTCCCCGCTCCAGTGGGGGGTGGGCCCGCCGGTACAGTCGCCGGGGTATCCGCTCACGGTGGCCCCGGCGTTTGCCCTTCTGGGGGAGCAGGCCTGGATTCCGGATGCGCTGTCCCTTTTGGGTGCCATCGCCTTCGTCCTGCTCGGCGGGCTGTACTTCGGTCGGATCGACCCCGTCTCCGGTGCGCTGAGCATGATGGTCACGGCGGTCGCTTTGGTGCAGGTGCACGCCATCGCCACTCCGGGCCCCGATTTGATCTTCTGCGCGCTGCTGTGGGCTGTGGCCTGGATCGCGGACCGCGAGGGCCGTTGGAGCTGGGGTAGGACGACCCTTCTGGCGCTGCTCGCGGTCATGGCCGTGCTCTACCGGATCGCGGCTCTGCCGCTGGTCCCGGCCTTCCTGGCGTTCGGTCTGCTCAATTGGCGCGAGCAAGGGGTCAAGCCCTGGCTCGCCGGTGTCGCTACGGGGGGCGCCTTCGCCTGGGTCTTCCTGATCTTCGGTGCCAGTCGCGTACCGGCGCCCCCGCAGTACGTTCTGGATGCGCTGCGCACGGCGCGCAGCCGCGCGCCGGAGCCCAAGGAGACCGGGCCCGCCTTCGTGGGACTCTCCGAGAACCTCTCCCTCTACACCCGCAGCGCTTTCGAGTTGGAGGCCTATCCCTTCCCCTGGAAGCGACTGAACCAGGCGTATCACCTGGCCGCGTCCTTGCCCATCGCAGTGGGGGCGGGCCGCTGGGGGATGCGCCGGTGGCGCAGCTTTGGCGTGCTGTTGATGTTCGCCTACGTGTGCATGCTGTTGCTTCTCTCGCTACGCACCGATCGCTACCTCTGGCCCGTGGCGCCAGTGATCGCCTTCGGGTTGGCGGCCGGGACGCGCGCGCTCCTCGGCTGGGCCATGCAGAGGGCGGAGCGCGCACGGACCGGCGTCGTGGTGTTGGTGATGGCGCTGGCGGCTCTCACGTTGGGCCGCGTGGTTCGGGACCCCGGACCCGTGCCGATTCGAGAGAACGCAGACGTGGCGGCCATGTTCGCGGCCGTGCGCCGCGAAGCCGGAGCGAGGTCCGTCCGCGTCGCCTTCTACAAGGCGCGCACCTTGACGTGGGAGGTGGGCGTTCCTGCCGCTCCGCTCGCCGGATCCCGTGTGGACGAGGCCGTGTTCCAGGAACTCGCCGCGCTCGATCTTACGCATGTGATCGTGGGGAGCCTGGATGGCGAAGCGCACCTGGCGGTGGAGCAGTGGCAGCGATTGGTGGTGGAGTACCCGGAGCGCTTCCAGCTTGTGGAGCGCAGCGGCGACTTCGCGCTCTATCGCGTCCTCACGTCCTGACAGGGGCGCCGGAGCGTTCGCGCAGAAACGCCTTGACGACATCGACGATGCGCTCGGCGGCATGACCATCCCACAAGGGTGGCTGACGACCACCGCCTACCGGAGCGTTCTCCAGTGAGGCGACCGCATCGAGGATGGCGTCCCGGGTGGGCTCGATCAGGCGGTTCGTGCCCTCGGTGACCGTGACCGGGCGCTCGGTGTTGGGGCGCGCCGTCAGACAGGGCACTCCCAGCACGGTGGTCTCCTCCTGGATCCCGCCGGAGTCCGTGAGTACGAATCCAGCCTGAGCGGTGAGGCCCAAGAACTCCAGATATCCCAGCGGCGCCAGGATGCGCACGTCTCCCAGGGCCTCCATGAGACCGAAACGCTCGAGGTTGGCCCGCGTGCGCGGATGGGCAGGGAAAAGGATCGGCCGCTTCTTCGCGATGTGCGCCAGCGCCTCCGCGATCGGCCCCAGAGTCTCGAGGCTGTCGACATTCGAGGGCCGATGGAGTGTGACCACGCCATAGGAACCCGGCTTGACTCCCAACTGCTGGACGATCCCGGTGGCGAGCGCTCGGTCACGATGGGCAAGGAGGGTGTCGATCATCACGTTCCCGACGAAGTGGATGCGTTCGTCGGGGACGCCTTCGGCGCGCAGGTTGTGGTTTCCGCTTTCCTCGGTGGTGAACAGAAGATCCGAGAGGCGGTCGGTCACGACGCGGTTGATCTCCTCCGGCATCCCCCAGTCGAACGATCGCAGTCCCGCTTCCACATGGGCCACCGGCACGCCCAGCTTGGCGGCGACCAGGGCGCAGGCGACGGTGGAGTTGACGTCCCCCACGACCAGCACCAGGTCCGGATGCGAGTCGAGCACCACCTTCTCGAACTCGATCATGATGCGGGCGGTCTGCACAGCGTGCGATGCAGAGCCCACGCCGAGATCGACGTCCGGTCGCGGAATCCCCAACTCGTCGAAGAAGATGTGCGACATGGCGCTGTCGTAGTGCTGGCCGGTGTGGACCAGTGTCTGACGAAGCGTACCCTCGCGCGCAAAGGCATCGACGATGGGGGCGATCTTCATGAAGTTGGGCCGGGCGCCGGCCACATGGATGATGTGCGGCATGGATGCGATCAGAAGAAGATGCGCACGCCGAAGATCAGGAAGCTGCCCAGGATGATGGCCCCACGGGCCACCCGCCCCCAGACCGCCGAGCTGACATTGGCGGGCACCACGAACTGATCGCCCGCCTGCAGGTTCATCTGATCCAGCGTGAGCCCTTGCACGAGGGCATCCTGCAACGGGTCGCCCTCCCAGATGTCGACCTCGCGGTCCAACTCCCGGCGCGTGATGCGCACCCGATCGAGATTGGAGGCCTGCTGAATGCCCGCCCGCATGAGCGCTTCTCCCACCAGGAGCGTGGAGGGAACGTTGAAGAAACCGGGATTGTTGACAGCTCCCGTCACCATCAGGCGGATGGTCGACTCCGCCTGTACCACCGGCTGCTGGATGAAGCGCGAGAGCTGCTTCGTGAGGTGCTCCTCGAGCTCGGAACGGAGCACGCCCTGCAAGCCGATCGCGCCCAACACGGGCAGGGTGATCTGGGGGCCCGCTTCCACAACGAAGGTATCCGCGGTTTGCCACTCTCCCTCGATCAGGAGGATGATCCGATCGCCGATGCGGAAGTCACCGTCCCGCAGGCGCTGGAGGATCATGTCGATATCCCGCCTGGCCCGCTCACGCATCGACCCGGAATACGCCGAGGAGGCCACGACCTCCTGGTTGCGGTCCAGGAGCGTCTCGAGGTCGCTGCGGGTCATCTGCAGGCCACCGAGCTGCGTGCGGATCGGGGGGACCTGGGCGGAGACGCCGGCCGTCGCGAACAGCGACAGAAGGAGCATCAGCGCGGCGAAGGCTCCGTGCTTGGTCATGGCGAGTGTCGTTCTCCACTGGGTTTCTGGGCCTTTGTCCGGCCCGCTGGCCTTTCACCGCAGGGCCCCTGCCGTCCCCGATTCGTCTCTCGGGCGGAGCAGGGATCTCCCCGGGTCTAGCGCGGGAAAGCGGAGGTCCACAGGTCAAGATCGGGGCCGCGACCCCCGGGTCGGCTTCCCCGCGCGAAGGCGAAGACTGGCAACACGTTTTGTGCCACTCGCCCTCGTCTTGCGACCCCCACGTAGGCGAGTGTGGTTGCGTTCCCGCAACAGAGTCTCGCTCGCCTGCCACGAAGCACGCAAGACGAGCGGTCGCGGCCACGGCCCGACAGACCGCTCGAACCCAGTCATCATGCGGGCTCTGTGCGCCCGTGCCCGTGCCCCCTGGCGCACGCGCACACGCGCATGGAAGATGCAGGGCCGAATCCTGCCGGCCGTTGGGTGAGCGGTGCGGCGACCCACCCCCGTGGTTTCAACCGAATGGTCGAAAACGAGACATCCGACCGGACGCCTCTGGCTCTGGTCGTCGAGGGGAATGACGCCTTGGCGTCGTCGCTGGTCGACCTCCTCGGCGGGCACGGCTTTGCGGTGCTACGTGCAGCTGGAGGGCGCCAGGCCCTGGAGCTGCTGGGCAAGGTGCGCCCCGACCTGCTGCTCATCGGCCTGATCCTGCCCGACGCGACGGGCCCGGACGTGGTCCGGGCGCTGGCGCGGGTGCCGACCGTCCGGTCGTCCACCCCGATCGTGATGGTGTCCGAGCGCGCACTCGACCCGGCCTCTCGGGTGGAGAGCTTCGAATCGGGTGCATGGGAAGTGCTCGAAGCCCCGTTCGAGGGTGGGCAGCTGGTTCCGCAGCTCCGGGCCTTCGTCGCCGCCAAGATGGACGCCGATTCTGCCCGGGAGGAGGGGCTCCTCGACCCGACCACCGGCTTCTACAACATTCGCGGCGTGCTGCGCCGCGTGGGCGAGGTGGCGGCAGATGCAGCCCGCTACCAACGCCCTGTGGCCTGCGTGGTGGTAGGGCCCGATCGCTCCGAGGGGGATCCGCTGGACCGTCGTAGCGCCGAACGGCTCAGCGAAGAGATGGCGGTGGGCATCACGGCCACCACCCGACTGTCCGACACGCTTGGCCGCCTGGGCGACGCCGATTTCGTGGTGGTGGCCGCCGGAACCGATCAAGAAGGGGCCAACCGGCTCGCCGAGCGCCTGCTGGCCCGGTTGGACCCCTCCACCGAGGCGCTCTTCGCGCGGCCTCTGCGGCTTCGTGCGGGCGTGTACGCGATCCCGGGCCACGCGGGGACATCCGTGATTCCCGTGGATCTCCTCACACGCGCGACCCTCGCGCTACGCCGAGCCCAGGACGAGGGGAACGGTCAGCGCATCTTCGGCTACGAGCGGGCCTGAGGCGTCCAACACGCGAACGAGGGGCACTGAAGAAAAGGGCTCCCGCGGATCGCCGCGGGAGCCCTTCGTGTTTCGTCTTCTCGCGAAATGGTCGGGCTAGACCTCGCTGGCCGCCGAGAGCGCGGCCCGCTCGGACTCGTCGCCTTCCTCGGTCGCGCCGTATCCCGGGAGGTAGGACGTGTAGTAGCGGTAGACACCACCTGGCTGCACGTCGTTGAGGATGGCTCCCAGGATCCGCACCGGCAGGCGTGCCAGTGGCCCGAGGCGGGCCAAGGTCAGCTCCCGGTTGGTGGCGCCGGTGCGCAGGATCATGACGAGCGTGCCCGTGAGGGTGCCGAGCAGGAACGCATCGCTCCCGGCGCCCAGCGGCGGACTATCCACCAGGATCACCCCGTACTGCGTCTTCAGATCGGCGAACAACTCCCTCATCTCTAGGGAGCCCAGCAGCTCCGGCGCGTGCGCCAGCCGCGACCCGGAGCTGATGATGTCGAGCGAGTCGTACTCGGTCTTCTGGATGATTTCCGACAGGGCGGCGTTGCCGGCCAGGTAGTCCGTCAGCCCCGGCTTGCGGGAACGGCCCAGGAGCTGGTGCACGTCACCCCGGCGGGTGTCGCCGTCGATGATGAGCGCTTTGCGGCCCAACTCGGCGAATGCGACGCCGAGGTTCGCGGTGATCAACGACTTCCCATCACCGCTGCCCGGGCTCGTGATGGTCAGGAGCAGAGGTCCGGGGCCCGCGCTTCCGTAGGCGTACAGCAGATTCAGGCGCAGCTCCCGGAAGGCCTCCACCACCTGGAGGGTGTTCTCCTCGCCCCGCTTGCCGGGGTCGCGCAGGATGGGGGGTACCGCCCCCAGGATGGTGAGCCCCATCTCGGACGTCACCTGCTCAGGGTAGTGCACCCGGGGGTCCAGGCGATCGAGCAGGATCGCACCGAGCACGCCAATGGCGAGGCTGCCGGCCAGGATCACCAGCACCATGCTGAGGCGCTGATCCGGCACCGGCGGCGCCAGGGGACTGGCCCGGCTCCAGACGCGCACGTCCGGTACCGTGCTGGCGGCAGCCAGGCGGGCGTTCTCGTAGCGGTTGTTGATGTCCTGAAAGAGGACCTGCGCGCTCTGTGCGTCCCGGGTGAGACGATCCTCCTGCAATTGCCGGGGCGGGATGTTCTGCAACTCGGCGGAGGCGTCATCGACGTCCTCTTGCAGATGCACTTCCTCTGCGGCCAACCCGTCCAGGACGGTCTGGGCCAGGCCGGGGATCACCTGACGCTCGAGGGTCTCGATCTGATTCCGCTTTTCCACAACCCGCGGGTCCTCGTCCGTATAGCGGTATTTGAGGACGCGCAGCTCCGCGTTGGCGGTCGTCAACTCCGCGATCGCCCCCATGAGCGGCCGCGAGTTCTGCACCGAGGGGACGTACTCCAGCGCCTCGATGTTCAACGGTGCGGCAGCGAGAGCGGCGTTGATCCGGCGCCGGTCCTGCTCGATTTGATCCAGGCGCAGCCGCTTCTGGAAGAAGTCCTGCATCACCGGGCCCTGGGTCATCTGCAGGCCGGGAGTGACCACCGCCCGCTCATTGGGCTGGGTGATGGTCTGGATGCGGTACTGCTCCAGCGAGAGCTCCTTCTCCTGGAGCTCCTGGGAGACGCGGTCCCGCTGTTCGGCCAGCTGGCGGGTCAGGTCGTCCGCTTTGGCCCGCTTGAGCTCGGTGGCCATCTTGACGTGCTGCTCGGCCACTCGATTCACGATTTCGGAGACGATCCGCGGGTCGGACCCGCGGAGCGTGAGGTGGATGAACGACGCCGGCCCCCGCACCTGCGGGGTCAGGCGGTTCCCGAGCTGGCGCGCCAGCGCTCCCGGGTCCCGAACGGTGAAGTCGATGACCCGGCCCGGCGTCAGCTCGGTTCGGCCGGGCTTCCAGTCCCACCCCAGAGCACGCCCGATGGGTGCGTCGACCTCGCCCTGTTCGAGGAGCTCGCCCCGATCGGTCGTCAGCGTGTAGCGGCCGCCCTCCGGGTCCACAGCCAGGCGGAATTCCCCGGCCAGCGGACTCTCCGAGACGTTGAAGCGGGCCACGGCCGCCGAGTCCTTCGCCTCGGTCGGCTGCACGTACAGCCGGAGCTCCTTCACCACCGGCTCGACCACGGGCGGAGAGGTCAGCAGGTCGACCCAGGCGTACTCCTGCAGGAGCTGCTGCGGCTGAATCGGCCCGCGCCGGGGGTCGGACTCGGGCTCCACCCAGAGGCTGGCGGAAGCCTCGTACTCCGGCTGGATCCACATCCAGACGCCGGCCGAGGCCAGAGCTCCGATCAGGAGCGTGGCGGCCGGCAGCCACTTCTGCCGAAGGACCGCGGAGACGTACCGACGCCAGGAAACCCCGGATTCCTCCTCGGGCGGCGCGTCGAGGAGCGGCCCGGCGAAGCGCGGGTCGCTGGGTACGGGGTGGATCGGTCCGTGGCCCCCTGGGGGCAGCAGTTCGGACATGTGCTCGGTCGGCTAGAGGTTTGTTCGCAGTGTCCGTACCCTGACCGGGGGGGCCCGTGTTTCACCCGACTCCGGAGGGTCCGTTCCTTCTATCAGCAATCTGAGTACCGGGATCGCGCTCATACCGCACAGGGGCGAAAGTACGGGCGTTGACCGGACGCGACACGCGGCCGGGCCCCTGATTCCGGCTCCGCCTTGTTGCGGTGGTGCGGCACAGTTGTTGCCAACTGCCACCACGGCTTCGAGGTCCGTCGCCCGCACGCCACCAATCCCGTGGCTGCGAGCGGGTCGAGCGGGACCTCTTTACCGTCGGCTCGGCAGAAGAGGATCATGGAAGATACAGCGACCCGGACCCGGGTGGGCTCCGGCCGGCCCTCCTCGCGCAGCGTGGGAAACGCAGGATCGAGTGAAATGGCGAACCAGCTCGTCGACGCCGAAGTGAAGAGCTCCATCAGCGTCCTGGTCGTCGACGACGAGCATACCCTCCGTGAGAGCTGCGGCAACCTGCTCCGGGCAGAGGGCTATCAGGTCGAGGTCTGTGGTCGGGGGGACGACGCCCAGGAACTCCTGCGTCGGAAGCCGTTCGACCTGGTGCTCCTGGATCTCTACATGTCCCAGGTGCCCGGCATGGAGATCCTGGCGTCGGCGCTGGAGGCCAATCCGGATACGATCGTCATCGTGATGACCGGGAATCCGTCGGTCGAGTCCAGCATCGAGGCCCTGAGGGCGGGAGCCTGGGACTACATCCCCAAGCCGTTCTCGGCGACCCATCTCCAGATCCTGATGGGGCGCGCCGCCCACGCCGTAACCGTGGCCCGTGAGAGCCGCGCCGGGCAGAGCGACCCACTCAAGTCGGCTGCGGTCGACGGCAGGATCAACCTTCTGGGCGTTTCGGCGGCCTTCCAGCGCGTGGTGGAGCTGGCGCGCAAGGTGGCCCGCACGGACGCGTCGGTTTTCATCACGGGTGAGAGCGGGTCCGGCAAAGAGGTCATTGCGCAATTCATCCACCACAACAGTCGTCGCAGCAGCCGGGAGATGATCCCGCTCAACTGCGCCGCTCTGCCCGAGACCCTCCTGGAATCCGAGATGTTCGGCCATGTGGAGGGTGCCTTCACAGGGGCCGTCAAGGAGAAGATCGGTCTGCTGGAGGCTGCCAACGGCGGGACGCTGTTCCTGGACGAGCTCACGGAAATGCCGCTGCCCATCCAGGCCAAGCTTCTGCGTGTGATCCAGGACGGTGTGGTCCGGAGACTGGGAAGCACCTCCACGGACGCCGTGGTCAACGTGCGCTTCCTGGCGGGCACCAATGAAGACCCGATGGCCGCGGTGGAGAAGGGCAAGCTGCGTCGGGACCTCTACTACCGCCTCCGGGTCGTACCCATCCACATCCCTCCGCTGCGTGAACGCCCCGAGGATATTCCCGTCCTCGCGGAGCATTTCCTCAAGCAGTTCTGGAAGCAGCATCGCGGCGCGAACGAGGAGGCGCCGCGGCTCACCGATCAGGCGATCGACGCCCTGCTGGATTGTCCCTGGCGAGGCAACGTCCGGGAGCTGCGTAACGTCATGGAGCACTCCGTCGTGCTTCTGCAGCCCGGCGTCGACATCGAGGCGGACCAGATTCCGTTCATCGACCGCGCGGAAGGAGCGGAGGTATCCGGGTCCGGGAACCTCTTGCGCGACGTTCCGCTGAACCAGGATTACCACACCGCCCGGGAGCAGGTGCTGGCGGAGTTCGAGAAGGGCTATCTGCAGCGGATCGTGCGGACCGCGCGCGGCAACATGTCCGATGCGGCCCGGATCGCGGGCGTCGACCGCACCACGCTCTACCGGTTGATGCAGAAGCACGGGCTCGACCGCCACGATCTGCTGACGCGGGGTGACTGACGCGCCAGGCACTACAGGCTGGGAGGACGGGCCCCGGGGGAATGCTCCCCGGGGCCCGTTTTGTTGGACGCCGGCCCGATCGTCACGACCCCGGTCGCACCGATCCGTCGCGATCTGATCGGGCGCGTGCGGCTCGAGCTGTCGCGCGCGGGCCACAGGCGTCGATGCGCGGCCACAGGCACTCCCGCCGCCGATGACCGAGCGGGTGCCCGAAAAGCCCGCCGTTGTGGGATTCTACGCCGGCGGACCGGACTGGCTCCCCGCCGCACGACCCTTGCACGGCTACGGGCGGGAGTCGTGACCGGATGGGATTGGGAACTACGCCTTAAGCGTTACGAAGGACACCGAGCTTTGAGCGGTTCCAAGAGAATCAGAGAGGACGCCTTGACGACGAACGTCTTGACCCAGGCGGGTCCTTCCACGGGAAGTGATCGCCGGCCCTGGACCATCTCCGGTGAAGCGGGCGGAGCCCGGGTCCCGTTCCCCCGGACGGCACGTGGCCCGGTCCGACCGACCGGACCCGCGCTCAGCACTCCCAAGCGCGAGCGGATCCGGCGCGTCCTGAACGTGGTGGCTGCGTCGACCCTCCTGGTGCTGAGCCTCCCCCTCATGGTGTTGATCGCGTTTCTCGTGAAGGTCACCTCGCCCGGTCCGGTGCTGTATCGGCAGCCGCGCGTCGGCCTCGATCAGCGCCGGAGCGAGGATCGGCGTTCCGCAGGACGCTCGGGACACGATCGCCGTCGCCGCGACAGCGGCGGCCGCATCTTCACGATCTACAAGTTCCGGACGATGCGGGTGGAGTCCGATGCACCGCAGGTCTGGGCATCGGCGGATGATCCGCGCATCACGCCGCTCGGGAAGGTGCTGCGCAAGACCCGGCTCGACGAGCTCCCCCAGCTGGTCAATATCCTGCGGGGAGACATGAACCTGGTGGGGCCGCGCCCCGAGCAACCCGAGATCTTCCTGCGCTTGCGTCAGGAGGTGCCGGCCTATCCGAGTCGCCAGGGAATCCTCCCCGGAATCACCGGGTGGGCCCAGGTGAACCACAAGTACGATCAGTGCATCGAGGATGTCGAGCAGAAGGTCCGCCTCGACCTCGAGTACATCGAGCGGCGCTCTGCCTGGCAGGATCTCCGCATCATGCTGCGGACGATCCCCGTGATGCTGTTCGGCAAGGGCTCCCGCTAGGTCACACCGCCGCGCGGGCGTCCGTGGGATGCGGACCGTCCGCCGCGAGTCGTGCGGGTGCCTACCCGTTCTTGCGATAGACCATTTCGTGGCAGCCGAGGCCACGGGTCTCCCGCACCACCACCGGTGTGAAGCCCCGCTCTCCCGCGAATCGCGTGACCGACTCGACGCTCACGGCCTCGTAGGGATAGCCGCCCACCCAGTCGATGATGTCCCGCCAGCGGTTCATGCCGCGGTCCACGCTCTTCCAGGAGCGGACGTAGTCCAAGGGCCGACCCCGGACCAGCTTGCCCAGCGCGTCCCGCACCTCGTAGGGCAGGATGGCGAGTGCCGCGTAGGGCGCTTGGAGGGGGCGGGGGAGGGCGACGTAGAGGCGCTTCAGGTGCCACCACATGCGGCTCTCCCACCCGCGATCGTTGTAGAGGGCCACGAAGAACAGACCGTCCGGCTTCACCCGATCGAGGGCCAGCTCGATCCCCTTCCACATGTCGCCGGTGTGATGCAACACGCCCCAGCTGTAGACGATGTCGAACTGACCCAGGCTCTTGCCGTACTCCGGATCCAGCGCAGAGCCACGCTCCACCGTCCACTGCGGGTCGTCCGGGAAGTAGCGTCTGCGTAGCTCCTGCGTGCAGGCCACCGAGTTCGGGTCGAAATCGAAGGAGTGCACCCGCGCTCCGAGCCGGCGGGCCACCAGGCTGGACAACCCGCTCCCGGAGCCGATATCGAGGAAGTCGAGCCCGCTGAGGTCGTCCAGACCGAGAACGTCGACGAACGAACGCTCTGCCCCGGCGATCCGGTCGTCGTTCAGCACGCGCAGGAAGCGCGCCCAGTTCTCCCCGAACTGGAAGCGTTCTTCGAGGGGCACCTCGGATGTCGACACTGGATCTCCTTCGCTCACGTCTGGTGTCAGGTCGTGTCAGGCGCCCGCTTGAGCCGGAATCGTGCCAGAAGCTGCAGGGCCTCGTCTCGGGACACCAGGCCGGTGGCCAGGACCAGCAGGCCGTAGACGACCGCCACAATGGGGACGCCGACGGCAAGCCGTGCCAATGGACTCGCAAAACTCCGCGTCAGGAGCCAGAACGGCGCGGTTGCGACTCCCGCCAGCACCGCGGCCGTCATCAAGCTCCGGAAGGGGAAGGAGCGATGCAGAGGCACCCCCAGGCGATGCGCGACCCGCGCCAGGCCGAGCACGCGCGTGGTGCCGAACCCGACGACATACGCGGAGACGGCGCCGGTGAGGGTGTAGAGCTCTGGAGTGGCGGCCATCCAGGCCAGCGAGACCGCCAGCCCCAGCCCGTTGGCCAGGAACAGAAAACGGGTGTCGCCCACGGCTCGGAGGATGCCATGGTCGATGATGATCGTCAGCAGCGACGCGAAGAGGAAGATTCGCAGCACCGGCGTGGCGGTCAGATACGAGGTGCCGAACAGCACATCGATGAGATCGGGTGCGAAGAACTCGGCGCCGAGCCAGATCGGCACGATGAACACGCAGAGCCGCGACACCGAGCGGATCCAGAGCCGGTGCAACTCGACGAGGTCGCCCGTCGGATAGACCGCGCTGGCGCGAACCAGCAGCACTTCCGCCACCGATGTGCTCAACAGCGCCGCGATCGGAATCTGCACCACACCGGTGGAGTAGATCGCGAACTGTGCCGAGGTCACGTTGGTGGAGACGAAGTAGTGGTGCGCCTTCGTGAGGGCGATCTCGAGGACCACGGCTGCCGCGTAGGGGAGTGCGTACCCGAGCTGGCGCCGCAGGTCGGCGCGGTTGGTCCGGCCGCCTTCGTCCCGGCCGCGGCTCCGCACGTATACGAGCAGCACCAGTGCGCGCAGGACGGCCAGGATGACCGTGCCCAGGAGCACCGCCGAGACGGTGCGATACACGACCGCCGCCGTCGCCGCGACCGCCAGTTTGAGCGCCTCGTTCGTGACCGTCAGCACGGCCGCGACCACGGGCCGCCGGTCGATGATGGGGAGGTAGAGGAGAACATCGCCCGGCTGGGAGAACGCGACGTATGCGGCGGCGATGGGCAGGAGGCTCGCCAGCTGCGGCACGCACGCCGCCAACTGAGGCTCGCAGAGAGCGCGGGCCAGGGGCTCGGCTCCCAGGCCGATCGCCAGTCCGCCTGCGAGGCCCAGCACCCAGAGCAGGACCAGGGCCTGCAGAATGAAATGATGCCCTTGGCGACGATTGCGGGGCAGGAAGTAGAAGAGCGAGGCGTTGAGGCCCAGGTTCAGGACCGGCAGGACCGTCTCGGCGACGAGCAGCGTCTGCTTGTAGAGTCCGAACTGGGTCTGCGAGAAGATGCGGACCAGTACGATCGGAATGAAGAAGGCCAGAACGTAGCCGAACACCCGGGCGCCGGTAAGCAGCGCCGACTGGACTGCCAGCGAGGGCTCCGGACGCGACTCGGTCTTGGTGGCGGGGGTCAAGGTCCTGATCGGGTCAGTTCGATGTGGGCCGGGCCTAGCCCGGAGTGCGTGTGCTGGGTCATGGCACAGGCCGTGCCCGGGGGCGAACTTCCGGCGGGCACGACGCGGCCAGTTTACCGGTCCGGGCGGCGAAGCGCGACATGCCCGTGGGAGGGGCGGACCTCCGGCCGGGCAGGGCTCGTTCGTGGCCGCCGCGCTCGCGTGTCGGCGATTCCGGTATGATCCTTGAGATGTTCGATCGTTTTTCGGGGGGACGGGTACAGTCGCGGGCTCCCGGATCACACAGCTGCGAGAAAAGGACGGTCATGCGGTCAGATCAGGCTTGGCGGCGCATCGGCGGGCTCCTGATCCTCCTGTTGGCACCGGCCCCTACGCTGGCCCAGAGCATTTCGGGAGGGTCGGTACAGGGGCGCGTGATCGACGCGCTGGGGAATCCGGTCTTCGAGGCGGAGATCACCCTGCAGTCACAGGGGTCGGGCGCGCTCTACCGCACCGTCTCACGGCGGGGTGGGGAGGTCCAGCTCTCCGCCATCCCCCCGGGGGACTACGACGTGCGAGCGGAGGCGCTCGGATTCCGGCCCCAGCTGGTACGCGGCGTCCCGGTGCGCCCCGGCGGCTCCTCCCGATTCACGGTGGTGCTGGAGCCTGAGGCGCCGCCGGTCACGCAAGTGGACACGGTTGGGTTCTCTGGCGGCGCGGCGGGATGGATCCGACCCGGGTCGGGACGCTGGCTGTCCCGTCTCGATGTGGCCGACCTCCCCGACCAGGGGCGGACTCTCGCCGACCTGGCTCGGCTCTCCACCGCGGTCTCCGAGGACCTCTCCCCGGAGGGCCTGCCCACGCGATTCACACGCTTCTATATCGACGGGATCGCCGTTGAGCCGGCGCGCCTACCCGGTACCGCGAGCGATCCGCTGGCGGCTCTGGCCCTGACCCGCTCGGCGTTTTCTGGCGTGGAGATCGTGACCGGAGAACCCGATGTGGAATGGGTGGACTGGGGCGGGGCCATCATCTCCGGCCTCACGCGGGCCGGTGGAGATCGCTCCGAGGTGGAGGCGTTCGGCGACTTCAGCGGGGGTGGTCTTTGGAGCTCCAGCGCCCTCGCGGGCACCGTGCCCAGCAGCCGGTCCATCCGAGGTGGCGCGAGCGTGAGCCTGCCGATCGTCGCCGATACCACCCAACTCGTGCTGGGCGTCGAGGGGTGGAGCACCGAAACACCTCGTCCCGCGACGCTCGCCAACCCCTGGTCCGGCAGCCCTGCCGAACTGGCCAGCGCCTACGTCGAGCCGTTCGAGGCCGTGTCGGCCTTCGGCCGCCTCGATTGGGCGCTACGCGGGGGCAATCGCTTCCACATTCGCGCGAACCTGGCCGCGCTGCGAACGCCGGAACCGCTGGGCATCGGCATCCCGGCCAGTGCGGGGCAGGTCGGCGTCACCGAGGGGCGGGACGCGTCTGTCGGTGCGACCGTCTTCGCCGGGGTCGCCCGCAACATGACGCTGGAGGCCAGGATCGGGGTCGAGGCGAGTCGTCGAGCGAGCCTGGGATCGGAGGGGCTGGGTGGAGAGGCGTTTCCTCGGACCACGCTGGCCAGTGTGGGCATTCCCATCGGCACAGATCCGTCCCTGCCTGCGGAGGTGGAGCGGACCGCGTTGACAGCGGCTCCCACGCTCCATGTGGATTGGGACGAGCACCAACTGAAGGTCGGCGGGCGCTTCGTCGTGCCCCGCTACAGCTACACGGCCGGTCCGGACCGGGCGGGCAGTTTCCTGTTCGGCGGGCCCTCGGATCTCGCCCGTGGCGAGGGTGCATGGCTCTCCGCCGATCCGGGCGGAGAATCGACCTCGTTCAACATGGTGCGTTTCGTCGGGTTCGCGCAGGACCACTGGGCGGTGGCGCCGGGCTTCGACATCACCTTCGGTGTCCAGACCACGACCCAGCAGCTCCCGGAGAGTCGCTGGAACACCGGGTTGGTGTGGGATTCGTTGACGGCCCTGGGCTCGGATTCCGTGTCTTCGCTCTCTGGTCTGGGGACGCGCTTCGGCTTCCTCTGGGACGTTGCCCAGGATGGAGTGACCGTGCTGCGCGGATCGGTCGGCCTCTCGATGGCCCCCGTCGATCCCACGGACATCTATCAGTTGCTGGTCGGGGACGGTCGGACGGTGGTCGAGCAGGCAGTCGCAGGGTTGGACGATTGGCCGTCGGCCCCCTCTCCCGCGGACGTCTACAGCGCACGGCGCGTCGCCCTTCTTGGACCGAACCTGCGCATGCCGCGCACCGCACGTGGGTCCGTGGGGTTCAGCCGCAGCGTGGGCTCCGGCACGTCGTTGCACCTGGGAGGCGTCTTCCGGAGAACCGAGTTTCTCCAGCGCATGGCAGATGCCAACACCGCCTTGGCCTCGGGCGGCACGGATCAGTTCGGACGCCCCCTCTACGGACCCCTGGCGCAGACCGGGAGCCTCCTGCGTTCGCGTGCCTCGCTGAATCGCCGGTTCCCCTCGGTCGAGCGCGCGGTGGCCATCAACAGCGACGGCTGGTCGCTGTACTCGGCTGCGACGATCGCCGTGGACCGGCACACGGCCAATAGCGACTTCTTCGGCAGCTACACCTATTCGAAGACCGAAGACAACCTGATCGGGGCGCGTGACGGAAGCTTCGACGCCATGGTCGATCCGGGGTTGATCGAGGGTTCCGACCCCTGGGCCGAAGGGCGCAGTGACTTCGACGTTCCTCATCGCCTGGTGGCGGGTGTGGGCCTGCGCCTGCCGTTCCTCGAAGGCGGCACCCTGAGTGCGCTGTATCGATTCCGCTCGGGCGATCCGTTCACGCCCGGGTTCCGGCCCGGCGTGGACGCCAACGCGGACGGTGCCGACCGGAACGATCCTGCCTTCGCCGGGGGACCAGAGACCGGTGGCGCCCTGTCTGAATTCGGCTGTACGGCCGCGACATCCGGGCGACCATTCGAGCGCAACGCGTGTCGCGGCCCGGCCGTGCAGGGACTGGACGTCCGCCTGCGGGTGGCCGCGTTCCGCGTGGGCAATCAGGTGGCCGAGCTCACCCTCGACGCGCTCAATCTGATCGAAGCGGAAACCGGCGTGCGCGACGCGGCGCTCTACCTCGTGGACGAAACGCAGACGCTGAGCCAGATCGGCGCGGAGACGGTGGTCCCGCTGACCGCCAACGCCGGCTTTGGCGACGTGCTGTTGCGACGTGACGCAGGGCGCTACTTCCGGATCGGACTACGCATTGGAGGCGCACGATGACGCGCTGGGGATGGGCGAGCACCGGCGTCGTCGCCGGAGTAGCGCTGGCCGTAGCCTGCACGGCTCCCGACTCGGGGGACATCCTGGAGATCGAGGCTGTGGGCAACGTCGTAGGACGCGTGTACTTCGACGCGAACGCCAACAACCGCGAAGACGCCGCCGATCCATCGGTGCCCGGGATTCCCGTGCGCATGACTGTGCGCGGGGCGCGTGAGGCGTTCGCGACCGAGGTGAGTGACGTCAACGGACAGTACACATTCGCCGATCTACCGGTAGGAACCTACTGGATCGGAGTGGACACACTGGTGCTGGGTGACACGCTCTTCGTTCTCGACGCGGACACGACCCCGGTCAACGTGCGTCCGACCGTGAATACAACGAAGGGGGTCGGGCTGGCGCTCGCGCAGGTCTCGATCGCCGAAGCTCGGCTGTTGCCCGTGGGCAAGAAGGTCACCATCGAAGGGTTTGCGCTGAACTCGCGCGTGGCCTTCGGAGACAGCACCATTCACCTATCCAATGGTCCCACTGCGATCCGGGCCATCAACACGCTCCGGAATTTCCCGCTGGTGACGGAGGGCGATAGCGTCCGCCTCACCGGGAGGACTGCGCGATACCTCGGGCAGCCCGTCCTGGATGGGGTGACCTCGCAGGTCCTGGTCCGGACGGGAACGCCCACGCCCGCGATCGTCTCTACCGTGGCGGCGGCTTCCGCCAATGGCGGTGCGCTGGACGCCAACCATGTGCAGGTCCGGGTGGCCACGGTGATCGACACCCTGACTGCGCCGAGCGGGGATCGGGTGGTGCGCGTGAACGACGGCACCGGAGTGCTGGAGGTCGTCTTCGACGACGACATCACCTTCAACCTCCCCTGGTTGCTGCCGGATTCGGTCGCTTCCCGACTGACGGGTGTGCTGGTGCCCACTGGGGCAGGGTCCTGGCAGATGAAGCCGAGGTCACAGGCCGACATCGTCCGTTGAGTTCGGCGACGCACTCCGTGCTTCTTCCTGGTCGATGAAGGAGCTGCGGGGTCCGGCCGCGCTGGCGCTCGCCCTTCTGGCGGGGGCGGAGCTCCTGGGAATGGGCGTCTGGTTCACCGCCAGCGCCCTCTCGGGAGAGTTGCAGCGCACCCTGGACCTCAGCGGGGGACAGGCGACCGCGCTCACCGCACTGGTGCAGTTGGGCTTTGTCGGTGGCACCGCTCTGGCCGCTCTGCTCAACATTGCGGACATCCTACCCGCTCGTCTCTACTTCGCGGTCTCCGCCCTGCTGGCCGGCGTCAGCAACGCGGCGCTGGTGCTGGCGCCCGACTTCGGCTGGGCGGCGGCAACCAGGCTCGCGACCGGCGTGTTCTTGGCTGGTGTGTATCCGCCGGCCATGAAGATGGCCGCCACGTGGTTCAAGGCCGACCGGGGGCTCGCCATCGGCGCCATCGTCGGGGCTCTCACCCTCGGCAAGGCGCTGCCCTATCTGGGGGTGGGCGTGGATCGCCTGGGCTGGCGGACCGTGGTGCTCGCCGCCTCCGCGTTCTCGATCGTGGGAGGGCTGACTGTCCTCGCCTTCTACCGGGACGGACCTCACGTGTTCGAGCGCCGTCCGTTCGCGTGGAACCTCGTTGGTGAAGTCGCGCGGAACCGGCCCGTGCGGCTGGCAACCGCCGGCTATCTTGGGCACATGTGGGAGCTGTACGCGGTCTGGACCGCGATCCAGCTCTTCTATCGTGATGTACTCTCCGAGCATCCCGCGCACGGACCCGGGCTGGCCAGCCTGCTCGCGTTCTCGACGATCGGGATCGGCGCGGCCGGGTCTCTGGTCGCCGGCCGCGGCGCCGATCGATGGGGGCGAGAACGGATTGCGGCGTTGGCCCTGCTCGTCAGTGGCAGTTGCGCCCTCTCGGTCGGGTGGCTCCAGCACGCGTCGCTGCTGCTCCTGGTCCCCGTGACGTGGGTGTGGGGGTTCTCCGTGGTCGCCGACTCGGCTCAGTTCTCCGCGCTCGTCACCGAGGTCGCCCCTCGGCACGCCGCAGGCACTGCTTTGACGTTACAGACGTCCCTGGGCTTTCTCCTGACGATGGTGACCATCCAGGGGACGCCCTGGTTGGCAGAGCGCTGGGGCTGGGGACCGGCGTTCTCGGCGCTGGCCGTCGGGCCTGCCTTCGGCATCGTGGCGATGGTGCGGTTGGCCGCGCTTCGTCGGGCGGGGGGCCAGTCGCAGGGGGGCTGACGCCGACGTTCGTCCCGCCCGGCCGCGACAGTGTGGGGACCGTTGGAACCGAACTGCCCTTCAACGCGTTTGTGTGGATCGACACCGCACGGCAGTGCTGACGCCGCCCAACGCCGCTCCGACGAAGGACGCTCGATGCCAGCCCCGCTTTCCCGACGAGATCCCGGCGAGCTTCTCGACCTCCTCACGGAAGCCAGGGCCCGCACCTGGTTGCTGGTGACTTCGCTGAGTGAGGAGGATCTGCGGCTCCAGCACGATCCCCTGATGAGTCCCATCGTCTGGGATCTCGGCCATATCGGTCACTTCGAAGACGTTTGGCTCTTCGAGCGGCTGCAGGGGACCCAGGCACAGGGAGAAGGTCTGCGCGGCGTCTACAATCCCTTCGAGAACCCGCGCTCGACCCGGGATCGTCTGCACCTGCCGGGACGGTCGGAGCTCGTACGGATCCTGGGCGAGATCCGAGCGCGCGTGACCGAGCGCCTGCTGGACGGAGGCCTCGACGAACTCAACGAGGATCCGCTGCGGAAGGAGGGCTTCGTCTACCACCTCGTTCTTCAGCACGAATACCAGCACAACGAGACCATTCTGCAGACGCTGCAACTCAAGAAGGGCACCCCTTGGGTTCCTCCCCGTGTGCGCGCGTTCCCCGAGGCGTGGGGGCGGGCTCAGGAGCTGGAGGGCGTGATGGCTCGGTTTCCCGGCGCCTTGGTCGAGATCGGAACGGACGATCGGTCGACGGCCTACGACAACGAGCGGCCCCGCCATGCGATCCAGGTGCCGGCCTTCGACATCGACGTGGCGCCGGTCAGCAACCGTGCGTTCCTCCGCTTCATGGATGCCGGGGGGTATCACGAGCGCTCACTCTGGTCGGATGCCGGGTGGGAGTGGCGCTGTGCGGAGGACGTTTCGGCACCCAAGTATTGGGCGCTGGAAGGGGAGCGCTGGGCGGTGCGCGTCTTCGAGCGGGAGGGCCCGGTGCGCCCCGATCACCCCGTGTGTCACGTCAACTACCACGAGGCAGAGGCGTATGCACGTTTCGTGGGGAAACGTCTCCCGACCGAATCCGAATGGGAGGCCGCTGCCAGCTGGAACTCTGTAGCGTCGCGCAAGGAGCGCTATCCGTGGGGCGATGCGATGCCGACCGGGAGGGTCGCAAACCTCGACCAGCTCGCCTTCGACACGGCTCCCGTCGGATTCTTTCCCGACGGGGCCTCGCCCTGTGGGTGCGAGCAGATGATCGGCGATGTGTGGGAGTGGACGGCCACCGACTTCCACGGATACCCGGGATTCCGGTCCTTTCCGTACAAGGAATACTCGGAAGTGTTCTTCGGGAACGAGTACAAGGTCCTGCGTGGCGGTTCCTGGGCGACGCGTCCGGGTGCCATCCGTGCGACGTTCCGGAACTGGGACTATCCGATCCGACGCCAGATCTTCAGCGGCCTCCGCTGCGCTCGCGATGTCTGAAGCGTCCACCCTGCTCGAAGGGCTGCGGTCCAGGCCGAAGCGCGTCTCGTCCAAGTACTTCTACGATCGGCGCGGCTCCGAGTTGTTCGAGCGCATCACGCGGCTCGAAGAGTATTACCCGACCCGCACCGAGCGGGCGCTCCTCGAGCTGTGGGCCCCGGAGTTCATGCGGGAGCTGGCGCCGCGCACGCTGGTGGAGCTTGGCGCGGGCAGTGCCGAAAAGACAGAGCTGCTGCTCGAGGAGCTGTGTAGCATCACGCCTGGGGGCGATGCGACCGCGACGTACGTTCCCGTGGATGTGAGTGGGGAGTTCCTGGAGCAGACGGCGGCACGCCTGCGCGGACAGTTTCCCGGGCTTTCCGTACAGCCGTCCGTGGGAGACATCACGGGCGGCTACCCACTGCCGGAGCCGCGCGAGGCGCCGACGCTGTTCGCGTTCCTCGGAAGCACGATCGGGAACTTCAGAACCGAGGCCGCCATCCAACTGCTCGCGGGGGTGCGGGCACGGATGGCTCCCGAAGATCACTTCCTTTTGGGCGTGGACCTCAAGCCAGGACCGCGCAAGAGCGTCGAGGAGCTGGAGCGCGCATACAACGACCGGCAAGGAGTGACCGCGGACTTCAACCGCAATCTTCTGAGTGTGTTGAACCGGCGTTTCCAGGGTTCGTTCGACGCAGGCCGCTTCGAGCATCTGGCATTCTACAACGAGGAGGAAGGCAGGATCGAGATGCACCTGGTCGCCCGCATGCCCCACGCGGTCGACGTAGCGGGCGAGCGGATCCACTTCAGCGCCGGGGAGCGCCTCCGTACGGAGATCTCCTGCAAGTACGACCGCACGGGCGTCGAGACCCTCTGCACGGCGGCGGGGCTGCAGCTGAAGGAGTGGATGAGCGACCGGGACGGTCGCTTCGCGCTGGCGTTGAGCGGACCTCGGGGATGAACCATCACGATCGGGAGGTCCTGGAGGCGGACGTCGCCAATCGGCTGTTTCGTGCGTCGCAGGCCACGGCGCTGCCGGATCGGGTCGGCTTCGAGTTGGAGCTTCTACCCATGGCGCCCGTCGGAAGTCGCGTGCCTGTGGAAGGTAGGGAAGGGATGCGCGCGCGCCTGGAGCGTCTCGCAGCGCGGGTGAATTGGACCTGGAACCCGGAGGGGACCTTCCAGGCGCCCTGCGGCTGCCGCATCTCCTTCGAGCCCGGGGGACAGCTTGAAGTGAGCACAGCGACGGCGCCGACGATCGATCGAGCCATCGACTGCCTCGAGGCCGTGCACGGTCCCCTCACCACACTCGAGGGAGTCGAGTTGCTGGCACTCGGCTACGATCCGGTCACGCCGTTGACGAAGACGACGCTGCAGCTGTCGGCGGAGCGTTATCGGGCCATGCAGGCCCACTTCGACGCGCGCGGGGACGCGGGTGTCCGGATGATGCGGCAGAGTTGCGCGCTGCAGATCAACCTCGACCTGGGGGCTCGGCCCTTCCTCCGCTGGAACGCGGCCAACCGCATCGCCCCGCTGCTGACGGCGATCTTCGCCAACTCCCCGATGGCCGACGGACGAGACACCGGTTGGCGCAGTGTGCGCGCAGCGCAGTGGCTCGCATTGGATCCGAGCCGGACCGGCGTCGTGGGACCGGGGCGGGCGCCGGTCGACGAGTATCTCGAATATGCCCTGGCGGCCGAGCCCTTCCTAACAGGAAGTGCGCCCTTCGTGGAGGGGGGGCAGCCGACGACTGCCTGGCGTACGCATCTCAGCACCCTGTTTCCCGACGTGCGTCCGCGAGGGTATCTGGAGCTGCGCTGCCTAGACACAGTGCCTGTGGAGTGGCTCGCGGCGCCGTTGGTGTTCAGCCTTTGCCTACTCTACGACGAACAGGCGCTCGCGCGCGTGCTGGAGGCGCTCCCCCTGCCGACGGCGGCGGACCGGGCGGGTGCGGCCCGGGACGGCCTGGCCGATCCCCGGCGCCGAGCCCGGGCCTGCTGGGCCTTCGAATTGGCCCTGGAAGCGGGAGAACGACTGAGGCCGCTGCACCTGGGACCCGACGTCTGGGCGCGGGCAGCGCGGTACTACGAGGCATTCACGGCACGCGGGCTGGACCTGGGTTCGAGACCTGTCCCAGCGGCCGCCGTGCGCCAGGCCAACGGCTGGGCGCCGGCTGGCCCCGCCGGGGTCACGGCCCGGCGGGGAGGGGCGTGATGCGGCTCCCACCGGCCGGGTCCAAGGTGACCAACGACCCCTCGGGAACGGGGTCCCAAGTGGCACCGTCGTCGAGGGGTTCGGACGCGGCCAGGGTGCCGTCCCGCGGGACGAGAGGGGAAGCCCGGCCCAGGTAGAGGCTGTTGGATGCGCCCCGGCTGGAGGCCCGGGTCAGGGCTACGCCGTCCGCTGTAGCCAGCGCACAGTTGAGTTGGGCATCCAGACCGTGGTCGCGCGCGAGGTGGAGCACCCAGGTTGCCGTCGCGGCCAGGGCGTCTGGTGCGGTCTCTCCCGCCCGGATGCGCTCCAGCACGTTGAGGAACACCAACTCGCTATCGGTGGCTCCCTCCAACAGGGACAGCGTCGGATCCGACAAGCGGTGCAGCAGGGGTCGGAGCAGGCGCTCACGATACCCGGCCAGAAACCCGTTGAGCACGAAGCCGCAGCCGCCCCGCAGTAGCGGCGGTGTCCCCACGGCACCTCCCGGAACCCCGTCCGTGCGGTTGCGAACGGCGGACAGAGCCACGGAGCTGCGCTGTGCTCGGAGGAGCGGTTCCAGTTCTCCTGCCTGCCAGATCGGCCGCTCGTCCGCGATGCGCAGGGGCTGCCCCCGGTGGAACCAGACGATCCCCCACCCGTCCGCGTTCACGGAGCCCGACAGCAGTTCGCGAGGAGCCCAGCTCTGATGGCGGAGCGAGTGCTGGCCTCCGAAGAGGAGAGGCGCCAGCTCCGCTTTCGGTCCGGCGTAGGCGACCAGACGGCACACGTCAGGTTCCTCGCAGCAGTGCTGGGATCCGGTCCGGGTCGACGTTCCCCCCCGAGAGGATGAGGACGGTGACCCCTCCGCCCGTAGGGGGCGGGATCCTCCCGGCGAGAAGTGCAGCCAATCCCGCCGCCGCCGCGGGTTCGACGACGAGCTTGGCTCGCTCGAGGATCCATCGCATGGCGTCACCGATCTCGGCGTCCTCCACGGTGACCACGTCGCGGGCACGTTCCCTGACGATGGGGTAGGTGAGGGCGCCGGCCATGGGCGCGGCCAACCCGTCGGCGATCGAGGCGACCCGGGTCAAGCGCACCGGCTTCCCTTGATCGAGGCTTGCCCGCATGGCCGCGGCGCCTGACGGCTCGACGCCCCAGATCTCGACCTCGGGACGCAGCGCGCCCAACCCGACGCACGTCCCCGCGATCAGCCCGCCACCCCCGACCGGGACGACGACCCGTTCGACGTCGGGCACCTGACTCAGGATCTCCAGTCCAACCGTGCCCTGGCCGGCGATCACGTGCGGGTCGTCGAACGGGTGGAGCAGGGTGTAGCCCTCCTCGGCGGCCAAGCGCTCGGCTTCCTCGAAGGCGGCGGCTGCGTCCCGGACCAACACGACGCGGGCACCGTACCCCCGCGCGCCCTCGACCTTGGCCCGTGGTGCCGATTCCGGCATCACGACCACGGAATGCGTCCCGGCGCGCTGTGCGGCCCAGGCGACGGCCTGGGCGTGGTTGCCCGCGGACACCGTCACCAGCCCGCGGGCGAGTGCCTCGTCCGGCAGCGTGAGCGCACGATTCAGTGCTCCGCGGACCTTGTAGGAGCCCGTTTTCTGGAACGTCTCGCACTTGAACGCCAGTGGGGAGCCTGCCCGTCGATCGAGGGCCCGGCAGGTGTGGATCGGAGTGCGATGCACCTGGCCCGCGATCTGGCGGGCCGCTCGCTCGACCGCTTCCACGGCGATGGGGTCGATCATCCATGACTCCGCGACACGGGGGCAGCGCCCCAACCTGACGGGGGGAGCCATGCATCGCCAGGCGGGACCCGACCAAGGTTCAAGGACTGCAACCGGTTGCTGCCCCCGAGCCCCGCCTCTACCTTCGACCAACCACCCCCGGGAACGTCCGTCCGGACCCGGGCGGCGAGTCGCATGCGGCGGCTCTGCGAGCCGCCCTTGAACCTTTCCCATGAGGAGTTCGATGCGTACCAAACTGGCGAGTCTCGCGCTCGGGGCTCTGGTCGGCCTCGGCCTCGTGACCACCCCCCTCCAGGGGCAACAGGGGACGCTCAACGGACGGGTGGTGGATGCCGAAACCGGGGCTGCGCTGTCCGACGTTGCCGTCGAGGTCCTCGGAGCCGGCGATGCCCAGGCGGCCGGGGTGTTCACGAATGCGAATGGGCAGTTCCGGTTCTCGCTCGTAGCCGGCACGTACTCGCTCGCGGTGTCCCTGCTGGGGTATGAATCCACCCGGGTGGACGGAGTCACCATCACCGCAGGCCAGACCACGGACGTCACCGTGGAGCTGCGCTCCACCGCCTTCGTGCTCAATCCCATCGTGGTCACCGCGTCGCGTCGACAGGAGAAGGCGTTGGAAGCGCCGGCTTCCGTGACCATCGTCGGTGCGGAGGCGATCGAGGAGCGGACGGCTCTGTCCCCAGTGGAGCACGTCAAGGCGCTCCCTGGCGTCGATGTCGCGCAGTCTGGGCTGTCCCAGAGCAACGTGGTCGCGCGCGGATTCAACAACGTGTTCTCCGGTGCTCTCCTGGTGATGGCCGACAACCGCTATGCGAGCGTGCCCTCGCTCCGGGTCAACGCCTTCAATTTCATTCCGATCAACAATCTCGACCTGCAACGCATCGAGGTGGTGCTCGGGCCCGGCGCGGCCCTCTACGGGCCGAACAGCGCGAGCGGCGTGCTGCACATGATCACGACCTCTCCGATCGACGATCCGGGGACGCGTGTCGCCTTCGCGGGCGGCGAGCGCTCGGTGTTCCAGGGGCAGTTCCGCTCCGGTGTTCGCCTCTCCGAGAACGTGGGCTTCAAGGTCTCGGGTCAGTACTCGCAGGGGAACGACTGGGAGTACAGCGACCCGGCCGAGGTGGCCGCCCAGGCTCAGAACCCGAGCAACCCGCTCATCGGGAACCGTGACTTCAATCAGAAGCGGTGGGGCGGGGAAGCTCGCTTGGATCTCCGACCCTGGGACGATGGCGAGTTGATCTTCAATGCGGGAATGAATCGGTCGGTTTCCAGCATCGAGCTCACCGGAATCGGAGCGGGCCAGGCGGACGACTGGACCTACTCCTACTTCCAGACCCGACTGAACAAGGGTGGCCTGTTCGCGCAGTTCTTCCTGAACTCCAGCAACGCCGGCGACACCTACTTGCTGCGTACCGGGCAGCCCATCATCGACGAGTCCAAGTTCTACGCCAGCCAACTCCAGTACGCCTTCAACGTCGGAGAGCGCCAGGAGTTCATCTTCGGCGCGGACGGACAGTGGACGCGCCCGGAGACGCAAGGCACCATCACCGGGCGCAACGAGGACGACGACGCCATCAACGAGATGGGCGGCTACATCCACTCGACGACGGCCCTCTCGGATCAGTTCGATCTCGTGGCCGCGCTGCGCGTCGATGATCACAATCGCCTGGAGGATCTGGTCTTCTCGCCCCGGGCCGCGCTCGTCTTCCACCCGAACGAGAACCAGAACTTCCGCCTGACCTTCAATCGCGCCTTCTCCACGCCCACCACCAACAACCTCTTCCTGGATCTGTTGGCCGGGCGCATCCCGGTTGGATCCGTGGGTTACGACGTGCGCACCCTGGGCGTGCCGGAGTCCGGCTTCTCCTTCACGGACACGTGCGCGGGCGGCTTCCAGGAGCTGTGCATGCGTTCGCCGTTCCAGACCGGACAACTCCCGGCCAACGGCGCGCTCTTCGTCAATGCCCTCGCGCCCACGGTGGTCGGGCTTCTTCTGCAGCAGGCTGCCGTCGATCCGCAGTTGCAACCGCTGTTGCCGCTACTGCAGAACCCGGCATTGCCAACACTGCTGACCAGTGGCAACCCGTTGGCGGGCGGAATCGGTACCTTGCTGCGGCGCTTCAACTCCGAGGAGGCCTCGTTCTTCGATGATCCGGGCCCGGAGGCGATCGGCCGCATCAAGCCCACGATCACAAACAGCATCGAGGCCGGGTACAAGGGCATCCTCGGAGAGCGCTTCCTGCTGTCGGCGGACTTCTACCGGACGCAGGTACAGGACTTCATCGGTCCCTTGCGCGTCGAGACGCCATCGGTGTTCCTGGATCCCCAGACGCTCGGTGCGTACCTCGGCCAGCGCCTGGCGCCTTTGGCGGGCCAGGGGGTTCCGGCAGCGGCGATCCAGGGGCTGGCCACCGCGCTGACCACCGCCTACGCACGGATCCCACTGGGTACGGTGGTTCCGGACGGGCAGGAGACGCCCGATCTGATCCTGACCTATCGGAACTTCGGTGATGTGACCTTCTGGGGCGCGGATTTCGCGGGCCAGTTCCTGGTCAGCGATCGGTTTTCCTTGACCGGAGGTCTGTCGCTGGTGAGCAAGGACTGCTTCGACGCGAACGAAGATGGCACGGTCGACTGCACCGGGTCGCTCGACGTCGCGCTGAACGCCCCCAAGAGGAAGGGGTCCCTGGGGGCCCGCTTCTCCGACATCCGGAGTGGAGTCACGCTGGAGGGACGGGCGCGGTTCACGGCCGGATTCCCGATGAACTCGGGTGTGTACATCGGCGAGGTGGATGCCTACACCGTGGTGGACGCGAACTTCAGCTACGCGCTGCCCTGGTACTCGGGGGCCAGCTTCGGGATCACCGCAAGCAACGTCTTCGACAGCATGCATCAGGAGTTCATCGGTGCCCCCGAGATCGGGCGACTGATCCTGACGCGGCTGCAGTTCGAGTTCTGAGTACCGGTAGGGAAGGGGCCTGATGAGTGAGAGAACAGACCGGACCGCCACCGTACGGTGTCCCTTCTGCCTGACGCTGAACAAAGTGGACGTGGGGCGCGCCGACGCGCGCCCCACGTGTGGCAGTTGTGAGAAGCCACTTCTGCTGGACAGGCCCGTCAAGGTCCAGGAAGAGGATTTCCAACGCACCGTCCTCGATGCACACGTGCCCGTGCTCGTGGATTTCTATGCGGACTGGTGTGCCCCCTGTCGGATGTTGGCACCGATGATCGACGAAATCGCCGGCGCGGAGCGGGGTCGGCTGCTGGTCGTCAAGGTGGATACGGACCATGCCCCGACGGTCGCGCAGAGCTACGGCATTCGCAGCATTCCCACCGTCATCATGTTCAAGGACGGCGCAGAGGTGGGGCGGAGCGTTGGGATCATGCCCGACGAGTTGCGGTCTCTCGTGACCCGCGCCGTGGCCTGAGCCCGGGTGGTACCGGAACCACGGTCCGCAGTGGACGCGGAGCGACAAAAGGCGATCGTGGCGGAGAGCGCCCTTCTGCGGGTCGACTCCGGCATGCGTTTGGGATTGGGCACGGGCTCGACGGCCGATCTGTTCCTGCGGGCGTTGGGCGGCGCGCTGCGAGATGGCCGGTTGTCCGACATCGCGGGCGTACCGACCTCGGAGCGCACCGAGCGCGTGTGCCACGAGGAGGGCATTCCACTCGTCACGCTCGAGAGCAACCCGGTTCTCGATCTCGCCGTCGATGGTGCCGACGAGGTGGACTCTGACCTTCAACTGATCAAGGGCCTGGGCGGGGCGTTGTTGCGTGAGAAGATGATTGTACAAGCGGCACGCGCGTTCCTGGTCATGGTGGACGAGACCAAGCGCGTGAGCCGACTCGGAGAGCGCTGCCCACTGCCTGTCGAGGTCGTTCCGTTCATGCACGGCGCGCACGACCGCTTCCTGCGGGGGCTGGGCGCGGAGCCGCGTCTCCGACTGGGATCCGATGGGACCGCCTATCGCACGGACAACGGGAACGTAATCCTCGATTGTCACTTTACGTCCGGCATCTCCGACCCCGCTGCCCTGGACCGCGCCCTGCAGGCTCGGGCCGGTGTCGTCGAGACCGGGCTCTTCGTGGGCTTGGCGACCGAGGTACACATTGCGCGGGGAGACGCAGTGGAGATCCTGCGCAGGGGGCACGCGTGATCCTGCTCGCGCCTTCGATTCTGTCCGCCGACTTCGGGCGCCTGGCTGAACAGGTTCAGGAAGTGGAGCGAGCCGGGGCGGACTGGATCCACGTGGACGTGATGGACGGTCACTTCGTGCCCAACCTCACGATTGGCCCTGTCGTCACGGAAGCGGTCAAGCGGGCGACCCGCCTGCCGGTCGATGTGCATCTCATGATCGAGCACCCTGATCGCTATCTGGCGGACTTCGTGGGGGCGGGAGCGGATCGGATCACCGTCCACCGCGAGGCGTGTCCGCACTTGCATCGCACGCTGTCCGAGATCGCGCGACTGGGCGTCCCCGCTGGCGTCGCGCTCAATCCCGCCACGCCACTGTCTTCGGTCGGGGACGTGGTGGGCGACCTCGAACTGCTGCTGGTGATGACGGTCAATCCCGGGTTCGGCGGGCAGCGGTTCATCCGGTCGATGCTGCCCAAGATCCAGGAGGCGTCCCGACTGCTGGCAGGCTCCGGGCGGCCGGAGGCGGTCCTCCAGGTGGACGGCGGCGTCGATCCCCTCACTGCGCCCGAGGTGGCCGATGCCGGAGCGCAGGTCCTCGTGGCCGGATCGGCCGTCTACGGTCACCCCGACGGTGCGACCGCCGGCCTGCGGGCGCTCAGGGACGCACTGGGGGCCCGCGCATGAGCGACCCCGCCATCGAGTGGGAGCGCTTCGAACGCCTGAAGGAATGGGGTGGCGACGGACTGGCCCAACAGCTCGTCGAGATGTTCGAGCAGCAGACGCCCGAGAGGATTCGGGCCATCCGGCACGGTTCTCGCCCTGAAGGGCGGGAGGAAGCGGTTCGGGCCGCTCATTCGCTTCGTTCCACGGCCCTGAACCTGGGTGCAGTCCGGCTGGCCGGGCATGCCGAGGACGCGGAGAAAGCCCTGAAATCCGGGGAGGTCTCTGGCCTCGAGGCATTGGTGGCGGCCCTGGAAACCGAGTTTGCCAGGGCGCTGCTCGAGCTGGTCGGGCCCCCCACCGTCGCGGGGGCATCGGAAAAGGATCGCCGAGTGAAGCCAAGAATTGCCGTCGTCGAGGACAACCCGGACAACCGGCTCCTGATCCAGGCGCTGCTCGGAGACCGCTACGAGATCTCCGAGTACGAGAACGGGAAGGAGGCCCTGGCCGGGATCGCTGGCGATCCCCCCGAGGTGGTGCTCCTGGACATCTCCCTCCCGGAGATGGACGGAACCGAGGTCCTGGCCTACCTGCGGCAGATCCCGGACCTGACGGAGCTCCCCGTGGTCGCGCTGACCGCCCACGCGATGGCGGGAGACCGCGAACGCTTCATCGGCTTGGGCTTCGATGACTATCTGACGAAGCCGATCGTGGACGAGGACGCGCTGATCGAGGCCATCGAGAGGTGGCGCAAACCAGCTTCCTGAGCCCGGAGGGACGCCCGCGGCGGAGCGGTGTGCGCGCCGGAGCCCCCGAGGCCGGTCCGTCCGCCCTCTTCTCGGAGCCCGTCCCGGGGCGCGACCGCACTCGTTCGCGGATCATCACCTATTGGGTGATGCTCATCGCGTTCCTGCTGTTGGCGGTGCTGGGTCGCACCACCGCCTGGCTGGGAAACGCGTCGCTACACTCCCTGCTGGAAGCCGTCGCGATGGTCTTCGCCATCGCCGTCGGTGGGCTGGCGCTGGTGCGGTACTATGCGCGTCCGGAGCGCCTGTTCATCTACGTCGCGATCGGCTTCCTCGGAGCTGGGGCGCTCACGGCCGTGCACGCGGTCGTGTCTGGTCCGCTCACCCCGCTGCATGCCGGTGAGCGCTTCGCCGAGCGCGACAGCTGGACGTGGCTCGCGGCCCAGATCCACCTGGGCCTTTTCCTGTTGGGCGCCTTCGCCGCGGGAGACCGCTTGAAGCCGGAAGGGTCCCGGCCCCGGGATCTGTGGCTCTACCTCGTGGGGATCACGTCGACGCTGGTCCTGGGAGTGGTGACGACCCAAGGCGCGATGCCCAAAGCGCTGCGCCCGAGCCTGGGGATCGAACGGCCCTTCGAATTGATCCCGGCCCTCCTCTTCGCCTTGGTGCTGGTGGGCTTCCTGCGGCGAGAGGGGTGGCGGCGGGAGCGCTTCCAGCATTGGCTGGTCATGGGCCTCTGGATGGGCGTCGTCTCACACGTCGCCTACATGGCCTTCTCGACCAGGCCGTTCGACGGGCTCTACGACATGGCCCACGTGCTGAAGGTCGGTAGCTACCTGGCCGTGCTGGTGGGACTGCTGCTGAGCTTGTACGCGCGCTTGCGCCTGGGCGGAGAAGCCTTCGCGCACGAGCGGGTTCTCCAGGAGAGCCGTCACCAGCTCCAGGACTTCTTGGACAACGCCTCGGACCTGCTGCAGAGTGCGGCCCCCGACGGACGGATCCTCTACGCGAATCGAGCGTGGAAACAGACGCTGGGATACACCGACTCGGAGATTGCCGAGCTCGACCTTTTCTCCATCGTCCACCCCAATTCGCTGAGCCGATTCCGTAGACAGTTCCAACGCGTGTTGGCCGGTGAGTCCGCGACGCACGTCGAGGTGGAGTTCGTCGCTGCCGATGGGCGGATCATCATCTGCTCTGGGAACATGAACTGCCGCTTCGAGGATGGGCGCCCGGTCGCGACGCGCAGCATTTTCCGCGATGTGACCGACCAGCGCTTGGCCGAGCGGGCGCTGGAGGCGTCGAAGGCGAACCTCACGGCCCTCGTCGAGAACACCGGCGACGCGATCTGGTCCGTGGACCCGCAGCTGCGGCTCATCACGTTCAACTCGGCCTTCTCCCTGATGGTTGAGGCACGCACCGGGCGCGAGCCGCGCGTGGGTGCTCCCCTGGAAGCAGTGTTCCGCATCGACGAGGTGGACTGGTACCGCGAGCTGTATCAGCGCGCGTTGGCAGGGGCCCGCTTCTCGCAGGTCCGCACCGAGGAGATCGACGGGCAGGAGAGGCACTTCGAACTCTTCTTCAACCCGATTCTGGGAGACCTCGGCCCCCGTGGCGTCGTGGTCTTCGGGAAGGACGTGACTCCGCGGCGTCGCGCCGAAGAGGCTCTGCGCGTTGCGAAGGAGGAAGCCGAGGCCGCCAATCGGGCCAAGAGCCACTTCCTGGCCAGCATGAGTCATGAGCTCCGGACCCCGCTCAACTCGGTGATCGGATTCGCGAACGTGCTGCTGAAGAACCGCGGCGGCGGTCTGACGGACCAGGATCTGGAGTTCACCCGCCGCATCCAGGACAACGGAAAGCACCTTCTGACCCTGATCAACGACGTCCTCGATCTCGCCAAGGTCGAGGCTGGGCGAATGGAAGTCGAGCTGGCCCCGGTCGACGTACGAACCCTGGTGCGCGAGACGTTGCACCAGATGGAGGGACAGGTACGGGGCCGTGCTGTGCAGCTGCGGGCGGAGGTGCCAGAGGATCTGCGGCCGCTCCGCACCGACCCGCGCCGTTTGAAGCAGGTCATCATCAACCTGGTCGGCAATGCGCTGAAGTTCACGGAGACCGGAGAGGTGGTGGTGAAAGTCGATGCGTCCCCGGCGTCCCGGCAGGTGACGGCCCTATCCGTCGTCGACTCCGGGATCGGCATCTCGCAGGATCGGTTGGAGGCGATCTTCGAAGCCTTCCAGCAGGCCGAAGCGGGAACCACACGGCGCTATGGCGGCACCGGCCTGGGGCTGACCATCAGCCGCTCCATCTGTCAGTTGCTCGGCTACGACCTGAAGGTGTCCAGCGAGGTGGGGAAGGGCTCCACCTTCAAGATCGTCGTCCCGGAGCCGCCGAGTCGGACCCAGAGGGACCCCCTGTCGGTCGCCGGCCGTACGCTGGACGACCTGGACCTCGATCCACGGCTACGAGCCCGGGGCCGCCAGCTGGCCCTGGTCGTCGATGACGAGCGCGACTCCAGCCTCCTGATCGTGCACCACCTGAAGGAGTTCGGCCTCGAGGTCGTGACCGCCGCGAGCGGTGAGGACGGGTTGGCGAAGGCACGCGAACGACGCCCCGATCTGATCACCGTGGATCTCATGATGCCCGGGATGAACGGGTGGGAGTTCATCCGCGCACTCAAGGGAGATCCTGGTCTCCAGGACGTGCCCGTCGTCGTAGTGAGCATCGTGGCCGGGGAAGGGGGTGGGCGCACGCTCGGTGCGGTGGACCTCCTCACCAAACCGGTCGAGCGCGACGCCTTCCTCCGCACGCTTTGGCGCAGCCTGCCGCGCAACGGGCGGCGCATCCTGTTGGTGGATGACGATGCCGCTACCCGGGACCAGGTGGAGCGCTACCTTTCCAGCACCGAGCTGGAGGTCCAATCGGTCGCGAACGGCCGTGAGGCACTCAACGTCCTTTCCGGGTATCATCCAGACCTGGTCCTCCTCGACCTGATGATGCCCGTCATGGACGGCATGACCTTCCTCAACGAGATCCGATCCGACCCCGAGTACCTGGGGCTTCCGGTGGTGGTCCTCACCGGCAAGACGTTGACGGCCGAGGAGAGGACGGAGCTCGAGGCGCGGACCGCAGGGGTGGTCTTGAAGAAGGACGACTTGCGTGAGCAGTTGCGCGAAGTGGTGGGATCCATCCTCTCGGAACGGAGCGCACTGGCGCACTGAGCTTCGAGGACGGCCCTGAAGTGGTCGCCCTCGCGCTGTGGCGCTGCCTGGCCGGGGCCGGCCTCGCCCTGGGAACGGTCCCACCGGTATGGTGGCTCGTGACCCGCATGAAACGGCGGGGCGTCGCGACGGCATACACCCGCAAGGTCTTCCATTTCGCCATCTTCAGCGTGGCGGCCGCTGCGCGCCTGGCGGGGGGAACCGCGGCTGTCGTCGGGCTCGGTGGGGTCGTGGTGCTCGTGGTGCTGGTGGCGCTGGTGCGCGGAGACCGGTCTCCGTTGTTCGGCGCCCTGGCCCGTGAGAAGGATCGACCGCATGCAGGGCGACTCGTGTGGGTTCCCATGCTGGCGACGGCGGTGGGCGGTCTCCTCTCCGAGTGGTGGTGGGGCCCCTACGCGGCGGTCGGCTATCTGGTGGGTGGATGGGGAGACGCGCTGGCCGAGCCGGTCGGGACGCGTTGGGGAGCCCACCCCTACCGCGTGCCGGGCCTGTTCGGCATTCGCGCCCACCGGACCGTCGAGGGCTCCCTGGCGGTGCTGGGCGCCAGCGTCCTGGCCGTGCTCGTCTGGGCGGCGCTGGGGGGGGCGTGGTGCGGGGCGGACACGGTCCTCGCCGCCCTGGCCATCGGAGGGGTGGCAGTCGTCGTCGAAGCGGCCAGTCCGCACGGCAGCGACAACCTGACCTTGCAGGTGGTTTCGTCCGGCTTGGCGGCGGCACTCCTGTCGTCGTAGGGCGTATCCAGAGCAGTTCCTTCCTCCGGCGCCTCCGCGAGCATGACCGACCTCGAGACCAGTCGATCCGTACCCCCGGTGCGCATTCACGCATTGAATCGTCGTCCAGTGCGTCTCGATGCGCGCTACGTGCTCTATTGGATGGTGGCGCACCGGCGTCTCTCCTGGAACTTCGCCCTCGATCGAGCGATCGAGCTGGCGCGGACGCTCCAGCGCCCCTTGCTCGTGTTCGAACCGCTTCGGTGCGGGTACCGGTGGGCGGCCGAGCGACACCATCGCTTTGTGATCGATGGCATGGTCGAGCACCGGGCTGCTCTTTCGCGAGCGCCGGTGTTCTACCTCCCGTACCTCGAGCCCCACCGGGGCGCGGGCTCAGGGCTCCTCGAACATCTCGCCCGGGATGCCGCCGTCGTGGTCAGCGATGACTTCCCAGCGTTCTTTCTCCCACGGATGCACGCGGCGGCGGCCGGCCGAGTGGATACGCGTCTGGAGATCGTCGACTCCAACGGCCTCCTTCCCATGCGAAGCACAGATCAGGTCTTCTCCACGGCCTTCGCATTCCGACGCTACCTTCAGCGCCAGCTCCCGGAGCACCTCCTGAGTCGGCCGGCCGCCCGACCGGACTGGTCTGGTCTTCCGGTCCTGGACGACCTGCGGCTGCCGGACGCGTGGAGGGCGGCCGACCCGATTCTCGACGAGCCGGAGGCGTGGGACGGCTTGCCCGTGGACCGTTCGGTGCGGCCGGTGCCGTTCAACGGCGGCAGTGGACCCGCGCGCGCGCGCCTGCACGCATTCCTCGATCACGAGTTGGGCGCATACCCGGAGGACCGCAGGCATCCCGACCGTGGCGGCACCTCCGGACTGTCTCCTTGGCTGCATTGGGGGCACCTCTCTGCCCACGAGGTCGTCGACGCGACGCTGAGCCGCGAGGGTTGGACGCCGCTCCGGCTGTCCGACCGGGTCGACGGTCGCCGAGAAGGCTGGTGGGGACTCGGGGCGGCTGCGGAGGGCTTCCTGGACGAGTTGGTCACCTGGCGCGAGATCGGGTTCAACATGTGTGCGCTACGCTCCGACTACGACAGCTACGAGTCGCTTCCCGACTGGGCGCGTGAGACCCTGGAAGCGCACGAGGTGGACGAGCGTCCCTACCTCTACGACTTGGCCGCCTTCGAGGGGGCCGAGACACACGATCCGCTGTGGAACGCCGCACAACGGCAGCTCGTCGCGGAAGGTCGGATCCACAACTACCTGCGTATGCTCTGGGGGAAGAAGATCCTGGAGTGGACGCCGTCCGCGCGGGATGCTCTGGAGATCATGATCGAGCTCAACAACAAGTACGGGATCGACGGCAGGGACCCGAACTCGTATTCGGGTATTTTCTGGACGTTGGGGCGCTACGATCGGGGATGGCCGGAGCGCGAGGTATTCGGCAAGGTGCGTTCAATGACCTCGGAATCGACACGTCGGAAGGTCGAGGTGGACTGCTATCTCGAGCGTTGGGGGCCCGGAGGATCGCGATGAATCGATACCACCTCGAGACGTTGCTCCCCTTCGCCCCCGAGGCCGTCTTCGGATGGCACCTTCGGCCAGGGGCGTTCGAGCGGCTGACCCCGCCGTGGGCGGACGTGAAGGTGTTGGAGCGGCGGGGTGGGATCTCCGACGGAGGAGAAGTGCTGCTCCGAGTCTCGCGTGGGCCGGTTTCGGTGAATTGGCGAGTGCGTCACACCGCTTTCGAACAGAATCGCTTGTTCCGCGACGAACAGGTCGATGGCCCGTTCGCGCACTGGTCCCACGGACACTACTTCGAAGGGGTGGACGGGCATACCCGCTACTCGGACGAGGTCGAGTGGGACCTTCCGGCCGGGCCTCTCCTCAAGTTCGTGGGTGGGGTGGCCGCCGCACGTCGAGAGTTGGACCGCATGTTCCGCTTCAGGCATCGGCGTCTGCAGGACGATCTCTCGATGGCAGAGCGGTATCCAGGACCTCCCCTGCGGGTGGCCATCACGGGCGCATCGGGCCTCCTGGGAACGAGCCTGCAGAACTTCCTCACGACGGCGGGCCACGAAGTGATCCCGGTGGTGCGGAGTCAGGCGAAGCCGGGCGAGGTCCACTGGAGTCCGCAGCGCGACTACGTGGATCTCGACGGGTTGGAGGGCATCGACGTCCTCGTCCATCTGGCAGGTGAGTCCATTGCCGGTGGTCGGTGGAACGCCGAGCGAAAGCGCGCCATTCTCGAGAGCCGCGAAGGCGGCACCCGGACGATGGCGCGGGCGGTCTCCATGCTCCGCCGTCCCCCCAAAGTGGTGATCGGAGCGTCGGCGATCGGGGTCTACGGAGACCGGGGCGACGAAGTGTTGACGGAGGATGCCCGGGAGGGCCGCGGGTTCCTTGCGGAGGTGACGAAGCGCTGGGAAGCGGCCTGGGCGCCCCTGCGTGGACGCTCGGCTCGGGTGGTGCTGCTCCGTCTCGGCATGCTTCTCAGCCCCGCCGGCGGTGCGCTGGGGACGATGATCCTTCCCTTCAAGATGGGCGCCGGGGGCCGCTTGGGCAGCGGCCGGCAATATGTAAGCTGGATCGACCTCGATGATGCCGTCGGGTTGATCTATCACGTCATGCACCGGCCGACGCTTCGTGGCGTCCTCAATGCCACCGCGCCTCAGCCGGTCACCAACGCGACCTTCACGACGATCCTGGGCCAGGTGCTGAGGCGGCCCACGCTGCTGCCGGTTCCCAAGACCGCGGTGCGCGCCATCTTCGGCGAGATGGGCGAGGAACTGCTGCTACACGGTCAGCGTGTGATGCCTGCCCGCGCGCAGGAGTCCGGCTATCGCTTCCTGCGGCCCGCTCTGGAAGACTCCTTCCGGTTCCAACTGGGAGAGATGGAGGGTGCGTCGCCCTCCCAATAGGGGTGGATGCGGACAGGACCGCGCCGAAGCGCGCGTCGGCTCCCGCGGTCGCACCATGGACCGGGCGGGCGAGCCCGGCTCAGCGCCCAGCCACGGTCGCTTCCGTGGTGTCCTCCAGCAGGGCGACGCGACCCGGCTCCCGGTCGTCCCACGCGGGGGGTAGCTGCAGGTCGGCGCGCATGGCCTCGTAGGTCGCCTCGGCGGAGAGCAGCACGCCGGGCACCCCCGCGCCGGGATGCGTTCCCGCGCCCACGAGGTAGAGCCCCGCCACATCCTCGCTGCGGTTGTGCGGACGGAACCACGCGGTCTGGGTGAAGCGGGGGACCAGTCCGAAGGCATTTCCCAGATGCGCGTTCAGTTGCTGTTCGAAATCGAGGGGCGTGAAGATGCGTCGGACCTCGATCGCGTCACGCAGTCCCTCCAGTCCCCAGTCTTCGAGGAACGCGATGACGCGGTCGGCGAAGGGCGTGCCTTCGGTCCGCCAGTCGACGTCCGCGCCCAGGTGGGGAACCGGGATCAGGACGTACATGCTCTCACATTCGGGCGGCGCCATCGCCAGGTCCGTGCGAGTCGGTACGTGCAGGTACATGCTGAAGTCCCCAGAGAGGACTTTTCGGCGGAAGATGTCGTCCAACAGGCCGCGGTACCGTTCGCTCAGGATGAGCGTGTGATGGGCCAACTGGGGGTAGGTGCGCCGAACCCCCAGATAGAGCACGACGCAGCTCATGGTGTAGTCGAGTCCGGCCAAGCGGCGGTCGGACCAGCGTCCACGCTTCGTCCCGCGGAGCAGGTGTCCGTAGGTGTGCGCTACGTCCGCGTTGCTCACCACCGCGTCGAACGGCTCGACGACGCCACCCACCCGGACCCCGCGGGCTCGACCACCCTCGACGTGGATCGCATCCACTTCCGTGCCGGTGGCGATCTCGCCACCCGCTGCCAGGAAGGTGCGCTCGAGGGCTTCGACCAGGGAGTACATGCCCCCTCTGGCGAACCAGACGCCCCCTTCTCGCTCCAGATAGGGAATCATCAGGTAGATCGCCGGGGTCGCGAAGGGATTCCCACCGACGAACAGAGGGTGGAACGAGTAGAGGAAGCGATGACGGGGGTCCTCGAAGAAGCGCTCCACGAAGCGCGTGACCGTACGATGCGCGCCCATCCGCAGCATGCGGGGAACGAAGCGGAGCAGCTTACCCACGGTGTCGAAGGGGCGGCCTCCCAGTCGGTCCTCGATGACGGACTGGTGGATCGGTTGGATCGCTTCCATGAAGTCGTCGAAGCGTTCGGCGTCGACGGAGCTGAACGCCTGCATCTGCGCCTTCATCCGCTCGGGATCGCCGACGTAGTCGATTGAGCTACCGTCGTGAAAGAACACGCGATAGTAGGGGTCCAGCGGTACCAGATCGACCTCGTCCAGGAGGCGGCGACCCGCGGCGCGAAACACGGAGTCCAGGATGTGGGGAGCGGTGACGAGGCTCGGGCCCATGTCGAAGGTGTACCCGTCTTCCTGGAGTTGGTAGGCGCGCCCGCCCAGGCGCGGTCTCTTCTCGAACAGCTTTACAGATACGCCCGCCGCTTGGAGGCGTATCGCCAGCGCCAGGCCGCCGAAGCCCCCTCCGATCACTGCTACTCTCATTGTGGATCCTCTTGGGTTGGATCGCTCCAGTGCTCGCCCGCCTCGTCGATCCGCGCCAGAAAGCGGTCAAGGCCTCGCGTCACGTGGTCCTCCAGCTCCTCCGCGCTCGGAGTGCGTCCGTCCGGCACGGGAGGGCCACAAACGACGAACGCCGTGGGGCGCGGATGATTGAGCGGCTCGAGGTGGAGGCCCACGGGTAGGATGATGGGATCGACCAATGCCCGGGCGATCGCTCCCACGCCCCGTTGGAACCCCAAGGGACGCCGCCGAGACGGGACGATGCGACCCTGGGGGTAGACCTGCACCACCAACTCGGGTGAGGCGCGGCGCAGCGCGTGGAGGCGCTTCAGGAGGGAGCGCGTCGAGGCCAGCGATCCCGGAACCAGCCCCAAGGCCCCGGTGTGGCGCAAGAAGGGTGCTCGTCGCAGCTCACGCTCCAGCATGATCGTGTGGAGCTGTGCCACCGGCCGGAGGCGACGAGCCAGACGCTGCACGAGGAACCCATCCCACCAACTGGCGTGGTTGGCCACGATCAGGAGCGGGCGAGTGGCGTCGAGGGCCGTCGGCGCTCCGAGGATCCGAACCGCGTGCAGCGACCGTAGAAGTACTGGAAGGAGCAGTCGGTCGAGAAACGCCCACGCCAGCGGAGTCGACACCGTCAGCGAGGCTGTGCGTCCGACGCGGCTGCGAGGCGGGCGCGCAGGCTACGCAGGGCGGTGGAGGTTTCCTCGGCGAGCGTGCCGCGCTCGAGCACGAAGTCGATGACAGGCACGAGATCCTCAGGAGGAAGGGCGTCGGGGCTTTCCAGAAGGAGACTCGCCAGGGTTTCCAGGTCCGCCCGGGCAGAGTCACCGCGGCGAAAGAAGAACGGGAGGTAGAAGGTGCTGAGGAGCCGAAGGTTGCGGACCTCCACGTCCCGAGGACTCCGATCGACTGCAGCGTCGAGCAGTTCCAATCCCTGACGTACGTGGTTGAGCTTGGACCGCGGCCAGAATGCATGCTTCCCGCGCACCACCTCGAGCGCGCCGTCGTAGGCCTGGATGCGCGATGTCTCGGGCCCGGAGGGATCCGCGCCCGGACTGCGCAAAGCCTCGAGTGTCTGCTGTGCTTCGAGGATCCACTCCTCCCGCGCCACCGCCAACACATACTGAGTGCGGAGACGATTCCAGAGGAGTGACCTCGCATCGGTATCCGTCCGCTCGTCCAGAGCACGCAGGCGCTCCAGCAGCAGTTCCGCCGCGGGCAGGTCCGGCTCAGGCGGAGGAGGATCCTGCGCGGAAAGGGGACGCACGAGCGAGAACAGGGAGATCAACACGCCGATCGCTCGACTCACGCCACTGCGCCGCGTTCGAGGGAAGCCGGAATCCAGAGGGCCACATCGCCAGGAGACAGAGCTGCGTCGAGCTCCGTGCTGCGCTGCCGTTGGAGGTCACGGAGTCCGGTGCGCGCCAAACGGACCTTCGTTGCCCAGCCCGTGAACGCGCGTCGGGTCAGCGAGTCATAGCCGTTGCGGCGGATGGCCGCGTGGATGCCCATGTAGATCCGCGCGGCCGCGGCGACCGGTCGTTGCGCGAAGGTCGGCAGACGAGGAATCGCCTCGAAGGCAGCCGCGTAGTCAGCCTCCGCGATGGCCATCAGCTCCTGCATGAGCTGGCGGTAGCGATGATCGATCGACTGACGCCCTTCGGCCATTGCCCACAGGTCGTCCCGGCCTAGACCGTGATAGGAGAGAGCCGCCGTGGGGAGGTAGATCCGGCCCGCCCGCAGATCCTCTCCGACGTCACGTAGGATGTTGGTCAGCTGCATCGCGTGCCCGAGCGCGGCGGCGCGGGACAGGGTCCAGCGATCGTGGACGCCGAACAACTCGGTCAGCCACCCTCCCACCACTGATGCGACGCGGTAGGTGTACACTCGCAGCTCCCCCATGGTCGCGTAGGTCCGGTCCTCCAGGTCCATTCGCATGCCCGCGATGAGGTCTTCGACGTACTGGAACGGGACAGCGGCCGCGCGCATGTCGCCCATCACCTGGTCGAGGAGCGCGCACCCCGTCCGCGCTCCCCGGAAGGCGTCTTCTGACAGCACCAGCCACGCATCGAGGTCCGCCCGGGTCTCCTGCTTGCGCGCGGGGTCGGCCTGATCGACGAGATCGTCCGTCATGCGGCAGTAGGCGTAGACGCCCGCCACGCGGTGGCGCACCTCTCGGGGAAAGAGGCGCGAGGCCAGCCAGAAGGACTGCGAATGCGCGCGCAACAAGGCCGATCGGGAGTCGCCTCTGGCCAGCATGCGCGACGGTATGGCCGCGCTCGCCCGCACCGTACCAACGATGAGGCCCCGCGGCGCAGCGACGTCGGGCAAGGCGACACGCGCCGGCCGGAGCCAGCGCTCGACCAGAGCGCGTAGCTGGATCTGGTCACAGCCGAGATCAGCGCCCTTCTCCACCAGCCCCTCGGCCTGCTCCACCAGGTTCGAGACGCAGCGCTGCAGAGCGGTCGTCGGGAGCGTGCTGGGCGGTGCGTCCCAGGCGAGCCCATCGACGCAGGCCAGCGGCCACGTCCACTTGCGTTGGCGCCGGTCCTGCAGTGAGGGTTTTCCGGTGCCGGCTCCCGGCACGTAGTCGAGCAGGTCGTCCACCTGTTGGTAGAGCGCTCCCAACTCCACACCCAGGCGTTCCCAGTCCGCGTGCGTGCCCCGATCGCGCGCGCCGGCACCCAGCCGAGCGGCACAGCCGAAGAGCGCGCCGGTCTTGCGTTCGACGATGGCGTGGTACTCATCGAGCGTGAGCCGCTGACCGGCGGTGGCACCCTGCCGGCGCTCGCCGTCGACGGTGGCGAAGACGGCCTCCGCGAAATGGCGAGCGAATCCCGGCTGTCCACTCCGCTGCGCGATCACGTACGCGGCGGTCAGCAGTAGATCCCCACCGATGAGGGCGCCGGCGACTCCCTTGCGAGCCACCAGCGTGGGGGCACCGCGGCGCGTGCTCGCTTCATCCACGATGTCGTCGTGGATGAGGGAGGCTTCATGGACCATCTCCAGCGCGAGGGCGGCCATCCAGAATCCGTCGGGGAGGGATGCCTCCCCGGCAACGAGGGCCGCGAGCGCGGGCCGGTGGAGCTGTCCCTGCAGCGACGGAACCGGAAGTCCTTCGGCTGCGAGCGCGCGGGCCACGCGGGTGAGTTCGCTGCGCACGCAGGCCGAGATGGACGCGTCCGCGCGGGCGACCGGCGCGTTCAAGCAGCGCTCTCCGAAGGGAGCACCGCCTGCGCCGCGCGTTCAGGCAATGCGCTCACGGCCCAGAGCACCAAGGCCAGGCCGGTGGCCGCCACCGCGCCCCAGACACCGGCGAGCGCCAGCATGCCCACGGGCATGGCCAGGATCAGGGTGTAGTAGCCGCGGAGCCACTGAGGGGGGAGCGCAGTGCCCCAGTCTGCCGCTCCGAGTCGCTCCAGGACCATCATCAATACCAGCCCTGTCAGCATCCACCCCACGAGGTTCACCAGTGGCATGCCGTAGTACGGGCCCGGTTCCCCCCACACCCAGTACGGTATCAGGTGACTCATGGCGGGATCCAAAGCGAGATCCCAGATCGTCAGCAGCGCCGCACCCGCCACCAGGCGCAGGGCACGGCCACGCCGGCGAAACGCGTGACGAGCCAGCAGAAAGGACGGAAGCGCCATCAGGAACCAACTGATCGGGATGCTCCACGGAACCCTGCCGCCGATCCGCGGGCCCAGGAGCCCGGTGTACCGGTAGGGTCCGAACGGCAGGCCGTAGCCGGTGCCGACCCACTCCGAGAGGAAGGCCAGACCGGAGGTCGCCAACAGTGCGCGAAGCCAGCGCCATCCGGCGGCTCGTCGCAGCGCAAACAGTGCGGTGAGCAACGCCACCACGATGTGCGCCTGCGCCGAGACTTCGAACGACATCTGGTAGAACCGCATCACCGCGGGCATCGAAGAGGGGATGCGCTGAGGGGCCAGTGCGAAGGTGCCGTACCCTGCGAGGGAGAGGGCGGTGAAGACGGCCAGAGGCCACAGCGAGCGTGGCAGCATGCCGCGCCCTTCCGGATGGGAGGAGAGCGATGCCTTCAACGGCCCTCCCCGTGGTGCTCGCCGAGCCAATCGGCCAGCGCCTGCATCGAGCTCAGGCAGTCCAGGCTCGCAAAGGGATGGGCTCGTCCGGCGATCACCTCTGGAGTGCACGGCGGACCGCCGAGCACAACACGGAAGCTCGCGGGCCGCTCGGAGAGCATGCGCTCGGTCGCGTCGAGACAGCGGAGCACATCCGCCTGACACTGGCTCGCGCCAAATGCGATGCAGACCAGAGATGCATCCTGACTCTGCTGAGCGGACAGCACCTCGGCCACGGGGACGTCGGGCCCCAGGTACCAGGCGCGCCATCCGAAACGCTCGAGTGTGAGTCGAACAGACAGGGCGCCCAGCTGATGGAGGTTGCCTTCGGCGCACGCCACCACGGACTGGGGGGCGTCGGCGCGGAGCGCCATGGGCTCCGACCAGCGGCTGCCCACGCGGATGAGAGACTCCAGCAGCATTTGCGTCACGAGATGCTCGTCCGCGACCCGAAGGCGACCCTGCCGCCACGCGTCCCCGACAGCGTGCATGAAGTGGGTGAGGGGGCCGTCGATCAGGCGCTCGAACGGAAGGCGCGCTCTCCGCGCGAGGGTCTCGAAGAGCAGTCCGATGCGACGTGGGTCGGCGTACAGAAGCCAGCCAACGGCGAGTTCGGTGAACGCGACCCCGTTGGCCGAGGTCTCCTCCTCACGGATCGCCTGCCAGGCGTGAGCTTCGAAGGGAGTGAACGGAGCCAGGAAGGTGCTGCCGCCCTTGTGCTCAGCCAGGGCGAGCAACTCGGACAGTCCTACACGACGGTGCCCACCTTCGGTGCGATCGACGCCGGAGGCGGACTCGTCGAGCCAGCGCTTGGCCGTCGACGGGTGGACACCCAGGAGATCGGCTGCTTCCGCTGTGGAGAGGGTGATATCGCTCATGAAGGACCACATAGACGAGTTATATGCAGCACGTGGGCTTCTATATCCCGCGAAAACGATCATAATGTCTTATGTGGTCGAATTTCAAGGGGACAGGCGCGCGGAGGAGCAGGTGCGACGCGCTGCCGCGAACGCCATCTTCCACCGGGAGCGGAGCTTGCCACCGAAATCGGAGGGCGCTGACGTGGGGCTGGAACGCGCGGAGTTGGCGGACGACCCGATCGATCAGTTTCGTAGTTGGTTCGCGGACGCGGAGGCGCATCCTGCCATCGCTCAAGCCAACGCGATGTGCCTGAGCACGTTGGGAGAGGACGGGCATCCGCAGGGGAGGATCGTCCTGCTCAAAGGGGTCGAAGACGGCGGGTTCGTGTTCTACACCAACCTGGATTCGGCCAAAGGCCGAGCGCTCCGAATCCACCCCAGGGCCGCGCTCACCTTCCACTGGGAGCCTCTGGGGCGGCAGGTGCGCGTTCAGGGGGGCGTGGAACCGGTCAGCCCCGAGGAGGCAGACGCCTACTTCGCCAGCCGGCCTCGAGGCAGTCAGGTGGGGGCCTGGGCGTCGGATCAGAGTCAACCCCTCGGCGGACGGGATCAGCTGCTGCGACGCGTCGAGGAACTCGAACAGCGTTACGCGGGTCGCGACGTGCCCCGCCCGCCCCATTGGTCGGGCTTCCGCGTACGCCCTGGCTCCATCGAGTTCTGGCAGGCCGGGGAATACCGCCTTCACGATCGCTTCCGCTACGACCGGGGGGGGAGCTCGGGCGTTTGGGTGGTCACGCGGCTCAATCCCTGACATCCCCTCCATGGCGTCGGCGGGCCAGGCCTGCCTCCCCTCCTGGCCGCTATATTGCCGAGACGTCGGGGAACCGGAGGTGGAGCGTGAAGGCACGTCATGCTGTGGTCGGGGTTGCCCTCCTGGGGGCATCCTGGGCGGGCATCTGTGATCCGGGGGACATCACCATCGTCCCGGAAATCGATGAGACCTATTCGTTCGAGGGCGGATTGCAGGGATGGACCCCCGCGGCGCTTGGGTCGATCAGTCCGGCCGTCAACTGGAGTGTGGATGTCGACGGCGGGGCAGCGGTCGAGGGCCAGGCTTCCCTCAAGATCTTCCTGAGCGACTCGACAGGGACGGGGCGCGTGTGGATCGAACGAGCCTTCACCGTGGCCGCGGAAGAGGAATACCAGGTCGATCTGGCGTATCAGGTGGGCACTGAGGACTCCACCGGGGTCGCGCCTTGGTCAGCCATCGTACAGGTCTCTTCCCAGCCGCCCTCTACAAGCGGCGCGGTGACCGTGGACGGAACGCTGGACGCCAGCGGCGGTCCCGGCCTCCGGTGGTTTCCGCGCGAGACCACCGTCAACTTCGATACCGGCGTGGAGCAGGAGACGGCCTGGGTCAGCATTGGAATCGCCTCAGGTGACCCCGGGGCGCGTACCTACCGCCTGGACGGTCTGAGGGTGACGTTCACCCGGCGTTAGCGGGCCGGGCGGGCGTGGCACCCGCGGCGCGGCGGAACCGACGTAGCCCGCGTGCGAGGGGCACCAGGAGCAAGAGGGGCGCAACCACGATCGCGTCCACGAGGAAGACGCGAACTCCGGCCGCGCTCAACAGGGTCCGGACGAAGCTGACGTTGAGACCCACGGCGTCGACGGCACGCAGCGAGTCCAGCGACTCCAGCCATCCCAACTGCCAGCGTACGATCTGGGGCGAGAACGGCCAGAACAACCGGAGTCCGCCGTCCCCCAGTGGGTCGGGGACCAGGAGATCCAGCAGCACGTGCGAGCCGTATGCCGCCGCGCCGGCCAGGAAGACGGCCCATGGCGCTCCGCTCCGGCGCCTGGTCACGAGCGCGAGGAGGAGCGGGACCAACAGTGTGGCCAGGAGGGAGTGCGTAGGCCCTCGATGGAACGCGGTGGAGGTGCCGGTGACGAGGCCAGGGAGAAAGTCGAGGTCCGGCGCGTTGGCGGCGACGATGGAGAGGCCCAGCACCCAGAGGATGCGAGCACGGGCGTCGTGCCCGGGTTTGGCCCCGGCGAGCTCGACTGCGGTGTAACCGCCGATCATGTGGGCGATGGATGTGGGCACGACCGGGGTGGGCAGTGGTTGAGGGATGCAATCGGTAAACCGACGGGTAGGGGACAAGTTCTGTGCCGTGAGCGGCCGCAGCAGCCCCGTTCGCAACGGCGTTGCGCCTCGGCGCAGCGGAGGCGACGCTTCTGCGCGAACGGCACCGGTTCAGGGGCCGGGGTGGCGAAACGGCAGACGCAGGGGACTTAAACTCCCCGGGGCTTCGGCCCGTGTGGGTTCGACTCCCACCCCCGGCATATGATCCCCGAACGGTGTCGGAGGCGACCCCGGGGAGGCTTCAGGCTCCCGGGCAGCGAGTACTTCCACTCCTGGCGGCTTCAAGCAACTCGATCAGATCTCGGACGGTACTTTCCCCCAGGTCCCCGTCGTACCAGTCGTACTTCTGCGCGAGCAGCTCGTCCCGACCGAGCTTCGGCTCGTTCTCGAGGTACCAGGTCTGGAGCACGCCGGGGCGTTCGACCCAACACGCCAGCACGGAGCCGGACTCCGAGAGGGCCACCACGGTCGGAGTGGCTGCTCTCCCGTCCGGCGTCCGATGTGCCTCCATCACGGCGCGGCCACGTTCCGAGTTGATGATACGGAGCGAAAGGTTGGGTACCTCTTCCGATAGGCGCGCCAGATACGGGATGGTGTTGGCGGAGTCACCGCACCAGTCCTCGGCGACCACCAGCAGCCGCACCGGGCCCACCGTCGCGGCGCGCTTCAGAAGGGGGGGCGCCACCACGGCCCGCGCGTAGTTCGCTTGCCAGGTCTCCCTGCGCCTTTCGGCGGCAGCCATGAACTCGCCGTAGGGAACACCACTCTCATACAACTGGAGATAGGAGATCGTATCTGCTTGTGCCTGAAGCGATCCGGTCTCCTCGGACGCGCGGGGCTCTGAGGGCTGGCAGCCGAGAACGGCCACGCTCAACACAAGTAGATGCGCTGAAGTCATGCGACCTCCGGGGTGTATCCGGCGCGGCGCACGGCGTCCAGGATGACCTCGTCGCCCACCCCTTCCGCCACGGATGCCTCGGCTTCCTTCCGCTCCAGGGACACGTCGACATCGGAGACCCCCGCGAGGGGCTCCAGGGCGGTGCGGACCGCCTGGACGCAGTGGCCGCAAGAGAGGTCGGGAACCGAGATCCGCACCCGTCGCATCGGTGCCTCGTTTCGGGAAAAAGATGAACGCCCCTCAGGGAAGGGGGCTGACCACCAGCGCACTGGTCACCAGGAGGACACCCAGGGCCAGGGCGAGTTCCAGCAGCGCCGGGATCCGCAGGAGGGACGTGCGCGGTGTCTCCGAGAGCGCTGGCTTGACGACCCGCCAGTTGTAGAACCCCAGTGCTCCCGCGCCGGCCAGAACGGCCAGCTTGATCAGCAGCGTGCGACCGTACTCGCTCGCAGTGAGCGCGCCGAAGGACCCCAGCCGGGTCCAAGCGTTGAAGCCACCGCTGATCGCCATCACTGCGACAGCCGCCAGAGCGACCCGCGAGAACCCCGCCACCCAGAGCGGGAGCACGGCCACGCGTCCGTCCGCATCGCGGGCGCGGTGGAGGAGGGGGAGCGCCACCAGGGCGAGCACCGCCAGCGAGCCCATCCAGGTGCCCGCTGCCAGGACGTGGAGCACATCGGCGACCACCACCCAGGGACGTAGTGCGCCCTCGTACCCCCACGCGTGTCCGGCCAGGGCGGGTGCCGCGCCGGCGGCGAGCGCTCCGACCGACGCCAGCAGCCATCCCGGGCGGCCCGTGGAGGTCCGGGTCGCGAGTTGCAAACCGGTGCCGAAGAGCAACGCCGCAGCAACGCCGAGCCACCACCCCCATCCCCAGGGGCTCTGGAACAGCACCGCCGCCGGGCCCACCCGGGTCGACGCGAGTTGGACGTACGCTCGTACCCCCGCGCCGGCCAGCGCCATCAGGATGGCTGCCCAGCCGATTCCCCGGAGGCCCCGACGGGCTGCCTCGGCGAGGGCGGTCTCCCCACGGCTCGCCGAAGGCGCCACGACGCTCCAACGGAACGCCACGATGCCGATCATCAGCATGGTCCCCAGGAGGAACATCCAACGTCCGGCCACGCCCACCGGGTCCCACGGGGGGGCGGCACTCCGCCCTGCAGCGGGCGGGGTCGTCGCGGCCGGCCCGGGGAGTGGCGTCACCACGCTCGCGCTGTCTTGCGCGGCAGCTGTGGGAGCCACGGACTGAGTGGCCCGTACCGTGAACGCGAAGTCCCCTTCGATCGCATGGGAGTCGGGACCGGCGCTTCCCCACGATGCCTGGTGAAGGCCGGATCCGAGCGGCTCGAGGATCGCCACCCGGACCTCGTGTTCGTCCGAGCCCGGCACCCATTCGGGCGAGCCCAAGGGGACCAAGGCCCCGGACGGCGCCCTCAACTCCAGGCGGGTCAGCAGGAGCTGAATCGCCGTGGAGAAGCGCAGCCGGATCTCCAGGGGAGCCTCGTCGAGGGTTTCGTCCGCCGCGGGGCGACTCCACTCGAGCCGTGTGTGGACGGCGCCGGCACCCGCGGCCACGAAGGCGAGTGCCAGCGCGAGGCCCCTCATGCGGGGATGCCTCGCTTCACCACCGTCTCCATGGCCTCGATGAAGCGATCGACCTCCTCGAGGCTCGAGTAGACGCTCGGAGAAACACGGAGGCCCTCGAACTCGGCGTGCTTGATGGCGACGACCAGGATCCGATGCGTGGACCAGAGCCATTCGGTCAACGCGGCCGAATCGATGCCCTCGACCTGTACGTTGGCGATGCCGCAGGCCAGGCCCGGCTTCTGGCTGGTGTTGAGCCGAATGCGATCGTGCTGCAGGAGCGCGTCGGCCCAGCGATCACGCAGGTAGCGCAGACGCGCATCCTTGCGAGCCGCCCCGATACCCTGATGGAAGGTGAGTGCCTCACCGATGGCGAGGTAGTTCGCTGCCGGGTGGGTTCCGATTTCCTCGAACTTGCGGATGTTCCCGTTCATTCCCTCGGGAGCGGCCATCAAGGGCCACACGCCCTCGATCTTGTCGCGACGCACGTAGAGCATCCCGGTTCCATGCGGTGCGAACAGCCACTTGTGCAGGCTGGTGCTGTAGTTGTCGCACTCGAGGTCCGACAGCTTGAAATCGAAGTGGGCCAGCGCGTGGGCGCCGTCGATCACCACGGGGATGTCGTGCCGCCGCGCCATGGCCACCACGTCCCGCACGGGTAGGATCTGACCCGTGAGGTTGATCATGTGGCACATGAGGATCATGCGAGTGCGCGGAGTGATGGCCTCCTCGTACAGGCGCACGACCTCGGACGGGTCTTCGGCAGGGACCGGTAGCTGAATCTGTCGCATCACGATTCCCTCGCGGCGCTCGCGCTGCCGGAAGGTCGTGATCATGCGGCCGTAGTCCTGGGTGGAGGTGAGCACCTCGTCCCCGCGCTGCAGGTCGATCCCGAGCTGCATGGTCTGCAGGCCCTCGGACGCATTGCGGGTGAAGGCGATTTCTTCAGTGTCGACCCCCCACTCGCGAGCGAAGCGCTGGCGCACCGTCTCCCGCTGGGGTTCGAGGATCCGCCACATCGTGTAGGCCGGCGCCTCGTTGGAGTAGTCGAGGTGACGCTTCATGGCCTCCTGCACCCAGATGGGCGAGGGGCTCACGCCACCGTTGTTGAAGTTGACCAGCGAGCGGTCCACCGAAAACGCACGCTGCACCTCATACCAGAAGTCCTCGTTGGCGGCTACCTCTGCGGGGGTGCCCGGCGTTGCCGCCAGATCCTGCATGATCTCCGGAGCCGAACGCCGGAAGGACGGTGCCGAGAAGCGGCCGCCGATGGCCAGAGCGGCGGCGGGGTAGCGGATCGCATCGAGGAACTGGCGGCGGTCGTACATGACGGGCTCCGGGCTCGGGTCGGATGATCGCAGGATACGGTTCGAGGGCCGCAGCCAAAAGGGGCGCCAGCGCTTGACCCCCGTGCGAGCGTTCGGTTCTCTTGTGGCAGCCGAGCCGACCGCCGTGATCCGAGTCACCTTCCTGGGAACGGCCGCAGCCCGACCGACCGTCGGACGCGGCGTCAGCGCCTTCGCGGTTCAACGCGAGGGCGATCTGATGTTGTTCGACTGCGGCGAGGGGACCCAGCGCCAGATGATGCGGTACGGCACCGGGTTCGGGGTCCGGGACATCTTCTTCTCCCATATCCACGCCGACCACCTCCTGGGGCTGACCGGCCTGCTTCGCACCCTGGGGCTGCAGGGGCGCACCGACCCAGTCCACCTGTTCGGCCCTCCCCGGTCGGCGCCGGTGTTGGAGGCGACCACATCGCTCGGGGTCGAACGGGTTCCGTTCCCCGTCCTGATCCGCGAGCTGGCGGCGGGTGAGGGCGTGGTTCGCGACGGGTACCAGGTCCGTCCGTTCGCGGTGGAGCACGGTACGCAGGCGTTCGGGTGGACGCTGGAGGAAGAGCAGCGCCTGGGGCGCTTCGACGTCGAGCGCGCTCGCGCGCTGGGAGTTCCTCCGGGGCCCCTGTTCGGGCGGCTGCACCGGGGCGAACCCGTGGAAGTGGAGGAGGGCCGCTGGGTGCGCCCGGACGAGGTGGTGGGCGATCCCCGGCCGGGGCGCAAGATCGTCTTTTCCGGCGATACGCGCCCGTGCCGTTCCGTGATCGAGGCGGCGCAGCGGTCGGACCTGCTCGTGCACGAAGCCACCTTCTCCGACGAGGAGGTCGGGCGGGCCCGCGAGACGTTCCATTCGACGGCGCGCGAGGCAGCCGAGGTCGCCCGAGAGGCGGAGGTTCGCCGCTTGGTTCTGACCCATGTCTCGGCGCGCTATTCGGATTCGCCGGGGACGTTGGAGGAAGAGGCGGCTCGCGTCTTCACGCCGGTCTCGGTGGCTCATGACGGGCTGGTGATCGAGGTTCCGTTCCCGGAGGAGGAGTTGGTGTCGGCGCCTGTGGCGGCCGACGCCCGCGGCCGGGACCGCGGCCTGTGATCGAACTGGACGTCCCCGGGGACAAGTCGATCACCCACAGGGCGTTGCTTCTCTCCGCCCTGGCCGAGGGAGCCTCGACGGTGCGAGGTGCATTGGTCTCCGCGGACACGCAGGCGACGGCGTCGGTGCTGCGCGCGCTCGGTGTCGAAGTCGGTGACCTGTCGGCCTCGGGGGTATCCATCGAAGGGCGAGGGATCCGGAGCCTGCGGGCCCCCGACCACCCGCTCGATTGCGCGAACTCGGGGACCACCGCCCGCCTGGTGCTGGGCATGCTGGCTGCGTGCCCCTTCCGCGCGGTCGTCGATGGCGACGCGTCGCTGCGCGGGCGACCCATGGAGCGAGTGACCCGCCCGCTGTCGGCGATGGGGGGGCGCTTCGAGTTCCTCGGAGTTCCGGGCCGCCTGCCGATCGAGGTGATCGGGGGAAGCTTGGGGCCGCTCGATCACCGTTCCGCCGTGGCCAGCGCCCAGGTCAAGAGCGCGCTCCTGTTCGCCGGGCTGGTCAGCGGCGCCTGGGTGTTGTTCTCCGAGCCGCGGCGCTCCCGGGACCACACGGAGCGCATGTTCAGGGCCCTCGGCGTCCCGCTCATCGAGCACTGGCACGAGGGTGCCTGGCGCATCGAGATGCGGGAGCCACCTGCGCAGCTGGCGGCGCGGGTCTGGCGGGTGCCGGGCGACTTCTCGGCGGCGGCGTTCTGGGTGGCCTGGGGACTGCTGCGACCGGCGGGTCCACCGTTGCGGCTCCGCTCCGTCGGTCTCAATCCCACCCGGACCGGCCTGCTGGCCATCCTGGAGCGCATGGGGGCGCGCATCGAGCTGATCGGGCGCAGCGATCTGGCCGGAGAGCCCTGTGGCGATCTGGTGGTGTGGCCCTCTCCGCTGCGTGCCGTCGAAGTGACGAGCGAGGAGGTCCCCAGCGTCATCGACGAATTCCCGATCCTCGCGGTGCTGGCCGCGCGCGCCGAGGGGACCTCCCGCGTCACCGGTGCAGGGGAACTGCGCGTCAAGGAAAGCGACCGGATCAAGGCGGTGGTCGACAACCTGCGCGCGGTGGGGGTGGAGGCCGAGGAACTCCCCGACGGCTTCTCGGTGAAAGGGACTGCCGCAGCGTTGAGCGGACGCGTCGAGGTGCGGAGCGATCATCGGATCGCTCTATCCTTCGGGGTATTGGCGGCACTGCCCGGGTCGACGATCCAAGTCGATGATCCCTCCGTGGCGGCCGTGTCGTACCCCGAATTCTTCGGTCAGCTGGAGCGCATCCGAGCGGCGGGCTGGAGTCCCTCCACCGGCAGCCGGCAGCCGGTGGTCACCATCGACGGGCCCGCCGGTTCCGGGAAGTCGTCCACGGCCCGCGAAGTGGCCCGCCGGCTGGGGTTCCGCCACCTGGACTCGGGCGCGCTCTACCGGGCCCTGACCTTGGCCCTGCTGCGCTCGGGCTGGCCGTTGGGCACCTGGGAGCGCATGAGCGTGGGGGAACTGGAAGGCCTGAGGGTCTCGGCCCGTCCGGGGCCGGACGGCGTGGAGGTTCTGCTCGGAGGGGAAATCGTCGAGGACGCGGCCCTGCGGAGCCCCCTGGTCACGGCCCACGTATCCGCCGTCTCGGGACTTCCCGCGGTTCGGGCGGTGCTGCTGCGGCTGCAGCGGGACGCGGCCCGGGGCGGGGGACTGGTCGCGGACGGTCGGGACATGGGCACGGTCGTCTTCCCGGACGCAGAGGTGAAGGTGTTTTTCACCGCGGACCTGGACGAGCGCGCACGGCGCAGGCTACTGGAGCGACAGGCTCACCCGCCCTCACCGGAGGAGATCATCGCGGAGGCGTCCCTGATCCAGGGGCGCGATTTCGCCGATGCCCACCGGGAGCTCTCTCCCTTGAGGGCCGCGCCCGACGCCCATGTCATCGATACGAGCCGGCTGGACTTCGACGCCCAAGTCGATGCCGTGATTGGGCTTGTGCGTCGGTTGACGCCCTGAGCCACCGCATCTAGCTTTCTGATCTGTCCCGGATTCGGAGCGTTCCGGAGCCGGGACTGCGTGCGTGGGCGAATGACCCACGGTACGTGTACCCCAACCCGGGCCGCCCACGGCACCCGCCCGGCAGAAGAGCCGCCCCGGCTCACGGATGGTTCATGGCCCAGACGACTCCCTCCATCGGCTTCGCCGACCCGCATCTCCTCGACGACCCCTACGGCGACGACGATCTCTCCATCTCGCGGGACGACTTCGCCAAGCTGCTGTCGGACTACGAAGACACCCTGCAAGAGGTCAAAGAGGGCGAGATCGTCCTGGCCAAGGTGCTTCGCGTCTCCGACACCAACGTCATCCTGGAGTTCGGCTTCAAGAGCGAAGGAACCGTTCCGCTCGACGAGTTCAAGGATCCGGCCACCTTGGTGCCCGGTGCCGAGATCGAAGTGCTGCTGGAGAGCCTGGAAGACGAGCAGGGTGTCGTCGTGCTCTCCAAGAAGAAGGCGGACTTCCTCCGCGTTTGGGAGCGCATCAAAGAAGCCTACGAGCAGGACCGGCCCGTCAAAGGCACGCTCAGCCGGAAGATCAAGGGAGGCGTCACCGTCGACCTGATGGGCGTCGACGCCTTCTTGCCTGGATCGCAGATCGCCCTGCGGCGCGTTCCCAACATCGAGGACCTGCTGGGCGAGACCTACGATTTCAAGATCATCAAGCTCAACAAGCGCCGCCGGAACATCGTCGTCTCGCGGCGCGTGCTGCTCGAGACCGAGCGCGAGTCCAAGCGGAAGAAGCTGGTCAAGGAGCTGCTGGTCGGTCAGGTACGGGCCGGCGTGGTCAAGAACATCACCGACTTCGGTGCCTTCATCGATCTGGGCGGGCTCGACGGCCTGCTGCACATCACCGACATGTCGTGGGGCAGGGTCGGGCATCCCTCCGAAGTCGTGAAGATCGGCCAGGAGCTCGACGTGAAGGTCCTGGACATCGACTGGGATCGCGAGCGCATCTCCCTGGGGCTCAAGCAGCTGCTTCCGTACCCCTGGACGGAGATCGACCGGAAGTACCCGGTGGGTTCGCGCGTTCGTGGCCGTGTGGTATCCATCACCAACTACGGGGCCTTCATCGAGCTGGAGAAGGGTGTCGAGGGTTTGGTGCACATCTCCGAGATGTCCTGGACGCGCAACGTCCGGCATCCGAGCAAGCTCGTGAACATCGGAGACGAGATCGAGGCCGTGGTGCTGAAGGTCGATCCGTCCGACGAGAAGATCTCGCTGGGCATGAAGCAGATCGAGGAGGATCCCTGGCTGGCCCTGCCCGTCAAGTATCCGACTGGCACCGTGCTGGATGGTGTGGTGCGCAACCTCACGTCGTTCGGGGCCTTCGTCGAAATCGAGCCGGGCATCGACGGGCTCGTCCATGTCTCCGACATGAGCTGGACCAAGCGTGTCGAGCACCCGTCGGAGGTGGTCGAGAAGGGGCAGGAGTTGAAGGTCATGGTCCTCGATGTGGATGCGGAAGGGAAGCGCATCTCCCTGGGGATCAAGCAACTGCTGGATGATCCCTGGCCCCAGATCGTGGAGCGCTTCGCTCCCGGAGTGGAGCAGGAGGGCACGGTCGTTCGGAATCAGGAAGGCGGCGTGGTGGTGGATCTCGGGGACGACATCGAAGGCTTCGTCCCGCCGACGCACACCGGTGTGGAAGATCCCGAGCGCTTGGACGAGTACTACGCCCCGGGCGAGACCGTGGACGTCAAGGTGCTCGAGTCCGACGCCACCAATCGCCGCATCGTGCTCGAAGTCACGACGATTCCCGAGCGCAAGCCCGGGCGCCGCGTGGAACAGCCGGCGCCGGTCGCTGAGGAGGTGTCCGACGAGGACACCCAACCGGAGCCGGCGGGCGCCTCCGAGTGACGGAGTGACGGTGGGCGTGCGCCTCTCCGTTGGCCTGCTTCTCGAATCGCCCGGTCGCCTGCTGGCGGCTGGGCGGTTCGTGCGTAGAGCCCTGCTGGCCGGCTCAGTTCTGCTGGTAGGGTGTTTCCCCGTTCAGGCCGGCTCGGGTGAGGACCCTGCGCAACCGCGCCCCGTCGATCCGGCCATCGAACGGGGTGCCGTTCCCAGCGGCGGCGGGGCGACCGCGGAGCGACTGCTGACCGATGCACGCGTCGCCTTGGAGGGGGGTGACGCAGAGACCGCTCGCAGGTTGACCACCGAGGTCATCGACGACTGGGGGACCGTCCCTGGGTCGTCACGGGCGTTCTGGCTGCGCGCGACTGCGGAGGAGCAGCTCGGGGACCCGGCGGCCGCGGCGGCCGATGCCGACCGATACGTGGAGCTTCTTCCCAGCGGCGACTCCCGTCGGGGCGAGGCAGGTTTGCTGGCTGCGCGCAACGCCCAGGACGCCGGTCAGCCGATCGCGGGGCTCCGGACCTTGCTGCGGCTCGAGGGTGGCGACGCGGGCGCCGTGGAACGAGAGGCTCTCCCGTTGGCGCAGGCGCTGGTGCGGCGCACACCCACCGACACGCTGCTGGCGCTGTCGGAAACAGTGCCCGAGACGGTGTTCGGTCGGCTGGTGCGTCTCGAGTCGGCAGTCGGACTGTACTTCCGCGGCGAGGTCGCGCGAGCCGCTCAGATCGGGCGCGATCTGTTGCAGCAGTCGCTCACGCCCGAGGACCGACGGGTCGCTCAGTCGCTGGTGGAGGGGAACGCCGAGACGGTGTTGGGTGGAGACGCCGCGGTGGGTGCCATCCTGCCGACCACGGGCTCGCCTGTCCTCCGGGAGTACGCCGCGGCCATCGAGGAGGGCATTCGCGTCGCGTTCGAGACCCGCGCGCAGGAGTCGAGGCGCCCGGTGCGACTCGAGGTCCGCGACGATGGCGGGGACCCTGCCCGCGCAGAACGCTCTCTCCACGAGTTGGAGGCAGCCGGCGCGCTCGGAGTGATCGGGCCGCTGCTCGATCGTCAGCTGGATGCTGCGGCGCGATCGCGCACCACCGGACTCGCACTGGTGTCTCCCACTGCCGAGCGGGTGCCCGAGATGCGGGGGGTCTACTCCCTCGGGAGCAACGACCCCGGAGCTGCGCGCGCCCTTGCCGAGTACGCGGCGCGGGAGGGATACCAGCGTGTGGCGGTGGTGTACCCACGCGCGCCGATCGCCGAGGCGGACGCGCAGGCTTTTCGGGCTGCCTTCCAGAACGCGGATGGAGGCCTCGCCCGCGAAGTGCGGGAGTACACCTATGACCCGGGTACCACGTTCTTCCGCGAGCAACTGACGGCGGTAGCCGAGTTCGAGGCCCAGGCGCTGGTGTTGCCCGTGCCGGAGTCGGACGTCGAGTTGATCGCGCCGCAGGTCTCGTTCTTCGCGCTCGATTCCCTGGGCGTACAGATCCTGGGTACGGGGGCCTGGGCCAGCCCGGAAGTGCTCGACCGCGTCGACAGTCGCCACCTGGACGGCGTGGTCGTGGCGTCGGCCCGCGATCCCGAGGGGGAGAGCCCCGAATACCAGCAGTTCGTGCAGCGCTACGAACAGGTCGTGCGTAAGACGCTGCGGAGCCCCATCCCCGCGTTTGGATACGATGCAGCCTCGCTGATCCTCGAGGCGCTGGGCCGCGGGGCTCGCACGCCTGCCGACCTCGAGGCTCAGCTCGAAGGCATCCGCGATTTTCCGGGGGCGACCGGCCGGATCTCGATCCAGGACGGGCAGATCGTTCGCCGTCACCAACTCTACGAAATCCGGGACGGACAACTCCGCTACCTGGGACGCACCTTCAACTAGCGGGTCGTCGGCATGTCGGTGGAAGAGAAGCTCCAGCGCCTCGAGGCTCTCAGCAAGAAGGCGCTCGAGGGCGGGGGACGGGCGCGGATCGAGGCGCAACACAAGCGCGGAAAGCTGACCGCCCGCGAGCGCATCGACCTCCTGCTCGACGCCGATTCCTTCGTGGAGTTGGACCGGTTCGTCACCCACCGTTCCCACGACTTCGGACTGGAGGGACAGCGCGTCCTGGGTGACGGTGTCGTGACCGGCTACGGGCAGGTGCATGGCCGGTTGGTCTACGTCTTCTCGCAGGACTTCACGGTGTTCGGTGGCTCGCTGTCCGAGGCCCACGCCGAGAAGATCGTGAAGCTCCAGGATCTGGCCGTCCGGAATGGCGCACCGATCATCGGACTGAACGACTCCGGTGGTGCGCGGATCCAGGAAGGGGTGGTTTCCCTGGGCGGGTACGCCGACATCTTCCTACGCAACACGCTCGCGTCTGGAGTGGTACCCCAGGTGTCCGTGATCCTGGGGCCCTGCGCCGGTGGGGCCGTCTATTCTCCCGCCATCACCGACTTCGTCTACATGGTGCGTGGGATCTCGTACATGTTCGTGACCGGTCCGAACGTGGTGAAGACCGTCACGCACGAAGACGTGGACATGGAGAGCTTGGGCGGCGCGGACGTGCATGCGAGTAGATCGGGTGTGTGCCACTTCGTGCACGACACCGAGGCGGAGTCGTTGGCTGCCGTGCGTGATCTTCTGCGCTACGTGCCCCAGAACAACCTGGAGTCTCCTCCGCGACGGGACACCTCCGACCCTCCCCACCGCCGGTCGGAGCGTTTGCTCGACCTCGTACCGGACTCGCCGAATCGCCCCTACGACATGCACGAGGTGATCCGCGAGATCATGGACGACGCCGTGTTCTACGAGGTGCACGGTCTGTTCGCTCCCAATCTGATCACGGGGTTTGCCCATCTCGGTGGGCATGCGGTTGGCATCGTCGCGAACCAACCGCAGGTGCTCGCTGGCGTCCTCGACATCGACTCGTCGCAGAAGGGTGCGCGCTTCGTGCGCTTCTGCGACGCGTTCAACATTCCGCTGGTCGTGTTCGAGGATGTGCCGGGGTTCCTGCCCGGTGTGGCCCAGGAACATGGTGGGATCATCCGGCACGGAGCGAAGCTCCTGTACGCGTTCGCCGAGGCGACCGTTCCGAAAATGACGGTGATCACCCGCAAGGCGTACGGCGGTGCCTACGACGTGATGAACTCCAAGCATATCCGCGGCGATCTCAACCTGGCCTGGCCCACGGCCGAGATCGCGGTGATGGGCCCCAAGGGAGCCGTGGAGATCCTGTTTCGGAAGGAGATCTCGGAGTCTGACGACCCCGCGGCTGCCACCGAGGAGCGCATGGCCGAGTACCGCGAAAAGCTGGCCCATCCCTATGTGGCAGCGGCGCGTGGGTATGTCGACGACGTCATCGACCCGCGTGACACGCGGAGTCGGCTGGTTTCGGGCCTGGACATGCTCCAGGGCAAGCGCGACAGCAACCCGCCGCGCAAACACGGCAACATCCCTCTGTAGCGTCCCGCTGGGGAAGCCCTTGGTGCGCCGGCCCCCCGGCAACTCTCTGCCACCCCGCGCGCGTCGTATCCCTGGACTTCGTGGTTCATTCGAGGAGGGGCGATGAAAGGGATGGTTCAGGGGCGGGCGCTCACGGCCTGCCTCGCGTTGGCGGCGACGGCGAGTGGGGTGGGGGCGGCCAACCTCGGTGCCCAGGAGGACCCGCCCGAGCGCGAGTGTGTGTGTAGCGGAGAGTTCAACTGGCGGGCCGCGCCCGGCGTTCAGGTCCGGACGTTTGGGATGGCCCGGGCGCGTATGGGCGTGAGCCTCACCCTGGATGCGGATGAGCGGGGAGCGAGGATCACCGGAGTCACCGAGGGAAGCCCGGCCGACGCGGCCGGCCTGCGCGAAGGGGACGTGATCGTCGCCATCAACGGCCAGGACCTCGATCAGCCGCTGGAGGGCCGAAGGAGCCGCGGTTTCCGTCAGGGCGATGAGGAAAGCCCGCTCGATCGGCTCATGGCGCTCGCCCGAACCTGGGACCCTGGCGACCGCGTCGAGGTCACCTATCTCCGCGATGGGGATGAGCGCACCGTGACCGTGGAGGTGGAAGAAGCGAGCGGGGTCTGGACGGAGCCGTTGTTGGCTCTGGGCGACGCCCGCGAACTCGGCAACCGGGTTCGCGAGCTCAACCTCGGTGGGGCCGGCAACCGGGTTCGCCTCTTCACCCCCGAGATGGGGTTCGGCGGTCCCAACTGGGGCCTGGGACTGGAGTTGCGGGAGCTCGACGCCGATCTGGGACGCTACTTCGGGGCGGAGGCGGGCGTGCTCGTGCTGGCGGTCGACGAGGACAGTGACCTCGGCCTGAGGGCCGGAGACGTGATCCTGGCGATCGGCGGCCGGACCGTTGACGAGCCCCGCGACGTGTGGCGGGTGCTCGGCTCCTACGACGACGACGAGCCCATCGAGTTCGAGGTCCTGAGGGACCGGAGCCGCACCAGAGTGGAGGGCCATCGATCTCGGTAGAACCACGGCTGCATCGCCCGGGGAAGCGGGATTCCTTCCTCCGGGCCTCGGGTCTACCTTGCAGGCGCTCCCGGCCGGACGGTCGGGAGCGCCGCCGTTTCTCAGGAGGCCCGCGTCGGTGCTCAAGTCCGTTTTGATCGCGAATCGGGGCGAGATCGCCGTCCGGGTCATTCGCGCTTGCCGTGAGTTGGGGATCGAGTCCGTTGCGGTGTATTCCGAAGCCGATCGCCGCTCTCCCCACGTCCGTCTGGCCGACCGCGCGGTCTGTGTGGGCGCCGCCGCCGCGAGCGAGAGCTACTTGAGGGGCGATCGCCTGGTCGAGGTGGCGCTCGGGGCGGGCGTGGACGCCGTCCATCCCGGGTACGGCTTTCTCGCCGAGCGGGCACCTTTCGCACAGGCCGTGCAGGAGGCGGGGCTGGTCTTCGTGGGTCCCGACCCGGACACCATCACGGCCATGGGGGACAAGACGGAGGCCCGGCGTCGCATGGCGGACGCCGGCGTTCCCATCGTGCCCGGCGCGGTCGACGCGGTGCAGGACGCGGAAGAAGCCGCGCGACTCGCGGAGGAGATCGGATACCCTGTGCTCCTGAAGGCCTCGGCCGGTGGGGGTGGCAAGGGGATGCGGGTGGTCGAGGGCCCGGCTGACCTGGCCCGTGCTCTGGAGGCCGCCTCGCGCGAGGCGAAGGGTGCCTTCGGAGATGGGGCGGTCTACCTGGAACGCTTCCTGGGGCGCCCGCGACACATCGAGATTCAGGTCCTGGGCGATCGCCGAGGGCGGGTGCTGCACCTGGGTGAGCGCGAATGCTCCATCCAACGGCGCCACCAGAAGCTCGTCGAAGAGGCACCGTCTGCCGTGCTCGATGCGGCCCAGCGCGCGCGCATGGGGGAAGCGGCCGTACGGGCGGCGGAGGCCGTCTCCTATGTGGGGGCGGGAACGGTCGAGTTCTTGTTCGAGAACGGGGAGTTCTTCTTCCTCGAGATGAACACGCGCATTCAGGTGGAGCACCCCGTCACGGAGTTGGTGACGGGGATCGACCTCGTGGAATGGCAGCTCCGGGTTGCGGGAGGGGAGTCGCTCCCCTTCGGCCAGAGCGACATCCCCATGGAGGGGCATGCCATCGAGTGTCGCATCACCTCCGAGGACGTGGCCGCGGGGTTCCTTCCTTCCACGGGGACCATCCACGCCCTCGCCGTGCCGGGGGGCGCGGGCGTCCGCTGGGACAGCGGGGTCGAGGTGGGTTCCGAGGTCGGGCTGTTCTACGACCCGCTGTTGGCCAAGCTCATCGTCCACGGAGCCACCCGAGAGGCCGCCATCCAGCGCATGGCGCGGGCCCTTTCGGAGCTGACGATCGACGGCGTGGAAACCTGTACGCCCCTCCTGCGGCGAATCGTGGCCGAGCCCGACTTCAAGGCGGGAAAGCTGAGCATCCGCTACCTGGACGAGCACCCCGACCTGCTTCAGGCGGAGGCGGCCCCCTCGGACGTCCGGGCAGCGGCGGTGGCGGCGGCCTTGCTGGAGCACCAGCGGCGGCGTGAAGAGCGTCCCCGCCTGGGCGGCAGCGCGGAGGCGACCTTCTCGGCCTGGCGCCGAGCCGGCCTTCCGGGAGCAGGCGGGACCTGATCGCTCGCGTCACGATCGACGACATCGCCGCTGGCGGGTCCGGGGTCGGCCGTCTTCCTGACGGCCGGGTGGTGTTCGTGCCCAGGACCGCTCCCGGAGACGAGGTGGAGGTCGAGGTGATCGCCTCCAAGAAACGGTGGGCCAGTGGGTTGCCGCTTCGCGTTTTGACGCCCGGCCCCGACCGCGTCGCCCCCCCCTGCGGCCACTACCTACGCTGCGGAGGGTGTTCGCTGCAGCACCTGGCCTACGCCGCCCAGCTTCGCGCCAAAGGGCGCATCGTCACCGAGGCGCTCCGGCGTATCGGCCAGGTGGAGGCCCTGGTCGAGGGTCCGGAGCCCTCTCCGAGCCAGCTGCACTACCGCACGCGCGCGACCTTCCACCTCCGCCGTCTGCCGGCCGACCGGATCGTCGCGGGCTTCAACGAGGTGGGGCGTCCCGGGCGCATTCTCGACGTCGGTACGGGCTGCCTCGTGCTCTCCCCGGCGCTGGCGGCGGGTTGGACGGAGCTCAGGCAGGCGTGGGGGGTTGGAGCTCGGCGCCTGCCTGCCGGCCGCGAGCTGCGCCTGACCTTGAGGGAGGTCGAGCAGGGCGTGGTCCTTACGGTGGCGGGTGGGCACGGGGCCGGGGATGCAGGGAGCCTTGTCGAGCGGGCTCCGAGCCTGAAGGCCGTTTGGGCGGTCCGCGAGGACGGCGGGACCACTCGGCTGGCGGGGGAGGCGCGCCCGGCGGAGGCCGGCGGGGTCGGCCCCCTCGGACCCGGGGCGTTCACCCAAGTCAACCCGGCGGCGGCGCGTTTCCTGGTGGACTGGGTGGGTGAGTGCGCGGGCGCTGCGATCGCGGGTGTAGACGTCCTGGACGCCTATGCCGGTGCCGGGGCGTTCGGCCGGGCGCTGAAAGCGCGAGGGGCGCACGTCCTCGCCATCGAAGCTGACGGCCACGCTGCGGCCGCGGCGCGGGTCGCGGGATTGACCGTGCTGGAGGGCAAGGTCGAGGACCGACTCTCCGAGGCGTTGCCGGTGGGGTTCGCGGTGCTCAATCCGCCCCGTAGCGGCCTGGACGCAGGCGTCAGCGCCCAGTTGGAGCGGGCCGGCCCTCCCCGGATGGCGTATGTCAGCTGTGATCCCGCAACCCTCGCGCGCGACCTGCGCGCACTCCGTAGCTACGCGGTAGAGTGGGTCCGCACGCTGGACATGTTCCCCCAGACGGCCCACGTCGAATGTGTGGTGTCGCTGGACCGGCGGCGCCCGACCACGGATCTTCCAGCCGTTGCCCCGGGCGCAACGGAGCTTCCCCAACCCACCGGCGAATGAACTATCAGGTCGTGATCGGCGAGGCGGCCTTCGAGGTCGAGATCGACGAGGAAAGCGTGCGGGTCGACGGTGAGATCGTCGAGGTGGACTGGCTGGCCGCCCCGCCGGGAGCGAATGCGCTGCTCTCCCTCGACGGGCGGGCCCACAGCGTCGGCGGTCGCCGCCAGAGTGACGGCTTCTGGGCTCTTTCCGTGAACGGCGAGTCCTTCCGTGCGGAGGTCCTCGATGATCGGACCCTCCTGGCTCGCCAGGTATCGGGGGCCAGTGGGCGTGCGACCGGCCCGCGTCCGGTGCGGGCTCCGATGCCGGGGCTGGTGATACGGGTCGAAGTCTCCGTTGGGCAGGCGGTACGCCGTGGTGAGGGCGTGGCCATCGTCGAGGCCATGAAGATGGAGAACGAGCTGAAGGCGGAGGCCGACGGGGTAGTGGACCGCGTGTTGGTGCAAGCGGGCGAGACCGTCGAGAAGGACCAGGTGATGATCGAGTGGAAGACGCCGGAGGTTCCGTGAGCGAGGGGCAGGACTTCCGGACCGATTCGGGGCTGGAGATCGACGAGGTCTACGGGCCCGGTTCCGCCACACCGGTGGGAGAATTGCCCGGGGACTTCCCGTTCACGCGCGGGGTCTACCCGAGCATGTACCGGGGGCGCCTGTGGACGATGCGCCAGTATGCCGGGTTCGGGACCGCGGAAGAGACGAATCAGCGCTACCGCTACCTGCTGGACCAGGGCACGACGGGGCTCTCCGTGGCCTTCGATCTCCCGACCCAGATGGGGTACGACTCCGATCACGCGATGGCCGCGGGCGAGGTAGGGCGCGTCGGTGTGGCCATCGACACGATCGCCGACATGCGCCTCCTCTTCGACGGCATCGACCTGGGGAAAGTGTCCACGTCGATGACCATCAACTCCACCGCGTCCATCCTGTTGGCCTTCTACGTCGCCGTGGCGGACGAACGTGGCGTGCCGCGCGCGCGTCTGGCAGGGACGGTACAGAACGACATTCTGAAGGAGTACGTGGCGCGCGGCACCTATATCTTCCCGGTCGAGCCCAGCCTTCGCTTGGTTGCCGATGTGATCAGCTTCTGCGCGCGCGAGGTTCCGCGCTGGAATCCGATCTCCATCTCCGGATACCATATCCGCGAAGCCGGCGCGACCGCGCCGCAGGAGATCGCCTTCACGCTGGCCAATGGCCTGGAGTACGTGGAACGGGCGCTGGCGGCAGGCATCCCTCTCGAGGACTTCGCGCCGAGGCTCTCGTTCTTCTTCGCAGCGCACAACGACCTCCTGGAGGAGGTGGCCAAGTTCCGCGCAGCCCGGAGGCTGTGGGCCCGCCTCATGCGCGAGCGGCACGGCGCCTCGGACGCATCGAGCCGTCTGCGTTTCCACACGCAGACCGGAGGGTCCACGCTGACCGCGCAACAGCCGCTCAACAACGTGGTGCGCGTGGGATTGCAGGCGCTGGCGGCGGTCCTGGGCGGCACCCAGTCGCTGCACACCAACGGATTCGATGAGGCGCTGGCCCTACCGACCGAGGAGTCCGCTCGCCTCGCGTTGCGCACCCAGCAGATCCTGGCGCACGAGTCGGGCGTGACCCGCACGGTGGATCCACTCGCTGGCAGCTACTACGTCGAGTCGCTCACCGATCGCCTCGAGGAGGCGGCGCGCACCTATCTCGCTCGTATCGAGGAGATGGGGGGCGCCGCGCGCTCACTGGAGATGATGCAGGAGGAGATCCACCGCGCGGCCTATGCCCACCAGATGGCGGTGGAGGCGGGCGACCGAGTGGTGGTGGGCGTCAATCGGTTCCAGGAAGGGGAGCCCGCCCAGCCCGTGGCCCAACCGGACTACTCGGTGCTCGAGGCTCGCCAACGGGCGGCGCTCCGCGAATTCAAGGCGCAGCGCGATGCGACCGCGATCGCGGCGACCCTCGCCGGGGTTCGGGCCGCCGCCGCTGGGCGCGAGAACCTCATGGGAGCCATCGTGCCGGCGGTGCGGGCCGGAGCGACCCTGGGTGAGGTCAGTGACGTGCTACGGGCGGTCTGGGGCACCTACGACGGTCGCTGACCTGGCCTGCGGGCCCGGTTCCTGCTGGTCGCTCGGAGGTCCTGCGGTTAGCATTGACTGTTTGTCCGGGACCCGTGTTCGCCCCACCAAGAGACGATGCCGACCTACGAGTACCGCTGCCCCGAGGGCCATGCGTTCGAGGTGTTCCAGCGCATGAGCGATGACCCCACCGCCACCTGCCCTGAATGCGGGCGGCCGGCCGAGCGCCAGCTGTCCGGTGGGGCGGGCCTGCTGTTCAAAGGCTCGGGCTTCTACATCACGGACCATCGGGACAAGGACTACAAGGACAAGGCCCGCAAAGAGGGGGGCTCCTCCACCGACTCGAGCTCGTCCGGGACCGGCAAGACGACCGATGCCTCCAAGGGCTCGTCCGGCGGCACCGACTGACCGATGTCCCAGGAACTTCTCCGAACGGCCCTCGAGCGGGCGCTGGCCGAAATGGGCGTGCCCGACCAGGAGCTGCGCTTCGAACGCCCACGGGACCCCACGCACGGGGATCTCGCGACCAACGTCGCCCTGACCCTGGCTGGCCGTCTGGGCCGGCCGCCTCGGGTGATCGCCCAGGAGCTCATCGAACGGATCGATCTGCCGGCGGACACGATCGAGTCCGTGGAGATCGCGGGGCCGGGGTTCCTGAACTTCCGCTTCGGGAGCGCCGAGCTGGCCCAGGAGCTCAAGGAGATCCTGGACGGAGACAAGCAGTTCGGCCGCGCGACCACCGGAAAGGGCGAGCGCGTGATGGTGGAGTTCGTCTCCGCCAATCCGACGGGCCCACTCCATCTGGGTCACGGGCGCCAGGCGGCGTTGGGTGATGCGATCGCCTCTCTCCTGGAGTGGAACGGCTGGAAGGTCCAGCGCGAGTTCTACTACAACGACGCCGGACTGCAGATGGACCGACTCGCCCACTCGGTGTGGGCGCGCTACCACCAGGTGCTGGGGCGTCCGGAGCCCGTCCGTGAGGACGGGTACCACGGGCAGTATGTCATGGACATCGCCCAGGCGTTCCACAAGCAGGTGGGTGACCTCTATGAGGGCATCGCCTCCTCCGAGGCGCTCAATGCCATGCGGCGCTTCGCCGTCGAAGTGATCCGCAAGGAACAGGACGAAGACCTCCAGGAGTTCGGCGTCCTCTTCGACGAGTACTACCTGGAGTCTTCCCTCTACACGGACGGAAGAGTCAAGGAGACCATCCGCCGTCTGCGAGACACGGGCCTGGTCTACGAGGAGGGCGGCGCGGTCTGGCTGAAGACGACGGAGTTCGGGGATCAGAAGGACAGGGTGATGGTGAAGAGCGACGGCTCCCCCACCTATTTCCTTCCGGACGTGGCGTACCATCTGGCCAAGTGGGAGCGTGGTTTCAAACACGCCATCAACGTGCAGGGGTCCGATCATCACGGAACCGTGGCCCGCGTCCACGCAGGGCTTCAGGCCTTGGGACTCCCTGCGGGATACCCGGAGTACGTGCTGCACCAGATGGTTACGGTCGAGCGCGAAGGCGAGGAAGTGAAGCTGTCCAAGCGCGCGGGCTCCTACACGACGCTGCGTGCGTTGATCGACGAGGTGGGAGCCGACGTCACGCGCTACTTCTTCCAGATGCGAAAGCCCGATGCGCATCTGGTCTTCGACCTCGACACCGCGCTCGATCGGTCCGAGAAGAACCCGCTCTTCAAGGTCCAGTACGCGCACGCCCGCATGTGCTCCGTCTTCGCGAAAGCCGAGGTCGACCCTCAGACCGTCACAGGAGAGGCCGTCGACCTCGGACGGCTCAAGGCACAGTCCGAGCGTGAGCTCGTGCGTCAGCTGGGGGAGTTCCCGGAGGTCGTGGCCCGGGCCGCCGAGCAGCGCGCGCCGCACGTGCTCTGCGACTATCTGGAAAAGACGGCCGGAGCCGTGAACTCCTGGTACCACTCCGGGAATCCCTCCCGGAACCCGGAGCTCGCGGTCCTTGTCGACGATCCCGCTTTGCGAGGAGCGCGCCTGGCCCTGACGAGGGCAGTGCAGGTCGTGCTGCGCAACGGACTCTGGATCCTGGGCCTGAGTGCTCCGGAGCGCATGGAGCGCGAAGACGCCGAGTCCGGTCCATCCTGATCCTCAAGACGAACGAGGTCGCTTCGTGTCGGTGTTGGTCGTGGGTAGTGTCGCTCTGGATTCTGTACGCACGCCGTTCGGATCCGCGGACGAGGTGGTCGGCGGTTCCGCTGTGTTCTTCTCGGCGGCGGCTTCGCTCTTCACTCCGGTACAGGTCGTCGGTGTCGTCGGGCCGGACTATCCTCGAGACGACCTCGGTTTCCTCGCGGAGCGAGGTGTGGACCTCGACGGAATCGAGATCACGGAGGGCGAGAGCTTCCGGTGGGCGGGCGAATACAGCTATGACCTGAATTCGCGTGAGACGCTCGACACCCGCCTGGGCGTGTTCGCCGACTTCCAGCCCCGCATCCCGGAGGCCTTCTGCTCTCCGCGCATCGTGTTCCTGGGCAATATCCACCCGTCCCTGCAAGCCAGCGTGCTGGACCAGGTGGAGCGCCCCGAGCTCGTGGCGTGTGATACGATGAATTTCTGGATCACGGGTGCGCGGGATGATCTCGAAGCGCTGCTGGCCCGCGTGGACCTGCTCATGGTCAACGACGAAGAAACCCGACAGCTCGCGGACGAACCCAACCTGGTGCGCGCGGTCCGCTGGATCCAGGAACGGGGACCGCGTGCGGTCGTGGTGAAGAAGGGCGAGCACGGGGCCATGCTCTTCCATGACGACGAGATCTTCTTCGTTCCCGGTTACCCGCTCGAGGACGTTCGCGACCCGACGGGCGCCGGGGACTCCTTCGCGGGCGGCTTCCTGGGCTATCTGGCGTCGATCGGCCATTGGGACGCGGGGGCCTGGAGGCGCGCGATGGTGTATGGGTCGGTGACGGGATCGTTCGCCGTCGCCGATTTCTCGATCGAACGCTTCCGCTCCCTGACCCGAGACCAGGTCGCCGAGCGCGCCCGCCTCTTCCGGCGACTCACGGCAGTGGAGTTCGAGGTGGCGGATGCAGTCTGAGCGGCGCACCGGCGGAGTCGACTATCGGCAGACGGGGGTCGACCTCGACGAGGCGGAGCGCGCCAAAGAGGGGTTGCGCGAGTTGATCGCTCGCACCCGGGACGTGCACACGCTGTCGGAGCTCGGGAGTTTCGGTGGGCTCTACGCGGTACCCGAGAACATCGAAGCGCCGGTGCTCGTCTCGAGCGCGGACGGCGTGGGCACCAAGCTGAAGGTCGCCTTCGCGACCGGACGCCACGACAGCATCGGTCAGGACCTGGTCAACCACTGCGTCAACGACATCCTGGTACAGGGTGCGCGGCCGTTGTTCTTCCTGGACTACCTGGCCACCGGCCGCTTGGATGCGCGTGTGGTGCAAGACGTAGTGCGAGGAGTGGCACAGGCCTGCCAGGAGAACTCCTGCGCTCTGCTGGGTGGCGAGACGGCGCAGATGCCGGATTTCTACTCGGCGGGTGAGTACGACCTCGCTGGCTTCATCGTGGGGATCGTTCCGCGCGCTCAGTTGATCGACGGCGGTCGCATCCAGGCCGGGGACCAGTTGCTGGGTCTGGCTTCCGCAGGGCTGCACACCAACGGCTATTCCCTGGCTCGCCACGTGGCTTTCGAGCGGGCGGGCCTCTCCGTCGACGACCTGCTGCCCGGGACGGAGGAAACGGTGGGAGCGGCCCTGTTGCGCGTGCATCGCAGCTACCGCGTCGCGCTGCTTCCGGAGGTGGAGCGCGGCACGCTGAAGGGGTTGGCCCACATCACGGGTGGCGGCATCCCCGGCAACCTGCCGCGGGTCCTGCCGGCGGGTCTCGGCGCACAGGTCGATTCGACCACCTGGCGGGTTCCCCACCTGTTCGAGTGGCTGGAGGCCGAGGGCGGCATCGATCGGGCCGAGATGTTCCGGGTCTTCAACATGGGCGTCGGGATGATCGCCGTCGTGGGACAAGACGATGTGGAAGCCGTGTCGGAGCGCCTGCGGGCTGCGGGGGAGGACGTCTGGGTCTGCGGATCGGTGGTGGAGGGCTCGGGCGTAGAGATCGTCCCATGATCCGCGCCGTCTGGCACCGGGCGGCCCCGGGTGCTCTGGCGCTGTGGCTGGTCGTGGGTGGCGCGCCTGCTCCGCTGGTCGCGCAATCGGGCGCACCGGCTCTGGTCGCCCGCTGCAGCGGAGGCGATGCCGGCCTGGCGCCGGCGTGCGGAGATGCGGTGCTCGGAGCCATGGGACTGGGCCTGGGAAGCAGCCTCCTGATGAGCGGGGGCGCCGTGGTTCCGGTCCCCCCCAACACGCTGGGCCGGCGGGTGCCCCAGGGGGGCCCTCGCGCGTCGCTCTCCCTGCGCCTCCTGGCCGCCACGGTCTCGACGGTGAGGATGGGGGAGGGAGCCCAACCAGCCGCGCCCCTCGAGGAGACCGGTTGGGGGTTCCGCGCTGCTGTGGCCGCCGGCGTCTTCGACGGGCTGCGGCCCATTCCGAGCGTCGGAGGCCTCTTCTCGCTCGACCTCTTCGCCACGGTCGACCACCTGGGTGTGGCGTCCGCGGCGGTTCGGGAAGGAGGGTGGGCCTGGGGTGGTGGGGCCCGCCTGGGATTGCTGCGGGAGTCGTTCACCACGCCGGGAGTGGCGGTGGATCTGGCAACCTCGCGCACGGGGAAGCTGAGGCTGCAGTCGGGGGCCACCGATCCGGTCACTGTCGGCGTGCGCGCCCACTCGCTTCGGGTCTCCGTGGGCAAGGACTTGCTCGGAGTGGGTGCGGTCGGCGGCGTCGGGCGCGACTGGTCGCGCATGGACGTCGAGTTGCAGCTGCCCGGGGCGCAGCCGGCACAAGGCTCCATCGACACGTCACGGGACGTCGCCTTTCTGGGCGCCACGCTCAACTACCTGGTGGCGCAGCTCTCGGCGGAGGTGGGTTGGGCGGGTGGGATCAACCCCCCCGGGGTGCCCTCCACGATCATCAATCCCTCGCGCGAGCGTCTCTTCGGTTCGTTCGCGGTTCGCCTGATCTACTAGCGCGGGTGTGGTGGACCTCCTGACCCCCCTGGACCGGCGCTTCCTTGCCCGGTCCCTCGAGCTCGGGAGACGGGGCTGGGGGCGGGTGCAGCCGAATCCGATGGTCGGCTGTGTCCTGGTCCGGGACGGCGTGGTGGTCGCTGAGGGGTGGCATGCCGAGTACGGCGGGCCGCACGCCGAGCGGGTGGCGCTCGACCAGGCCGGCGCGGCGGCGGCGGGGTCGGTCGCCTACGTCAGCCTGGAACCGTGCGCGCACACGGGGAAGACGCCGCCCTGTGCCGATGCGTTGGTCGCTGCGGGGGTGACGCGCGTGGTGTACGGGGCAGCCGATCCAGGGCGAGACTCCGGCGGCGGCGCCCGTCGGCTCGCCGAAGCGGGGATCGAGGTCGTGGGTCCGCTTCTCTCGGAATCCCAGGCGCGACAGGAGAACCCCGCCTTCTTTCATCGCCACCGGGGCCAGGGTCCCTACCTGGCGCTGAAGCTGGCCGTCAGCCTCGACGGGCGAATCTCTGCGCGGACGGGGCAGTCCTCGGTCGTGACCGGACCCGCGTCCCACGAAGAGGTCCACCGGCTTCGGGCTGGCCACGACGCCATCGTCGTGGGGAGCGAGACTGCCTTGATCGACGATCCGCGCCTGACGGTGCGTCAGGGGGGCATTCACGCCCGGGTCCCCCCCGCGCGCGTGGTGTTGGATACGACCTTGCGGCTTCCGCTGCAGGCGCGGCTGTTCGAAGACGTGGGCCACGCGCCGCTACACCTGTTCACTTCGCCGACCGCCGACCCAGGCCGTGAAGGGGCGCTTCTTGAACGAGGGGCGATCGTGCACCGGGTGGCGGCCGGCTCTTCCGGTCTGGACCTGGATGCGGTGCTCGACCGCTGTGTCGGCCTCGGGTTCACGTCGCTCCTGGTGGAGGGGGGCGCGCGGTTGGCGTCCTCCTTGCTCCGTGACCGGAGGGTCCACCGGCTCTATCTGTTCACAGCGCCTCGCTTCCTGGGACCGGATGCACCGGAGGCCTTTCCGGGTGGCGGACCGGTGGGGACCTGGCGTCGAGTGGGACCGGCCCGCCTCTTCGTGGAGGACCTGCTGACGATCCTTGAACCCGAGGGCTGATGTTCACCGGCATCGTCGAGACACAGGGTATCATCCGTGACGCACGAGCGCGTGGCGAGGGCCTCAGCTTCACCATTGAGGCACCGGACCTGACGCAGGCACTGTCCCAAGGGGACTCGGTGGCGGTCGATGGGACGTGCCTGACCGTAGAGGACCTGCAGCCTGGCGCGTTCGTGGTCACGGCGGTCGCAGCGACGCTGGCGCGCACCGTGGCAGGCGTCTACCGAGTGGGCAGCACGGTGAACCTGGAGCGGGCCGCCCGTGTCGGGGACCGCCTGGATGGCCATCTCGTACAGGGGCACGTGGACGGCACCGGCGTCCTGGTGTCCAGTAGCGGCGGCGTCTCCGATCGGCTTCTGCGGTTCCAGATTCCGGCGACGGTGTGGAGCCAGACGGTGCCTCAGGGGTCGATCGCCATCAACGGCGTGAGCTTGACCGTCCAGGCCATGCAGGAGCCCGATGGGGTCGCCATCGCGATCATCCCCTACACCTGGGACCACACCAACCTCGGACGTCTGGAGCCGGGGGATGCGGTCAATGTGGAGGGGGACCTGATCGCGAAGTACGTGGGTAGGATGCTCGCCCCGCACCTTGGGGGGGCCGCGAACGCGACGGTTCCCAGCCCCCAGCGCGCGGGCGGCTCCGGAGAAGGAGAACGGTGAGCACTCCCTTCAGCACGGTCGAGGACGCGGTCGCGGCGTTTGCCGAAGGCCGCATGGTGATCGTCGCCGACGACGAGAGTCGCGAGAACGAGGGCGACCTGGTTGTCGCCGCGGAGCTGGTCACGGCCGAGTCCGTGAACTTCATGGCCCAGCACGGGCGCGGGCTCATCTGCGTGGCGATGTCCCCCGAGCGAGCCGACGAGCTGTCTCTTCCGTTGATGACGGACACGAACACGGACCCGCAACGGACCGCCTTCACGGTGTCGGTGGATGCACATCTGCGCTTCGGTGTCACGACCGGGATCAGCGCCCAGGACCGCGCGCAGACCATCCGACTGCTGGCGGACCCGGTAGCCCGGCCCGAGGACTTCCGTCGACCCGGGCACGTGTTTCCCCTGCGTGCTCAGCCTGGTGGCGTTCTGCGTCGCGTGGGTCAAACGGAGGCTGCCGTGGATCTGGCGCGCCTGGCCGGCCTTCGCCCCGTAGGGGTGATCTGCGAGATCCTCAACATCGACGGGACGATGGCGCGCCGACCCCAGCTCGAGGTTGTCGCCAGGGAGCACGGCCTGCCCTTCATCACGGTGGCCCAGCTCGTCGCGTATCGCTTGGGGAAGGAGCGCCTGGTCCGCAGGATTGCGGAGGCTGAGCTGCCGACCCCGCACGGGTCCTTCCGGATCATCGGGTACACGAACGTGATCGACGAACGGGAGCACGTGGCCCTCGTGCGTGGGGACATCGAGGGCAAGCCCGATGTCCTGGTGCGTATGCATTCCGAGTGTTTGACGGGGGATGTGTTCGGGTCGCTGCGTTGTGACTGCGGTCAGCAGCTCGACGCCGCCATGGCCCAGATCGCCGAGGCCGGTGCCGGCGCCATCGTGTACCTGCGTCAGGAAGGCCGGGGGATCGGACTGGGAAACAAGCTCCGGGCCTACCATCTGCAGGATCGGGGGCGCGATACCGTGGAGGCGAATGAGGAGTTGGGGTTCGCGCCCGATCTGCGGGACTACGGAATCGGTGCCCAGATCCTGCTGGACCTGGGGCTCAGCTCGATCCGGATCCTGACCAACAACCCCAAGAAGATCGTCGGGCTCGAAGGCTATGGTCTGCACGTGTCCGGACGCGAGCCACTCCGCGTGCCTCCTGGTGCCTTCAATCGCGGGTACCTGGAGGTCAAGCGGTCCAAGCTCGGCCACCTTCTTTGAGACAAGGACGACCTGTGGAGTTCGTCGGGAATCTGGACGGTAAGGGGAGGCGCTTCGCCATTGTGGCCTCGCGCTTCAACAGCCTCATCACGGACTCGCTGGTGGAAGGGGCCCGCGACGCGCTCACGCGACACGGCACCGCTGCGGACGCCATCGACCTGATTCGGGTACCGGGGGCCTGGGAGTTGCCCGGAGCGGTTGCGCGGGTGTTGGAGCGAGGCGGTTACGCTGCGGTCATCGCGCTCGGTTGCGTGATTCGCGGGGCGACACCCCACTTCGACTACGTCGCCGGAGAGGCTTCGCGGGGCTTGGGGACGCTGGCGCGCGAGTCTGCCGTGCCGGTCCTGTTCGGCGTGCTGACCACCAACACTTTGGAGCAGGCCTTGGAGCGAGCCGGAAGCAAGGCCGGGAACAAGGGGTGGGACGCCGCCCTGGCCGCCTTGGAGATGGTCGGCGTGTACGACGCGCTCGCGAGCGACACGTGAGCGGAGTTGAGCGCACCATCCATCTGGAACGGAGCCGAGCCCGGGCGTGGGCGGTGCAGGTGCTCTACCAGTGGGAGATGTCGGGCGAGGGCTCACCCGAGACCATGCTCCGACAGACGTTGGGCAAGCGTCTGGTGGGGGTCACCCGGATTCCCTACCTGCGTCGCCTGATCGAGACGTATGGGGCCCACCGGGCGGAGGTTGACGCCGCCATCACGGGAGCCCTCAAGAACTGGCGGCTCGAGCGCCTCGCCGCACTCGATCGATCCATCCTCCGCGTGGCGGCCACCGAGGTCCTGCTCATCGAGGAGGTGCCTCGCACCGTTGCGATCCATGAGGCGGTCTTGCTTGCCGAGCGCTATGGCGGTGCGGACTCACCCCCGTTCGTCAACGGCGTACTCGAGGCACTGGAGCGGGTACCGCCCCGAGGAAGCGCGCGGGTCCCTTGAGGATCCTGGTCCTCAACTGGCTGGATCGAGAGAACCCGCAGGCGGGAGGGGCAGAGCTCCATCTGCACGAGACGTTCGGCAGGATCGTGCGGAGTGGGCACGCCGTGGATCTGCTGTGTTCGGGTTGGCAAGGAGCGCCGCAGCACGCCGAGCTCGACGGCATACAGGTTCATCGAGTGGGTGGTCGGTACTCGCACGCGGTGCAAGCTCCGCGCGTTGCGCGGGCGCTGCTGCGCAAGCACCGACCCGACATCATCGTCGAGGACCTCAACAAGATCCCGTTGTTCGCTCCCCTGTGGAGCAGCGTCCCGGTGCTCCTTCTGGTCCACCACCTGTTCGGCGGTACGGCGTTCGCGGAGGCGAGCCTTCCCCTGGCTTTGATGACCTGGTTGTTCGAGCGTCCGATCCCGACGGTCTACCGGAAGGTCCCCACGGTGGTGGTGTCGGAAAGCACGCGCTCAGACCTGCTGGCTCGGGGGATGAGCGCAACGCGTATGCGCGTCGTGCCCAACGGGCTGGACCATGCGCTCTATCGTCCGGCGGCTCCCGAGCAACGCTATGCCCAGCCCACCCTGCTCAGTCTCGGCCGCGTCAAGCGCTACAAACGCATCGAGCTGACCCTGGAGGCACTGGTCCGCGTGCGGGAGCGTGTCCCGGACGCGAGATTGCTGGTGGCCGGCACGGGCGACCACGAGCCAGCCCTGCGGAAGCACGCGATCGGACTGGGGTTGGGGAACGCTGTCGAGTTCCTCGGGTTTGTCTCCGAGGCACGGAAGGTGGAGCTCCTGCAACGAAGCTGGGTGCACGTCTTTACGTCGCCGAAGGAGGGGTGGGGGCTCACCAACCTCGAGGCGGCAGCCTGCGGGACACCGTCGATCGCCAGTGACTCGCCGGGCTTGCGCGAGTCGGTGCTGGACGGGCGCACCGGGTGGCTGGTTCCACACGGTGACGTCGAGGCCTTGGCCGACGCATGTGTGAGTGCGCTGCAGGACCCGCTGGAGCTGGCGCGGGCTGGGGCGCGTGCCACCGAATTTGCTGCGCAATTCACCTGGGAGCGTACGGCGGCGGAGATGGAGCAGGCGCTCCTCGGCGCTGCCGGGCGGCTCACAGTCTAGAATCGGAGGACAGATGCAGGTACGGATGACGGCTCGTCAGTGCGAAGTGCCCGAGGAGGCCAAGCAGCGTGCGGAGAGCCGATTGCTGAAGCTCCAGCGCTTCGAGCCCCGCCTCAGTTCCGGAGAGCTGGTGTTCACTGAGGAGCGGCACGTGCGCCGGGTGGAGGCGGTGCTGAGCGTGGATGGGGCCGAGCCGGTGATCGCCAAGGGAGAGGCTACGGAGTTCGTCGACGCCGTGGATCGACTGAGCGAGCGTCTGAACCGCACGCTGCGCAGACGCCGCGGTGCCAAGACCGAGCATCGATCACGGGGAGACGGACAGGGGTGACCACCGGGTTGACCGTCCAGGAGCTGGTGCGGGTCAAGCAGGCCAGCCTCGAGCTGCAGCAGTTGAATCCGGGCGTGTCTCTGGAGCGTCCCGTCACGGACCCCGACGTAGGAGGGCCGGGACTGGCACTGGCGGGATTCGTCGACCGCTTTCCGGCCGAGCGTCTTCAGGTCTTCGGCGAGACCGAGATGACCTATCTGGAGACTCTCCCGACGGACCTCGCCACCGAGCGTGTGGCCGAGTTGTTCCGCCTGGGCGTTCCGGCCGCATTCGTCAGCAAGGGGTTGCAGTTCCCGCAACCCTTCCTCGATGCCGCGACGCGCTGCGGGGTCCCGGTACTGGGCTCGACGCGCCCCACGCGGGACGTCTTTCGGGTGCTGGCTCCCTTTGTCGAAGATCGGCTGGCTCCCACCGAGGCGCTACACGGCTCTCTGGCCGACGTGTATGGCGTCGGCGTGCTCTTCACGGGAGAATCGGGGATCGGCAAATCGGAATGCGTGTTGGATCTCGTCGAGCGCGGGCACCGACTGGTGGCGGACGACGTGGTCCTGGCCACGCGTCGTGCCAGGAACGTCGTGCTCGGCAGGGGGCACGAACGCCAACGCCACCACATGGAGATTCGCGGAGTCGGCATCATCGACGTGCGTGCCCTTTTCGGGATCCGTGCGATCCGCCTCCAGAAGCGCATCGAGCTGATCGTGAATCTCGTCACCTGGGACGCAACCCACACCTTCGACCGCACCGGACTGCAACGGGGGGAGCGCACCATCCTGGGGGTATCCATCCCCGAGATCACCATCCCTCTCAATCCGGGCAAGAACATCACCGTGGTCAGCGAGGTCGTGGCCATGAACCACCTGCTGCGCTACTCCGGTGTCGATTCGGCCCAGGACTTCGACCGGCGATTGCGGGAAGCCATGGCACCCGCGCGGGAATACCTGGAAGAAGACGATGAGTGAGACCGGTGCCCAGGTGCACGGCGTCGTCTTCGCCCACGGCCGCGTGGCCGAGGCGCTCGTGCGCGCGGTGGAGGACATCACGGGGATTCGCGGCGCCCTGTCGCCCTTGAGCAACGAGCAGATCGCACCGGAGGTGATGGGGGAGCGTCTGCTGGCGGCTGCGGGCGAGGGCCCGACGATCATCTTCACCGACCTGCGCAGCTCGAGCTGCTCCGTCGTGGCCCGTCGTGTGGCCACGGCCAGCGGGCGCTGGGCGATCGTCTGCGGCGCCAACCTGCCGATGCTCCTCGATTTCGTCTTTCATCGCGAGCTCGGTCTGGAGGAGTTGGTGTCACGCCTCGTTGAACGGGGCAAGGAAGGGGTCATGGCTGTCCTGGAGCCCGAGGCTCGTGGCGATCGTACTGATCCGCGTTGACGAGCGCCTCATCCACGGCCAGGTGGTGGTCGGCTGGGGAGGGTTCCTGGGGGCCCAGCGCTATGCGGTCGTCGACGACGACCTCGCCGGGAGTCGCTGGGAACAGGAGCTCTACGAGCTCGCTCTCCCGGAAGAGACGACGCTGGCGTTCGTGGACCGTGACCATGCCGGACCGTTGCTGGCCGAGTGGAGCGGTCAGCCCGAGCCGGCGGTTGTTCTGACGCGGGACCTGAGCACGGTGCGTGCCTTGGTGGAGCGCGGAGATCTGGCCGGCGAGGCGGTGAATCTGGGCGGACTGCACGCGGCCCCAGGCCGACGCACCGTCTTGCCCTACCTCCACCTCTCGGAAACCCAGGTGAGTGATCTCGCTTGGTTGCTCGAACACGGAGTGGACGTCTACGCCCAGGACGTGCCCGGGGGAAGCCGTGTGCGTGGAGATGCGCTCCTTCGCAAAGGAAAGGCCGCGTGGACGCGCTGATCCTGCTCGGTCTGGTGGTCGTGGTCGCGCTGGACGGCGCCTCGGTCGGGCAGTTCATGATCTCGCGCCCGCTGGTGGCGGGCAGCCTGGCAGGGTGGATCGTCGGGAGCCCCGAAGGCGGGCTCACCATCGGGCTGATCCTCGAGCTCTTGCAGCTGCCGTTCTTTCAGATCGGTGGCGCGCGGGTCTCCGAAGGCGGTTTGGGTGCGGTGGTGGGAGCCGCGGTCCTCTCGTCGAACGCGGGACCCGGCGGCGTGGCCCTCGGGGTGCTTCTGGGGTTGGTGATGGCCAACGTGGGCGGCTGGACCGTCGAGTGGTTGCACCGTTTCCAAGGGGTTGCGGCCCCGCGCGACCACGACGGGCGCCTGAATCCCGCGGAGGTGACGGCCTTCCACTGGCGCTCCCTGGCGCGCGACGCGGCGCGCGGCGCGGTGGTGGGCGCGTTCGGACTGCTGCTGGCGCGCCTGCTGGGTGGACCCGCGGCGGAGGGATGGTTGCTGGATGCGCCTCACACCCGGCTGGTGCTCCTGGCAGCAGGCAGCTTCTCTCTGGGTGCGTTCTTCCACAACCTGGGGACCGGCGCCCGCTCCGTGGGTGCGCTCCTCGCGGGCCTCGCAGTGGGACTGTTCCTGACGGGAGTGCTGGGGTGAGCGGCGGCGGCTTGACCGTGGTGCGCACCGTCCTGCGCTCGTTGCTGATCCAGGGCTCGTGGAATACCCGCACCCAGATCGGCAATGGATTCGCCTGGGCTCTCGCGCCGGTTCTACGGCGTGTGTACGCTCAGAACCCTGACGCGCTGGAAGCGGCGGTCACACGCCATGCGGCGCCGTTCAACGCCCACCCCTACCTCGCCGCGCTGGCCTTGGCCGCCGTCGCTCGCATGGAGGAGGAAGGTGAGCCCAGTGAACGCATCGAGCGCTTCAAAACCGCGCTGCGGGGGCCGCTCGGGGCGCTGGGCGACCGCCTGATCTGGGCGCGTTGGCTTCCGCTGTCGTTGCTCTGCGCGTCTGCGGCCGCACTTCGTGGGGCGCCCTGGTGGGCGGTCGCGGCCGGGTTCCTGGTGCTCTACAATGCCGGGCACCTCGCGCTCAGGATCTGGGCGGCACGAACGGGCTGGCAGGCTGGCAAGGACGTGGGCACGCGGCTGCGGGCCGCCGACCTGAGTCGGTGGTCGGGCCGGCTGGGACTTCCGACCGCGGTCGCGAGCGGGGTCCTGTTGGGTGCGATCCTGGGACTGGCCCTGGGCGGCGCCGCGACCCTCTGGTTCCCGGGCGTGGCGGTAGCCGCGCTGTTCGCCCTCGGTGTGTTCGTCGGAGAACGTGGCGCCAGGACGGGAGCCCGCCTGGCCGCCCTGGTCATCCTGATGCTGTCTCTCGTGGGATGGTTGTCATGAGCATGGACGCGATCACTGGCCGAGTTCGGATCGTCAATCCGCTGGGCATGCACGCGAGGCCCGCCTCCGCGTTGGTGTCGCTGGCCAGCAGCTTCACGTCGGACATCCGTGTTGCCAAAGACGGTCTGGAAGTGAATGCCAAGAGCATCATGGGAGTGCTGATGCTCGCCGCCGAGGTGGGGAGCGAGCTCCACTTCAGCGCCACCGGCCCCGACGCACGGGACGCGATCCCCGCGTTGACGGGATTGGTACAGCGTGGCTTCGATCTCGGGGAGGACGAGTGACGCTCACGTTGCAGGGCTCGCCGGCGTCCGAGGGCATCGCAGAGGGCATGGCGCGCCGGCTGGTCTGGCGCGTCCCCGAGGTGCCCCACTGCACGGTGGGGGAAGACGCGATCGAAACCGAGGTCGACCGCTTCCGAGGCGCCCTCGAAGCCATGCGGGAGCGCTTGCAGGCGCTACGCACCAACACGGAGCAGCGGTTGGGCCCCGTGGAGGCACGGATCTTCGAGCCACAACTCCTGATGTTGCAGGACGAGTTGCTCGTCGACGGCACGATCCGCTACGTGCGGGAGAATCGGCTGTCGGCGGCCCGTGCCTTCGATCTTCGTTCGCTCGAGGTGCTGGCGATGTGGAATCGCACGCAGCACCCCATGGTCTTGGATCGCCTGAACGATCTGCAGGATCTCCAGGTCCATCTCCTGCACCTGCTGCTCGACCTCCCTGACCCGGACGAGACGCACACGCTGCACGAACCAACCGTTCTGGTGGCGGACGACCTCACGCCCTCGTTGACGATGCGCCTCGATACTCGTCACGTCGTGGGTATCGTTACGGAGAAGGGCACGCGCACGTCCCACTGGGCCATCCTGGCTCGCTCGCTCGGAATTCCCGCCGTGGTGGGCGCGCGCGGGGTCCTCGCGGCGGCGGAGCCCGGTACCCCGATCCTCCTGGACGGGCGCACCGGCCGCGTGGTGCTCTCGCCGGGCGACCCGGATCGCCGTGCTTTCGCTGATCGCCGCGGCCGGCTGGCTCGCTGGGAACGCGAGGTCTCGTCCGAGAGGGACCGGGAGAGCCGAACCGCGGACGGGGTGCGCGTCTCGCTCTGGGCGAATCTCGACCTGCCGGGCGAGGCACACCTGGCTCGGCGCCAGGGCGCCGACGGCGTCGGACTGTTTCGCACCGAGTTCCTGGTCGTCGGCCGCAGCGCCATGCCTGACGAAGAGGAGCAATTCGAGGCCTATCGCTCCGTGGTCGAGGCGTTTACGGATCGTCCCGTCCTGATTCGCACCTTCGATCTTGGCGGAGACAAGTTCCCCTTGTTCCTCAAGATGCCGGCAGAGGAGAACCCCTTTCTGGGATGGCGCTCGGTTCGGGTCATGCTCGACCGCCCCGATATCTTCCGTCCTCAGGTGCGGGCCATCCTGCGCGCGGCGGCCTTCGGCGAGGTGCGCGTGATGATCCCCCTGGTCAACACCGCCGCGGAGCTACGCGAGGCGAGCCGGTTCTTCGAGGAGGAGCGGCTCGCGCTGGAAGCGGCCGGGGTTCGTTGTGGCCCGTGTCCGGTGGGCGCCTTGGTGGAGACTCCGGCTGCGGCCCTGCACTCAGGGGCTCTGGCCAGGGATGCCGCCTTCCTGTCCGTGGGCACCAATGACCTGGTCCAGTACACGCTGGCGGTCGATCGGACCAACGCCCGGCTGCAGAAGCTGTACGACCCCTTCCACCCGGCCGTGGTGCGGCAGCTACATCGCGTGGCACGGGTGGGACGATTGGGGGGGCGGGACGTGTCGGTATGCGGTGAGATGGCCGGGAATCCGGTGGGGGCATTCCTCTTGCTCGGGCTTGGCTTCACGGCCCTGTCGGTCGCCTGGCCCGCCGTGCCGGAGCTGCGCTCCGCCATTCGAGCCATCGACCTGGCGGAAGCCCGTCGGTCCGCCCGGCGGGCCCTGGTGGCGCCGGACAGCCGAAGCGTGGTCGAGGAGTTGGTCCGGAGCATTGGGCCGGCGGTCGACCTGTCGATGTTCGGGTGACGGTTGGCGCCCCCCAGGGTCGTCGGTAGCTTGGTTCGGCCTTGAACCCTGTTCATTCACAGCGAACGAAGGAGACACCCGCGTGGGTTCTCGACTGTATACGTCGGAGTCGGTGACGGAGGGACATCCCGACAAGATCGCCGATCAGATCTCCGACGCCGTTCTCGATGCGATCCTCACGGATGATCCCGTTGCACGCGTAGCCTGCGAGACGTTGGTGACGACCGGAGTCGCCATGGTGTCGGGAGAAATCACCACCTCGACCTACGTCGATGTGCCCGAGATCGTTCGCCAGACGCTGCTCGGGATCGGCTATGACCGGGCCGAGTACGGAATCGACGGTCGTACCTGCGCCGTGTTGACCAGCATCGATCGTCAGTCCCCTGACATCTCGATGGGGGTCGATACCGGGGGAGCCGGCGATCAGGGCATGATGTTCGGGTATGCGTCGAACGAGACGGAGCAGGGGATGCCGGCGCCCATCATGTTCGCGCATCGCCTTACCCAACGCTTGGCGGAGGTGCGCAAGAGCGGCGAGCTGGCCTGGTTGCGCCCGGATGGCAAGTCCCAGGTCACCGTGGAATACGAGGCCGGGAAACCGGTGCGGGTGCACACGGTGGTGGTCAGCGCCCAGCACGAGCCCGATGTCAGCCAGGAGCACCTGCGCACGGAAATCCTCGAGCGGGTGGTCAAGCCCGTGCTTCCGGCCGACCTGTACGACTCCTCGAGCTGCGTCCATCACATCAACCCTACCGGACGCTTCGAGATCGGCGGACCGCACGGGGATGCCGGGCTGACCGGACGGAAGATCATCGTCGACACCTACGGGGGTATGGGGCGGCACGGTGGTGGTGCCTTCAGCGGGAAGGACCCGACGAAGGTGGACCGGTCCGGCGCCTACGCGGCGCGGTGGGCTGCCAACAACCTGGTGGCCGCCGGAGTCGCGGAGCGCTGTGAGATCCAGCTTGCGTATGCCATCGGCGTGGTCCAGCCCGTTTCGATCTTCGTCGACACGTTCGGCACGGGGACCGTCCCGGAGGAGCGGATCGTGGATGCTCTGCGGGAGGTTTTCGATTTCAGCCCTGCCGGGATCATCGAGGCCTTGAAGTTGCGCAATCCGATGTTCCGACCCACTGCCGCGTACGGGCATTTCGGCCGTGAGCCAGGTCAGCGCACGCTCTCGGACGGGCGTGTGGTGGACCTGTTCACCTGGGAGCGGTTGGACCGGGTCGGAGACCTCAAAGCCGCGCTCGGGCTCTGAGGCGAGGACAACCCAGGGTGCCCCGGCCGGGACCGAACCCCCGGCCGGGAGCGGAGTACTAGCCCCGAGGCACGTGGCACGGTCGGAGTGGGCCGCCAACGGGGGTCATCGGGTGCTGGTCGAGGTTCGCGTACACAGTCTTGGCATGGATCGGGTGGCCAACCAGCCCGTGGTGATCCTGAAAGAAAAGGATGGCCGCCGGGTCCTGCCCATCTGGATCGGCCCCAACGAAGCCAACGCCATCGCCACCCATCTGGCCGGCCTGCAGCCGCCCCGCCCGCTCACGCACGATCTGCTGGTTTCGGCGTTGAAGGGCATGGGGGGCACCGTCACCAGGGCAGTGATCGCTCGGGTCCATCAGAACACGTACTACGCCGAGCTGGTCGTGCACCGGGATGGGGAGGTGCTCTCCATCGACGCGCGCCCGTCCGACTCCATCGCCGTGGCGCTGCGAACCGACGCGCACATCTTCGCGGACGATTCTCTTCTGGAAGAGCGGACGATCGAGGTGTTGAGCACCGAGCCGGAAGCCGAAGGGTCTCCAGCGGAGGCAGGTGAGGTGCGACAGATGGACGCCGACGAGTTGCAGGCGTATCTGCGTCGCCTCGACCCCGAGGATTTCGGACGGTTCCGTCCGTAGGCGATCGGCGCCCTGGTGCTGCCCCTCCGTCGTTCCTTTGCATGCGCGTGGAGCCTCCTCGTGTTGCCCGCTGCGCTGCTGGGCTTCCGCCCTCTCGCGGCTCAACAAGAAGCGTCGGCGGAGTTGCGTGGGACCGTGATGCGCGCAGGGACGCCGATGAGCGACGCCGAGGTGGTGCTCCACCGGGTCTCTCCTGACTCCGCCGGGGAGTTGGCGCGCACCTCCAGTGAATCCGACGGAGGCTTCCACTTCCTCTTCCCGTATGTGCCCGACCCCGACCGTCTGGACGAGGTCTTCTTCGCTTCGGTGCGCCATGACGGCATCCTCTACTTCGGTCCCACGCTGACGTCGCCTGCGGATCTCGACAGCCTCTACATCATCGAGGTCTACGACACCGTCACTGCCCCAGTGGGTGGCGCCCCCCTGGTGGTCGCGGTGCGCAACCTGGTGCTGGAGCCGCTCGACGAGGGCTGGCAGGCAACGGACTTGATCGAAGTGAGGAACGAGGATACCCGCACCTGGGTGGCGGGCCCGCTGGGCGACGCCGTGTGGAGTGTCGCCTTTCCGAGCGGAAGCACCGATCATCAGGTGGGGGAGAGCGACCTCCCTCCGGCGGGAGCCGTGTTCGACGGAGATGTGGCGCGGACCACGGCGGCGGTGCCTCCCGGCCCACGCCTGTTCCTCTTCCGTTACCGGATTCCGTCGGTCGGATTCACGCTGCCTCTAGTGGGCGTAACTGAACGCATGGAGGTGCTGGTGCGAGAACCCGCACCCGCGCTCTCGGTATGGGGACTGGAGGGGGGCCCGCCTGCCGAGTTGGAGCCTGGCACGACCTTTCGGCGGTATGTCGGAGAGGACCTCGTAGACTCGGCCGTTCGCATCGATCCCGGCGGTCCCGATCGCCGGCTGCCTCTCGCCCCCCTGATGGTGGTGCTGGGGCTGTCGCTGGGGGTGTTGGGACTGTGGGGCTATTCGCGGGGTCGAGCCCCCAGGGACGGGCGTGACCGATCGGAGATCGTCGCGGAGATCGCGCGCCTGGACGAGGAGTTCGAACGGCAGGCCCCTGCAAATGGAGTACAGCGGGCGCGCTATGAACGAACACGAGCCGAGCTCCTCCGCGCACTCCACCGGGCGGGCGCCGACCAGTGAGCGCCACCAGCACACGGGCCGTTGTCCTGAGGGCCACACCCTACGGAGAGACGAGCCAGATTGCTCGGCTGCTCACGGAGCGCTGGGGCGTGGTGTCTGTGGTGGCGCGTGGTGCCCGCCGCACTGGAACGCGTTCCTCCACGCATCTCGAGCCCTTCACCACCGGAGAGCTTACGCTCCACTACCGCGATGGGCGGGAGCTGCAGACCCTCGGGAGCTTCCACGTGGAGCGCGCCCGCCTGGCATTGGCGTCTCCGGCCACCCGCTTCGCGGGAGCGTCCGCGCTCGTGGAGCTCTTGCTGCGGGCCGCGCCTGAGGCGCCTCAGGCCGCTCTCTTGGAGTCGGTGGAGCAGGGCCTCGATGCCTTGGAGTCGTGCGCCCCCTCCGATGTGGCGCAGCAAGTGTTGACCTCCCTCTGGCAACTCGTGGCCGCACTCGGGTTCGAGCCCTCCCTCGATGAGTGTGTACGCTGCGGTGAGGTCCTCGTCGAAGAAGAGGTGGGGCGCTTCGACTTCGCGCGCGGTGGAGTGCTTTGCGCAGACTGCGGAGCCTCGGCTTCCGGACCACGCGTGGGTCCGGGGGCGCGCGCCGAATTGCGAGCGTTCCTCAGCACGGTGGAGCCGGGAGGTACCGATCCGAGTCACCTGGGGGCACACCTCAAGCTGCTTGGTGACTTCGTTACGTATCACGTGGCGGAGGGGCGCGCCTTGCGGTCGCTCGACCTCTTGTTGGGCTTGATCGGATGACGGTGCACCTCGGGATCGTCGGTACGGCCGGGCATATCGACCACGGGAAGAGCGCCCTCGTGTTGGCGCTCACCGGCGTGGATCCGGATCGGTTGGCAGAGGAGAAGGCGCGGGGGATCACCATCGAGCTGGGCTTTGCCGAACTGCACCTCGGGGAGGATGCGTCTGCAGGCCTGGTCGACGTCCCGGGTCATGAGAGCTTCGTGCGCACCATGGTGGCGGGCGCGAGCGGGATGGACCTGGGGCTGCTGGTCGTGGCTTCCGATGAGGGCGTGATGCCGCAGACGACCGAGCATCTCGCGGTGCTGGAGCTCCTGGGTGTTCCGCGAATCCTGGTCGTACTCACCAAGAGCGACCTGGTCGAGACCGATTGGCTGGAGCTGGTTCAGGGCGAGGTGGCGGAGCTCCTCGACGGGACGCCGTACGCCGCTTCCCACGTGATCGCGACCTCCGTGCGGAGCGGGGAAGGCCTCGACGAATTGCGGGTCGCCATCCGGCAGGCTCTCGAGGGTCGAGTGCGGCGGAGCGGAGACGACATCGTGCGCCTGCCCGTCGACCGGAGCTTCTTGGTGCGTGGGACGGGACGGGTTGTCACGGGCACGCTGTGGAGCGGGAAGATCGCCGTCGGAGACCGGCTTCATGTGAGGCCGGGCGGCGGGGAGGTGCGCGTCCGGGGGGTCGAGGCTCATGGTCGCGCTGTGGAGCGTGCCGACGCGGGCCAGCGCACGGCGCTGGCGTTGACCGGCCCCGGGGCGGAGAGCGTGGCCCGTGGCCAGATCCTCTGCGACCTGGGTGAGTGGCAGGCCTCCCGTCGCCTCACGGTCTGGGGCGAGGTGCTGGACGGTGCTTCGCCCTGGACCCGGGGCGACCGGCTCCGCGTTCATCTGGGCACCGCCGAGGTCGTGGGACGTGTGCTTCCTCTGGGGGGCCCCGTGCTGGAGCCCGGGCAGGGGGGGTGGCTGGAGATTCGCCTGAAGACTCCCCTTCCGGCTCGCACCGGGGACCGGATCGTGCTGCGGAGCTTGAGTCCGGTGCGGACAGTGGGCGGTGCCCGGGTGCTGGAGCCGCACCCGCCGCGGCGGGCCAGGAAGCGACCGCTCCCCGTTGGGGCCCTGGAGGCACTGTCAGGCGGAAGCGAGGCCGAGCGCGTGCGTGTTGTTCTCGAACGGGCCGGGAGGGACGGCGTGCTCCGGACGCTCCTGCCCGTCCTGACCGGATGCACCCCAAGCGCCTGTGATGAGGCGGTGCGCCTCGAGGGGGCTGTCGAGCGGGGTCGCCAGGTCTTCCCCCGCGGTGCGGTCGCCTCTGCCCAGGCCGCGCTGCTCGGCTGGGTCGACGAACAACTCAGCAAGGACCCCCTGGCCCCGGGGGCACCCCCCGACCCGGCCCGGGTCGCTGCCGGCGGAGGGCCGGTGGCCGAGCTGGCTCTGGAGGCACTGCTGACCGGACGGCAGTTGGAGCTTGCGGACGGGCTCCTCCGACCGCCCGGCTACACCGTGCAACCGGGCGAGCGAGAGAGCGCCCGCCTCGCGGTTGTGGCCCGGGTGTACGAGGCGGCCGGATTGGAGCCCCCCGCCGTCGGGCTGGCGGCGCAGACGGCTGGGGAGCCGGATCCGTGGCCGCTCGTGCGCCACCTCGAGCGGGTCGGGCAACTCGTTCGCCTGGATACGGATCTGTTCATCTGGGCTCCGGTCCTGGCAGAGGTCCGGCGCCGGGTCCAGGAGGAACTGGCGGGCCGCACCGGATTGGGTCCCATGGACTTCCGCGGGGTGATCCCAGTATCGCGCCGGCACCTCCTGCCGATCCTGGGTTATCTGGACAGAGAGGGGGTGACGACGCGTGAAACCGACGGGCGGGCTGTTCACCGGGACCTGGCTGGACGGGAGTCTGGCTCTTGACCGCCTCGCTCAGGGCAGCGTATCCTCCCCGAAGGGCCGCGTGTGCGGCTGGATGAACCCTTGGAGGCCTATCGGGTCCACAGCTACAGAACCAGAGGCAGACGTGAAGGCACGGTTCAGGCTCTTGAGCCTAGCGTTCGTGACCTTCCTCATGGCTGCGACGGTTTCGGTCGCATCGGCCCAACAGGCGGGCCAACCCCCACGACCGTCGACCGATTTCGAGTTGGAACAGAACTACCCCAACCCCTTCAATCCCGAGACACGGGTTCCGTTCGTGCTGGGTGAGGGGCTGTTCCAGAGCGGGCAGCCGGTCCGGGTCACGATCCGCATCTACAACATCCTGTCGCAGTTGGTCGCATCGCCCACCGCCCTGGGTCATGTGGAGGGGGAGGGTGTGGCGGTGGACAACCTCGAGTACGGATCTCCGGGGCGCTACGAAGCCTACTGGGACGGCCACGATCGCAGTGGTGCCCAGGTGGCGTCCGGCGTGTATTTCGTTCAGATCACCGTGAACGGTCGGTCCCAGATCAAGCGGATGCTGGTCGCGAAGTAGCGGACTGGGCGTCGCCCGCGAGGAACGGCCGGCGCGGAGGGCGCGGCTTTTTTTTTGCCCTGCGGTCGGTCAGGGAGCGCGGTTCGCAAGCAGCGTCAGGAAGTCATCGGGAGTCTGCGCCTTGAGAAGCAGCTCCGGTACCTGGGGATCCTTGGCGAACTGCGCGATCTTCCCCAGCACGGGAAGATATTGGTTCGAGACCTCCAGAGGAGGGGCTACGATCAGGAAGAAGTGCTGGACGGGTTGCCCATCGATGGCTTTGAAATCCAGGCCGGACGGCTTGCGGCCGTAGGCGAGACGGAGCCGGCTGACCACCAGCGAGCGACAGTGCGGGATGGCGATTCCCTTGCCAATTCCCGTGGATCCGAGCTTCTCACGTCGGCGCAGGGTCTTGAGCAGCGTCGACTCGGACTTCTCGTCGAGGCGGAGGAGATGGATCAGCTCCTCGAGGGCCTCGTCCTTCCCTTCGGCCTCGAGCTCGAGGGAAACGCATTCGGCAGTGAAGAGGTCTCTGAGCCTCATACGGCGATTCCTGGGCCGGCTGGGCGGGGTCCGTGGAGCCGCGAAGGTTACCGGGAGCGGCCCGGGGTGTAAAGGGAGGGAAGGTACCTACGGCGCGGCGCGCCTCGGACCTAGCTTGGAGCATGCCGTTGGATTTCATCGATTGGTTGGTGGCGATGGACGCGCCTTTGTTCCTGGCGCCCCAGGCCGGTGTGAGCGAATCCCCGTTCCGGCGTCTCTGTAGAGACTTTGGCGCCGACGTGGTGGTCAGCGAGTTCGTTTCGGCGGACGGAATCGTGCGCCAAAGCGCGCGCAGCGCTCGCTATCTACGCTTCGACCCCGGCGAGCGACCGATCGGAGTGCAGATCTTCGGGGCCGACCCCGAGACGATGGCCCAGGCAGCCCGCCACGTCGATGACGTGTTCGCGCCCGACTTCGTGGACATCAACTTCGGGTGTCCGGTCAAGAAGGTCGTGCGGCGCAACGGGGGGTCCGGATGCTTGCGTGACCTCGACCTGGTCGAAGACATCGTGCGGGCCGTGGCAGGGGCCACCACCGTGCCGGTCACCGTGAAGATCCGAAGTGGGTTCGATGAAGCGACGCGCGATCCCGTCGGGATCGCGACCCGCTGCGAGGCCGCCGGCGCGAGGATGCTCACGCTGCATCCGCGCACTCGTGCCGACATGTACTCGGGGCGAGCCCGCTGGGAGGAGATCCGCTCGGTGACCGAGGCGCTGAGTATTCCGGTGATCGGCAACGGTGACGTGCGGTCAGGAGCGGACGCCGCGCGGATGCGAGAGGAGACCGGCTGCCACGGCATCATGCTCGCTCGGGGCTCCCATGGCGCCCCCTGGGTGTTTCGTGAAGCCCGGGCGGCCCTGTCGGGGCAGCCGCTGCCGGAGCCACCGGACGTGGCGGAACGCTTCCGGATCTGCCTGGCCCACGCGCGCAAAGCGCTGGTGTACGGGGGCGACCCGGAGCGTGCCCTGCTGGAGTTCAGAAAGCACCTGGCCTGGTATACCAAGGGCCTGCCGGACGGACGGGCCCTTCGGGTACGGCTGTTCGAAGCGGAGTCCTTGGCCGAGGTCGGTGCGCTCCTCGATGAGTACGTGCACGCCTCCCTGGTCGGCACCCCGGATGGGGCCGACCCGCTCGGCGGGGATCCCTGAGCGCCGCCCCCGGGTATCTTGAGCGTGCACGGACCTTGCGTCCGTGCGGATGGACCACCGGGGGCGTCACGGCTTCGACGTGTCTGGAGAGTCCTGAGTCGCGTGCCGAGGTGCCCGGGAGGCCTCGTAAAACACCTGGGAAATGATTAGTTGCCAACTCTGAACTGGCGCTCGCTGCCTAACTTCGGTTAGTTGCAGCGCGTCTCCTGAGCCGCTTGCCCGAGGCAGCGCTTGAGACGTCGACAATTCGGGCTGCTGCGTGCGTTTTGCCGTCCGGCGCACGCTCAAGACACAGGATGGCTAGCCGGGAAGGTGGTGGTTCGCTGACCATCTCCTAGCGAAGACAACAGCGAGCTACGCACGTAGGGGCTTCGGAGGATCCTTTCGCGGACGCGGGTTCGACTCCCGCCGCCTCCACTAACCAGAGCGCTCTCGCAGCCGATCGGGTTGCGGGAGCGCTCTTGCTTTCGAGACCCGCGGGAGGCGAACCCGCCGGGACTTGCCGCAGGCAAGGACCGTGAGTGGGTTTGCACGGAGCGGATCGGGCTGCAGCGCGAAGGAGCCGAGCTGGTCTTCCGCGACAGAGCGAGGATCGGCGCGGAGCGCCGACCGCAGCTCACTCCCGCCGCCTCCACTTTCTGGCCCGGGGCAAGCGCCCCGGGCCTTTCTTTTCTGATCGGCGGGAGGCGAACCCGTTGTCCCGCCACCCTTTGCCCATTGCCAAGCGGCTTCGCCCAAGGTTCCTATTCCGAGCGTGGAGCGCGCACGGCCTTGGATTCGGAATGTGAGGGCCTGCACACGGTCACAGCTCGAGGAAGAAGGAGGCTGGCATGACGACGAAGCGTCGCGTCACGGACAGGGGCTCAGGAAGCCTGTGAGTACCCGCTCCGGCGGACCCCTGCCACTGACGGGCTCGGGTGCCCGATTCGGCTTCGCCTGCTTCGCGCTCGCGCTGGGGGGCTGGTCGCTCGGCGCCGCCTCCGGCGCCGGGTCGGAAGTCGGGACGGCCCCGTCGGTCACTCAGCTCGCCGATCAGCCGGACACGGCTGGGAGCGGCCCCCTCCCCGGGGCGAGCGCCGGCCAGGATCTTCCGTTCATCCCGTACGTCACCCAGCCGAGCCCACGCCTACAGGAGCTCATGAGGCGGGACTTCCTGGACGACTACGAGAGCAATGTGGTCTATGGGTACCGGATCGTGACGGAGACCGAGCGCTACGCGTCTCGGTATTCGGGAAACCGGCTCCGCTGCACGAACTGCCACCTGAACGGTGGCACCCAACCGGACGGGATGCCGCTCAACATCGCGGGGATGTACCCGCAGTGGCGCTCGAAGAACGGCGTGCGCAACGGGATCGGCCTGCGCATCCGTGAGTGCTTCCTCTACAGCCTCGACGGCATCATGCCCCCGGAGGATGCCCCTGAGGTCCTCGCTGTCGCGGCCTACATCCACTTCCTCTCGGAGGGCGAGGTCATCGGTGAGCGACCGGAAGGCGCGGGCGTTCCGACGCTGCCGGAGACCGGCCTCGACCCGAACCCGGCCCGCGGCGAGGTCGTCTTCGAGCAGACATGCGTGGCCTGTCACGGCAGCGACGGCCGGGGCACGGAGCTGGCGCCGCCGCTGTGGGGCCCCGAGTCGTACAACGCGGGTGCGGGCATGAGCCGGATCGAAAAGGCCGCGGGCTTCATCTGGGCGAACATGCCGTACCAGATGGGCCGGACCCTCAGCCACCAGCAGGCCTTCGACGTCGCGGCGTATCTGAACCTCCAGCTTCGCCCCTCCGATCCGCGGGACGGGCGCCTGCGCAAGCTCTTCGAGAAGGTGATCCGTCGCGTCGCCGGCTGGTTCGGCGGAGATGCCGCGTGACTCTTCGCGGCTACGCCAGGGAGCTGCGCCGCGAAGCCTTCCCCGAGTTCTCTTCCTGGAGCGACACCGACACGCGCTCCGAGGTCATCGCGGGGGCGGTGTGCGGCGTGTTGGTGATCCCGCAGGCGATCACGTTCGCGTACCTCGCGGGCTTGCCGCCTGAATTCGGTCTCTACTGCGCCGTCTTCGTCGCCTTCCTGACGAGCTTCTTTGGTACGACGCCCATGCTCGCCGGTCCGAACACGGCGATGTCCATCCTCCTCGGGAGCACGATTCTCCCCTTCGCCGGCCGAGGCAGCCCGCTGTACATCGAGTACGCGCTCCTCCTGTCTATCATGGTCGGAGTCGTCCAACTCCTGATCTGGCTTCTGCGCGGCGCGGAGCTGTTTCGCTACTTCAGTCCGGCGGCCATCTCGGGGATCAAGACCGGCGTCGGTGTCCTGCTCATCGCCTCGGCCGTCGAGGGGGCGTTCGGGATGACCACGATGAAGACGCAGTTCTTCTACGAGAAGTTCTACATCGCGTTCGCTTCGTGGGATGAGCTGGTCAACCCATACGCCGCCCTGGTGAGCTCGCTGACGATCGGCTCGGGCCTGGTGATGCGACGCCGCTGGCGACGGACGTACATCGTCGGGGCGGTGCTGATCGGCGGAGCTACGGGTGCGTTGCTCGTGGGTTTCCTGGGACCTGTGCGCACCGATCTCGAGCTGCTCGGCCGGATCCCGATGGGTTTGTTCCCGTTCCGCCTCCCTTCCGTGACCCACGAGGACGTGCTCGTCATGCAGGAGATGGTCCCGAGCGCGATTGCGTTGGCGGTGCTGGGCCTCTCACAGTCCCTGGTCATCGCCCAGGACCTCAAGAGCGACATCGGATCGCGCGTCAGCCTCGGGCGCGAGGTCTTCGCCCAGGGCGTGGGCAACCTGGTCGGTCCGCTCTTCTCGGGCTTCGCGGGCTCGGGCAGCTTCAACCGAACCGCGATCGCTGTCGAGATGGGCGGGCGCAGCACGTTGACGGGTCTCGTCGCAGCCCTGTCGGTCGGGGTCATCGCCAAGACCCTCGGCCCGGTCCTGACCTACGTCCCCATGTCCACGATCGCCGGCATCATCGCCCTGGTCGGCATCGGCATGATCGAAGTGAAGCATGCGCGCCGCTTCGCCAAGATGCCCATCGACGCAGCGGTATTCGCGCTCACTGTCCTCACGATCACGCTCATCGGGCTCGAGGCGGGCATCTTGGTCGCGGCTGCCTCGTCGCTCCTCTTCTTCGTGGTTGGTGCGTCGAGACTGACGTTTTCGTTCACGACCCAAGGCGACACCGAGATCATCGCGGTGAAGGGCAACCTCTTCTTTGCCACCCTCGACGCGCTCAAGCTACATCTTGCCGGTCACCCCGGCGGCCGCACGCGGCTCGACCTGACGCGGGTGCCCTACTGCGACTCGTCGGCGCTCGAGATGATTGAGTCCATTCGGCTAGAGCGCGAGCGTCGCGGGGGTGGCCTCGAGGTGGTCCGCGGCTGAGACCGAGGGTGGACCCCCCGGGTGGTCGCCTCGGCAACGGGTCGACATCTTCCCCCGGTGGGCGCCACCGCCCTAGCTTGGAACGGCCCCGAACCCGGAGATCGTGATGAAAAATGTCCACGGCAACCCACTCGAGCGCCGCCCCTTCCTGTCTCGTCTTTCGGCGGCCATGGGCGCGTTCACCGCTGGTTTCACGATGGCTCCGGGCTCCCTTGGGGCCGAAACTCCCCGGCGCACGGAATGGCAGCCCACCCGGCATGCGCAGGACGATTGGTTCGACGCTCTGCCGGGTCAACATCGATTCTTCTTCGATGCCACGTCACCCGGCGGGGCGGGCGAAGCCATGGTGTTCGCGACGAACTACTACGTGGCCAATCGTACGGGATACGACCTGGCCGACGCCGACCTCGCGGTCGTCATCTGCCTGCGGCACTACGCGACGGTCTTCGCCCTCAACGACGCCATCTGGGCGAAGTACGGCGAGCAGCTTTCCGAACGTGTGGGGTGGGTCGACCCGGAGACGGGCGGCGCTTCGATGCGGAACCGCTATAACGACGGGTCGGGGGGGGAGGGGATGACCAACCGACGCATCAAGCTGGACGACATGATCGCGCGAGGCACCCACTTCGCAGTGTGTGGCATGGCCACCACCGCCTTCGCCGGCGGCATCGCCCGTGCCACTGGCCAGGAGAGCGAGGCCGTCCGCGCGGAGTTTGCCGCGAACACCATCGGGAACGCGCATATCGTGCCGGCGGGCATCGTTGCCGTGAATCGAGCCCAGGAGCGGGGTTACTCGATCCAGTACATCGGGTAGCGCGGGGTGGGTTCAATGGGCCCTCCGCTCAGTGGTGGACGATCCCGGATCCCAGCGGATAGCGGTCACTCACATGCACCGGCAACCGCCCGGTCGGGAGGAGCTTTCCGGTGAGGGTGCGCACGAAGGCGTCGAAGTAGGCGTCCTGGTTTCCGTACCAGGTGCGCTCGCCGTACCCCACCAGGAGCGTCGGCGTATCGGGGAGCGCACGCGCGAGGTGGGGGTTGCCGTAGACCATGGCCACCACTCGTCCCGGGTGTGCGGCCATCAGGGTGCGGATCAACTCCCCGTCGCTGTCACGCAGCGGTGCAGCATCTCCGCTGCGGTCCCGCTGTACAAAGAGGGAGACCACCACCAGGTCGGCATCCGCCGCGGCCGTCACGATGGCCGCGCGGGCTTCCGAGCTTTGACCCGGCCGCACCGTGAACGAGCGGGTCCCCGGAAACGCCGAGGCGAGCTTCGCTTCCAGGAGGGGCGGCCCGGGATCGATGTCGGTCTTCTGGATGCTGACGTTCACCAGGCGACGCGGCGCGGTCACCGGCAGGACGCCTTCGTTGCGCAGGAGGGTGAGAGACCGGTCGGCGATCTCCTGTACCAGTGCATGGTGGGCGGGCGTGAAGACCATGTCTCCGACGGCGCCCTCATCCACCATGCGCTCGCGATGGAGACCCAGCCGGGTCTTGAGCAGAAGGAGCCGGCGAACGGCATCGTCCACGCGCGCCTCTGCAATGCGGCCGGACCGAACAGCGCCTGTGAGCGCCGCGATCACGGCCACCGGATCTCGGGGCTTGAGGAGGATGTCGTGCCCCGCCTCGAACGCGCGCAGCGCCACCTCCTCGGCGCCGAAGCGGGCCACCACGTGGTCGTACCAGAGATCGTCGGTGGTGAGCATCCCTCGGAACCCCAGCCTCCCTCGAACCACTCCTGTGGCGAGGCGAGGCTCCACGCTGGCCGGGAGGTCGGAACCGCCCGCAACCGCTGGCACGGCGATGTGTTCGCTCATCATGAAATCCACGCCGGCCGCGACGCCGTGGCGGAACGCGGTGAACTCCTGGGTCTCGAGCTGGGCCTCGGTCTTGGGATTCCACATCCACGGCGGATTTCCCGGCATCGGCACCTGATCGCCGCGCCCGGGGAAGTGCTTGGCCGTGGTCAGCATCCCGTGGTCGTGATACCCGCGCACATAGGCGCGGACCATGCGCCCCAAGAGATCCAGGTCGCCTCCGAAGGAGCGGGACGACTCCTGCGGGTTTTCCGGCCGTACCGCGATGTCCACCACGGGCGTGTAGGTGAGATGGATCCCCATGGCGCGTCCTTCGTCCGCGGCAGCGGAGGCGGCCCGATACATGAGGACGGTGTCTCCCGCTGCTGCCAGCGCCATGTTGGGAGGATACTCGCTGGCTCCTACCACCTGTTGGCCCGGGCCGCCCTCGAAGTCAGCGGAGATGAGCAGGGGGATCTCCGCTTCGCGTTGCAGGCGATTGGTGAGCCAGGCCACGTCTCGGGGCGTGCCGCCGTAGAGCACGAAGGTGCCCACACCGGCGCGGGCCAGCGTGACCCACTGCTGCAGGCGCGGGTCCTCCTCGGAGATGTATCCCGCCGAGCTCAGGTCGGGAGTGACCAGTTGAGCCACCTTCCGTTCCAACGAAAGGGAGGCGAGCGTGCGCTCCACCCACGCCGTATCCGGAGGCGCCAGGGAACGGGCCTGGGCCTGGACGTCCCGTGGCCCTCCCTGCGCGAGGGCGACAGCGAGCGTGAGAGCCAGGAAGCGAGGGTGCGAGCGAATCATGACATCCCCCGGTGGGGTGGGTATGAGGCGGGGTGCGCCATCAACGCACCTCTTCCAGGATCAACCGGTCGATACGGAGCGCGGCGCGGCCCTCAACAGCGCGGGTGCGCACCGTGATGGAGCGCGTCTGCTCGGTCAGCTCCACTTCCCCCATGTCGGCGGCCTCCACGCGGGTGGTTTCAGGAGCGAAGGCGTCGAGCCAGTCCGACAGCTGGGTCTGCCGACGCCAGACGGAGAACTCCGCGCCGTCAGGGCTCCTGCGATACGACAGCTTCACCCGGTAGCGTCCAGGGGGGAGTGCGGAAACGTCGAAGCGCACCAGCGCCGTGGGGTCGCCTTTCAGCTCCAGCGCCCCGTCCGCGAAGGCCACCGATGTGCCGAACCAGACAGACATCTCCATGAGCTGGGGATAGAAATGGTGCTCGGGGGGCGCCTGTGCCACGGGCTCCCCTTGCGGGGTCATCCCGGCCGCTGAGGATCGCTCACCGTAGTGAAAGGCCACCGACGTGTAGTCGACCGGCACGGCGTTCCCTTCGGGGCCGTGCTCGATGGTCTGTCGCAGGTGTTCGACGAAGGATAGTTTATCCGCCAAATAGAACCGATAGGCGCCGGTGCGCGACAGCGGCAGGGAGTAGTCCAGCGCGCCGTGGGTGGGCAAGCTCATTCCCCGGTCCCAGCGGTCCAGGATGGCGTACCACCCACCGTTGAAGAAGTCCTCCGAGCCGGTGCCGTGGAGCGCCAGGGCTCCATCGATGGTGGTGACGTCGTCGCCTTCGAAGAACTCGGTCATTCCCGGGGTGAGCCCCTGGGCCTGCAGCAGGACTCCCACCTGATGTCCGGGGCCTTCGGCGTCCAGGAGGAGATAGGGCGCCCCCCGCGCTGGCTCTCGCTCGCGCCGCCACGTCGCGTAGAAGCGCCCCTCGCGGGTCGGGTCGCGCGGTACTTCGGACCAGAAGATCCGTGCAGTGCCTCGCACCGTGGCTGGCTCGCTGGGAAGGACCTGGAGGGCCAGTGTGGCCGATCGGTCGAACGGCATGGGGAAATACGCGTAGTCGATCCCCGCTCGGGATCCTACGATGAGGCCGGCGGCGGCCGGCGCACCGAACGCATAGCCGAAGAAGTCGTTGACGGGAGCCGCAATCCCCGGGCTGCCGCCGTCCCACCAAGCCTGCAGCGCCACTCCAGGCCCCCGGGGCGGCGTCCCCGGTGCGCGCTCCATCTCAATGCCCAGGATCCGCCCCCCGCGCTCGACGCGAAACAGCTCGAAGTCGTTGCCGGGATCCACGGCGAAGGCGCGCTCCTCCACATGCACGTCTGCCTCCCCCCATGGCCGCCGTCCGGGGTGGTTCCATGCGTCCACCACACGCTCCAGTTCGACGGCGGCCTCGCCGCCGAGCGGCGTGCGGAACGACGCGACGTCCGTGTGCTCGGGGTAGGAGCGATACTGGATCTGGTGGAAGCGGATGTCGTCACCCTCGTACACGATCTTCAACGAGCGGGCATACGGGAGGGGAAGGTAGCTGAAGTATCCCCCCACTTCGTTTCCCACGACGGGCTTCACGAAGGGCGGTGTGTTGCCCGAAAAGAGCTCGCTGAACGGGAGGCGGAGCCGGGCTTCGTCTTCCCCATCGAAGTAGAAGGCCACCATCCGATCGGTGGGAGTGGGCGTCCAGATCCGGTTGACCACGCCAGGACCCGCCAGGTCCGCGAGGACTCTGAAGTCACCCTCCTTCCGTACGTACGAGTAGGTCCCCTGAAAGCCGTCGTCGTTTCCGCCGGTGGTGTCGTAGCTGGAGATCTGGGCCACCAGCGACGCGGCGCGGTACCGGGGCAGGAGATCCGCTCGGTAGAGGGCTCGGAGCTCCGCCACCATCCCGGCCTGGGGCTCCTGCGCGGTCAGGGGGCCGTGCGCCGCGATGCCGACGAGGCCAGCAAGGAGGGCGGCTTCGAAGACGCGAGCTCGCGCACCTACGGAGACTCCGCGAGGCCTCCCCGTGAGCACCGAGATCATGATCCGCTCGTCTCGTCCATGAGGGCAGCGTACGCCTGCTGGTCTTCGTACATGCGGTGGAAGACCCGGTACTTGGCGTCGAAGTACGTCGCTACTTCCCCTCCGGATGGCTCCACGAGTCGATCGGCGGCGCTCATGGCGTTCATGGCGTCCAGGATGGAGGCATAGGTCCCAGCTGCTACCGCGCCCATCATGGCCGACCCCAGGAGGACCGCCTCCGGCTCCCTGGGCAGCGCCACCCGGCATCCGGTGGCGTCGGCGTGCTCCCGCACGAACACCGGGTTCTTGGTGTCGCCGCCGCAGGCGATCAGAGTCCGGATCCGGTATCCTTTGGCGTTCATCTCCTCGATGATGTGACGCGTACCCAGGGCAACGGCCTGGACGGTCGCCAGATACAGGAGTGCGAGCGCGTCGGCTGAATCGGTGAGCTTGAGCCCGGAGATCATTCCGCGCAGCCGAGGGTTGGCGCGTGGACTGCGGTTCCCGTGGAAGTAGGGAAGGACGTGGAACTCACGCGTGAGGGCGGCGGGGAAGGGTGCGTGTTGCGCCAGTGCGTCCAGGCGCTCGTTCAGGACAGCATAGACGCTGAGTCCGCGCCGCTCGGCCTGGGCCTGGAGTTCCGGTCCCCGGGCGTGGCTGTGCACGACGTGATCCAGGAGGGCACCGGTGGCCGACTGTCCACCCTCCGTGAGCCACATCCCCGGGACCATGGCGGAATAGTAGGGACCCCAGATCCCAGGGATGAACATGGGCTCCCGGGAGACGGCCATGTGACAGGAGGACGTGCCACCGATCAGGGCGAGCCGCTCCTCCAGATCGGCCTCTCCCGACAGGGGGCCGTCCACCGCAGTGCCCACCATCCCCAGACCGCCCGCGTGCGCGTCGATGATCGAGACGGCGACCGGGATCCCGGGCACCAGACCCAACTCGGCAGCGGCCTTGGGCGTCAAGGTTCCAGCCCGTTCGCCGATCGGACGCACGGTTCTTCCGATGCGCATGAAGCCTTCGTCGGCCAGATCTCCCAGCCCGACGGCTCGGAAGTACTCCGGGTCCCAGTGGCCAACGCTTCCTTCGTCCCCCTGCTCGTGCCCCAGGTACGTCCACTTGCAGACCGTGGTGCACAGCGAGCGCACATCCACTCCGGTGGCGCGGTAGACCAGGAAGTCGGGGAGGTCGAAGAACCGCGCCGCCCGGAGCCAGGTCTCGGGGAGGTGTTCCTTGAGCCACGCGAGCTTGGGTGTCTCCATCTCCGGTGAGATGACGCCCCCCACGTAGCGTAGGACAGCGTGCCCGCCGGCGTTGATGCGCTCGGCCTGGGGCACGGCGCGGTGGTCCATCCAGACCATCACGTTCTGCTCGTCCTTCCCGGTGGGACTCACCGTCACTGGCGCGTCGTCGGCGTCCAGGGCCACCAGCGAACAGGTGGCGTCCATCCCCATCCCCCGTACCGCGTCGCCCGCGAGCCCCGCCTCGACCAGCGCGGCTCGCACTGCGACGCCGCACGCCCGCCAGATGTCCTCGGAAGACTGCTCCACGAAGTCCTCTTGGGGACGCCAGGTGCGAATGGGCTCCACGCCCATCCCCACTCGAAGCCCGGCGGCATCGAAGATCCCCGCGCGAGCGCTGCCCGTTCCGACGTCGATGCCTACGTAGAAGCCGCCCACCACGACCCTCAGCTCCCTCCGCTCAGAATGCGGACCTCGAACCCCATCTCCTGCGACAGGGCCACCATCTCCTGGAAGATGTCGCCGTAGGCCACCGCGATGTGGTTGGAGAGGTAGTGCGCCATGATGGTGTCCCGCGTCACTCCGAGGTCGGCCGCCATGAACGGCCACTGGCGCGTCGTACCCTCCCACCAGGCATCGCGCTTGGCCGCTGGAAGCGCGACCACCTCCCCGCGACCCACGTCCATCCAGAGCACGTCGTCCTTGATGTAGCAGCGTGCCCAGGTCATTCCGCCGCGAAGGCTCTCGCCCGCGAAGGTGCCTCCTGGAACAGGGAAATAGCCGGCGGGCTGCCGGTAACTGTGCACGCCCTCCAGGGTGTCGGGATCGTGGTTGAAGGCGTAGGCGCCCGCCGAGCCGGAGTTGAGGAGGACCCACACGAAGCGGCCTTCGTGCTCGCCCCCCCAACGCACGTCGTGAAACGCCACCGATCCGTGCAGTCCCTTCGCCTGGCAGAGGCGCTTCATCATCTCCATGGGGACGGCGTTCCCCTGGTCGGCTTCGGTGGACGTGATGATCACGTCGCCGTCGGATTCGGGGCGGCACGCCGAGTTGAAGAGGCCCTCAGCGAAGTCGGAAGGGGGCCTCAGAGGCAGGAGGCCCAGCTGGTATTGCCAGCCGATGCAGTCGGCCTTGTACTCCCGCGCCAGGTCCAGAACGGCCAGGTAGTCGCGCAGCTGCTCCCGGGTGGCGTCCTCGGTGAAGTCTTCAGCGCCGGCTTCACGCCAGTGGAAGGTCACGCCCTTGGCCTTCACGAAGGCGAGCGCGTCGTCCATGCGCCTCTCGTCGATGCTGCGGCCTCGGTCGATGATCCAGGCCTGGTCGATCTTGTGCTCGCTGAACCCGTGGCGGTTGAGCAGGCGAGGGCCGAAGTACCCGTTGATCATCCCCATGGAGGTGTCGCCCAGCATGAGGAGGAGAGCGCGTCGGTCCCGGAACTGTTGCGCGACCGCCGCCGCCACGGCGGCGGCCTCGCGCGAAACGGGAGCGTCGTAAGAGAGCTGTTCCTCGCCGTAGGCGATGGACCCGGTCGCGCACCATTCCTCCAGACGGGCCATGAAAGCCTCGTCGGCGGTCCAGTCGGGTGCGTCGGTCCAGACGCGGGAGAACTTCCGCCCCAGGCTCTCCAGGCACGCACCGGTGTTGAGAAGGCCCACCAGGCCCGGCCACTGCCCGGAGAAGTTGGAGGCCAGCAGAAGCGGGTTGTCTTTTCCGACCACCCCTTCGGTGGTGTGGGGCCCGTAGAACCAGTGCACGCACACACCGATCATGGGGTCCTGAACCGGGCCCAGCCTCTCGATGGCGTGGTGCGGTTTCGTCAGGAAGCCCTCCACCTGGTAGGGCTCGCGACCCAGCTTCCGGAGGGCGGCCTCCAGTTGGGCGGTGGCCTCGCGGATGCTCGGAAGGGCCAGTTGGTTGGGCACGTCCCGGCCATCGCCGGGCCAGAAGACGGCAATGCGCTGCTTCACGATGCGGTTCTCCTGCTGGGTGCGTGGCTCGGTGGTCGACCTGGCGCCAGGGCGCTGCCGCGTTCTCCCGCCTGGGGATTCACTCGATGGGATCACCGCCGCGCGCGAGGTTATCGGCGGTGAAGATCCGTGTGCCCAGCGTGATGCGCTTGGGTACCTCCTCACCGGCGAGGATGCGCAACGCCAGTGCGATGGCCTCCGCGCCACCCGTGGGGTAGAGGAAGGTGGCGTCCAGAATGCCCTGAGCCACGTATTGCTGGCCCTCGTGGGGGAGCGCGTCGATGCCCACGAAACGCGCCTCGTGCTCCCGTCCCGCGGCCCGGGCTGCCAGCCAGGCGCCATGGGCTCCAGGATCGTTGTGGGCGTAGACCACGTCGATGTGCTCGTTGGTGGCCAGCGCCGATTCCATCTCCGTGCGGGCGTTGGGCTCCAACCACTCCATCTCACCCGAGAAGACGATCTCGAGGCCGGGATTGTTGGGGAGATCCAGGCCGTCCAGGAAGCCCTGGTTGCGGTCGCGCCCGGGCGTGGAGGTCATGAGGCCCTTCAACTCCACGATCTTGCCGGTTCCGCCCAGGACATCGCGGATCCAGCGGCCGGCTTCGCGGCCGATGCGGACATTGTCAGCTCCGATGAACGCAGTGTACTCCTCGCCCTGCACCTCACGGTCCAGCACGATGACCGGGATCCCCGCATGGTAGGCCGCTGCCACCGGAGCGGTCAGGGGAGCGGCCTCCTTGGGGCTGATGATGATCAGGTCCACTCCCTGCTCCACGAACTCCTCGACCTGGGCCCGTTGGGTGAGCGCGTTGTTCTGGGCGTCCTTGAAGATCACCCGCAGGTTGTCGTGGGCCTCGGCCGCAGCACGGATGTCGGCGTCCATCTGAACGCGCCATGGCTCGCCCAGGTTGGACTGGCTCATCCCGATCACGAACGGATCGTCGGGCGTCCCGGCGTGGCGCCGCGCACCGTCCCCGCCGCACGCGAACAGGACGAGAGAGAAGCAGGCGATCAGAGCGGTACGGTGGCGCATGCGGGTGAGATCCGGATCGGGTGGGGGCCGGCGGCCGTCACTTCCTGGCGCGCTGGAATAGTACGGCGCACACGATGATCGCGCCCGTGAGCATGAGGCGAGTCGCCTCCGGAGCCGCGTTCAGCGAAAGGATCTTCTGCAGATACCCGATGGTGAGGACCCCCACGAAGGTAAGCGCCACGCTCCCCCTGCCACCGGTGAGCGGGGTGCCCCCGATGACCACCATGGCGATGGCGTCGAGCTCGTAGGCCATCCCGGTCTCAGGGTCGCCTTGGGTCTCTTGGGCCGCCTGGCAAATCCCTGCAACCGCTGCGAACAGTCCGGACAGAGCGTAGGCCGCGACGAGTGTGCGTCCCACGGGGACGCCCGAGAGGCGTGCCGCCTCCTCGTTTCCGCCTACCGCGTAGATATGCCGTCCCAAGCGCAGGCGCTCCAACACCACCCACGTCACCGCAACGCACAAGAGGAAGACCACGGTGACGATGGACAGGGAGCCGCCCAGGATGCGGGAGTCGATGAGCTGGAAGATCCGCGGCAGGTCCACCACCTCGGAGGTGCCGTCGGCCGCCACCACATAGTTGGTGACCTTCTTTCCTCCCGATACGACCTTGGCCAGGCCGCGGGCAAAGGCCATCATGGCCAGCGTGACGATGAAGGGTTGGATGCGCATGCGCGCGACCAGGAACCCTGACAGGGACCCCAGAGCGGCACCGGCAGCCAACACCGCCAGGATCGCCGTGGTCGCGCCCCAGCCCATGGGCATCGTGAGGGTCGCGAAGCTCACTGCGGCCAGAGCCAGGAGCGAGCTCACCGAGAGGTCGATTCCGGCGCTCACGATGACCACCGTCATGCCGCAGGCCAGGATCCCGTAGACCGAGACCTGGCGGAGCATGTCCCTGTGGACGCTCCAGCGGAAGAAGGCTCCGTCGGCGTTGAACACCGCACCGAGGGCCACCATGAAGAGGAGCGCGAGGAGGGCCCGCGCGAAGGGTGTGGCCAGGAAGCTGCGAACCTGTCCCGCTCTCTTCACGCGACGGCCTCCCGGGCCGCTCCACCGTGACCCATGGCTGCGGCCAGGATCCCCTCCTTCGTGGCGGACGCGCTCGTCATCTCGGAAACCAGCCGCCCGCGGTGCATGACGAGGATCCGGTGCGACAGCGATAGAAGTTCGTCGAGCTCGGACGTCGTGAGGAGGATGGAGATCCCCTGGGCTGCCCACCCGCGCAGCAACTCGTAGATGTCCGACTTGGCACCGATGTCGATCCCCCGGGTCGGCTCGTCCAGGAGGAGGATGCGCGGCGCGGTCAGCATGCAGCGCGCGAGGTAGGCCTTTTGCTGGTTGCCACCGGAAAGGGTGCCCACCGGCGCATCGAGGGAAGGCGCCCTCAGCCGAAGGCGCTCGGTGGCCTGGGCGACGGCGCTGCGCTCCGACCCCCGACGTACCCACCCAAGCGGGCCCGTGTAGGCGGCCAGGCTGGAGAGGCTGACGCTGTGCACCACGCTCTGGGCGGGGGCCAACCCCAGCGCCTTCCGGTCGGCAGTGAGGAGGGCCAGCCCCGCACTCAGGGCTTCGGCCGGGGTCCGGGGAGTGAAGGGAGATCCCTCCAGCGTGAACGATCCGGTCACGGGACCGGCGGCGTCTGCGAAGAGCGCGTGAAGGAGATGGGACGCGCCCGACCCCTGCAATCCAGCCAGTCCCAGGATCTCCCCCTGCCGTAGGGTCAGAGAGACGCCGTCCACCAGCTGGCGCCCTGCCACCTGAGGGTCGGAGAGCGTGAGCGCTTCGACGCGAAGCACCTCCCGAGCTGCGCGAGCCGGCGGGGCGGCGGCGGAGTCTGTCGCCCGCACTTCGGCAACGGTGAGGTCCCTCCCCACCAACTTGGAAACCAACTCTGCCGGGGGGAGATGGGCGGCGGGGGCGGTCACTACCGCTTTTCCGTCCCGGAGCACGGTGATGCGGTCGGCCAGGCGGTAGATCTCGTCCATGCGGTGGGTGATGTAGAGGATTCCCTTTCCCTGCGCGCGTAGCGCCGCCAGGCGGGAGAAGAGGGTCTCCGCCTCCCTCTCACTGAGGGCGCTGGTGGGCTCGTCGAGGATGATCACAGCGGCCTCCCGGGCCAGGGCCCGGACGATCTCCAGCATCTGCTGCGCGGAGACCGGGAGTCCGGCGACGACCTGACGCGGGGAGGCCTCGAGGCCGGCGGCGGCCAGCAGACGCGCGGCCTCAGCCTCCTGGGTCCGGAAGTCCACCCGGCCCCAGCGGTCCACGAGCTCAGAGCCCAGGAACAGGTTATCCGCTATAGAGAGGGAGGCGACCAGCGAAAGCTCCTGGTGGATGGTCGCGATCCCGGAGCGGGTGGCGTCCGCCGGCCCGGAGAAGCGACGGGGTCGACCCTGGACGGACAGGGTGCCCTCGAACTCCGTGTGCACGCCTGAGAGGATGTTGACCAGGGTGCTCTTTCCGGCGCCGTTCTCTCCGGCCAGGACGTGCACCTCCCCGGCGCGGAGATCGAAGTCGACGCCGTGCAGCACCTCCACGGGCCCGAAGGATTTGCGGGCGCCCTGCAGCGACACGAGGGGCGAGTCGGGGTTCACGGCAGGTCCGGCCGGAGGCTTCAGCGGCCCATGGTGGGACCACCCACGTCGTGCTGCGTGGGGATCCGGTCCGCCGCCGGCGGGAGCGCGGGGAAGGGGGCGTGGGGTTCGTCCTGATACCAGTACGCCACCGTGTAGAAGTTGTCGGCCCGGTGGTTCGCGTGGCCGCTCTCGATGGTGACTTTGATGTCCTTCTGGAAGACCACGGGGGAGTCGGTATGGAAGCGGTACACCATCCAGGTGGACCCACGGTCGTCACCGCCGTTCATGGGATTGCCGTACCGCTGATAGGCGAAGGTGGGGTGCTCGTTGCCGAACGGGTTGATCCCGCAGCCCCCGTAGCACCAGGCACCCAGGTAGTAGTCCTCCGAGCCCGTTCCCACGATCTGGGGGGCGCTGGCGCCGTCGATGAAGAACATGTCGTCGCCTTCGCCCCACCAATCGGCCTGGTTCTGGAGGATGCTGTGGGTGACTCCCACGTAGTGCCCGTGACCCTTGGCCTCCAGGATGACGTAGTTGTCTCTTCCGTCGAGATTGGGCCGGTCGTTCACCTCGCTCTGACCGTTGCGCTCCCACTCCGACGTCCAGGCTTGGTTGGGCGTCGCCTGGCGGTACTGGGCGTGGAAGTAGCCGAGATCCGCGGGGAGCGAAGCGTGCTTCTCATAGTCGATGTTGAAGTAGAACGCACCGACGTCGATCTCCCCTTCGTTGGTCACGGTGATTCGCGCCGATCGCTGGAAGGGCATGGGGAAGTACGCGTTGAGGGCCTTTTGCGAACCTACCGAGAGCGGCCCCGACTCGTAGAGGAAGTACCGCCCCAACCCCAGGCCGAAAAAGTCCCCCACCGGTGATTCCACGCTCGGCGTGTCCTCGCCGTCCCAGTACATGCGCAGAACCAGGTTCTTCAGGTGCCACCGGTCGCTGGTGGCGATGGTGAACCAGATGTGACTGATGACACCAGGTCCGTCGAGCGCTGCCAGCGTGCGGGTCTCACCTCCGTGGATGGGATTGCCCCAGTTGCCGTCGTCGTTGGCGCCTGTGGGATCCGTGCTCGACACCTTCGCCGACGTGTAGTTGCGCAGGAACGGGAGGTTGTCCAGGTCGCGGCGCTCCTGGGCAGCTGCGAAGGCGGGAAGCACCAGGAGGGCTACGAGGAGGGACAAGGTGCGGAGCATGGGGCCTCCGGGGTTGGAGCCGCGGCGAGGATGAAGGAGCCCAGCGGATTTGAACGGCGAGAATAGGTCGAGGGGACACCCCCCCGACAGGGCGCCTGCGGCCCGACCGCATCCCATCCAGCCGTGCCTTCAGCTTTCGCGACGGGTCCCCGGCAGCCACAATGAGGAAGAGCCGAACGCTGGGGAACGTCTACGAACTGGCGTGGGTTCGTCGTCCGCACCGAGGACGGAGTGGTGGTGGCGCATACGTGTGAGGCCGGGTGAGGCTCTCCGCTCGGACCCGGCGCGCCGTCGCGCGACGCGTCAGCCTCCCGCCGCGGGGTCGCCGGAACGCGCAGCCTCGACCAACGCGCTCCGGAACTCCAGCAGGATGCTTGCGCTCGCGCGCGGGGCCGGGAAGAGGTTCCAACTGTTGACGACCCCGATCAGGTCGTAGTCGGGCAGCACGAGCAGATACTGCTCTCCGAACCCCAGGCCGGCCCACACCTCCACGTCCTCCGTGTCCAGCCGCCACCACTGGTAGCCGTAGCCCCAGCCTGGCGCGTTCCCGGTCTCCGCCTGGCGTCCCGTTGCCGCCGCCACCCAGCCCTCGGGCAGCAGGCGCTGGTCCTCCCAGATGCCGTCCCGCAGATAGAGCAGCCCGATCTTGGCGAGCTGTTCGGCTTCGAGATAGAGACCTCCCTCGGTATCCGGGTACCCCGTGGGGGTCTTCTTCCAGTGGTAGTCCTCGATGCCGAGTGGCCCGAACAGGTACTCCTCGGCGTAGTCGTCGATGAAGCGCCCCGTGGCCTGGCGCACGACTCCCGACATCAGATGCGAGCCGCCGGAGCTGTACGCCCACTTCTCGCCGGGCGCTGCATCCATCGGTTGATCGAGTGTGAACTGGATCCAGTCCTGGCTGCGCTCGAGGAGCAGGGTGGTGTTGGTCTCGTCCAGGGGTCGGTCTTGCTCATGCCACTCGATGCCCGAGCGCATCGTGAGCAGATCCGCGAGGGTGGCCTCTCTGAGGCGAGAGTCCACGTTCGAGAGGTCGTGGTCCTCGAAGAAGGAAAGCAGCGGCGCCTCCACCCCGGAGAGGGCGCCCTGCTGGATCGCCGTCGCGAGCACGGTGGCCGAAACCGACTTGGTCACCGACTGCAGCGAATGCACATCGCGGCCCCGGTACCAGGGATGGATGTCGGGGTGCAGGTAGTTGTAGTCGTGCACCTCTCCGGCGCCAGAGCAAGCGTCGGTTCCGCAGCCCAACGGCCCGCGCTGGCCTCGCGAGATCTCGACATAGTCGTTTCCGTAGCGCTCGCTTCGCACCAGCCGTGCGTTCCGGATCACCACCAAGCGGTCCACGTAGCCGTAGCGGCCGTCCCGGATGCCCTCATCGACTCGGGCCAGCGGGGCGGGGTCCAGGCCCTCCGCCTCGGGGGTCGAGGGGGTCCAGCCCCGCGTGGGCCACTCAGCCGCCCGGTCGTTCCGCGGCGGTCCCGCCTCGGCTGAGCGTCCGCAGGCGCCGGTGAAGGAAAGGAGGACCAGAGCTGAAGCGATGGGGCGTGGATGGAGGTCCATGGCTGGGGCTCCCCTCCTCGGCGTTGCTCGTTCCGTGCTGGGGGGCAACGTAGGATCGGCCTTCCTGGGCGAGCAAACGAACCATCCACAGGGATCCTGACGCTGCCTCTGCGGTATTCCCCCGGATCAGGGCCCCGCGGGGTCTGGACACGCTTTCCAAGGGTTCGGGTAGTGCAAGGCTCCAGACAGAAGCTGTTCACATTCCTCGCGATCGTTCCCCTTTGGATCGCCCTGGACTGGGTCACCAAGCGATGGGCTTTGGACGCGCTCGCCGGGGGGCGCCAGATCCACGTCATCCCCGGCTTCCTGCCCTTCACGCTGGCCTACAATCGGGGGGCAGCCTTCGGCCTCGAGATCGGATCGGACCCGAGGTGGGTCTTCGTGCCGATCACGATCCTGGCCCTGGTTCTCCTCTCCACCCTCTATGTCCGAGCCAAGCCCGGCGACTGGCTGCGGGTGGTCTCGCTGGCGCTCGTCATCGCGGGCGCGCTCGGAAACCTCTACGACCGCCTTCGTTGGGACCGTGGAGTGGTCGATTTCATCGGTCCCGCCAACCTGGGGTTCGCAGACTTCCCGATCTTCAACGTCGCTGACATGGGGATCTCCTGCGGGGCGGTGCTCCTGGCCATTTCGTTCTGGCTGGAAGAGCGCCAGCTCCAGGCCGCGAGCCAGCGCGTCGACGTCGCTGCGATGCCAGCCGTCGAAGAGCGTTGAGGGCAGCTACGACCTTCTCGGCGCTCCTCTCCCAAGACTCGGTGGCTGCGGCTCAGACCCGCTCGGCGCTGGATGCTTCGCAAGCGGTCTGGTCCGATCTGACCCAGATCTCGCCCACCGGGTGGCTGCTCGCGGTTTCCACCGCAGTGGCCGTGGGGTTGGGCCTCTCGTTCGTGTTGCGCGTTTTGATCCGGCGCTTCGAGCGGCTCGCGCAGCGCACGCGGACCGAGTTCGACGACCTGGCGGTGCAACTCCTCAGTCGGACGAGACGCCTCTTCGTGTTTCTGGTGGCGGTGTGGCTCGGCTCTCGCACCGTCGACCTCCCTCCCGCTTTGAACGGAGCGCTGAGGGGCTTGCTGGTGGTCGGTCTCTTCCTGCAGGGCGGCCTCTGGGCGAACGGGGTCGTCAACCACCTGCTGACCCGCTATCGGCGTCATCAGCTGGAGGAGGATCCGACGTCGGCGACGGCCCTGGGGGCGGTGGCCTTTCTGGCGCGCACCTCGGTCTGGGCCATCGTCTTCCTGCTGGTGGTGGCCAACCTGGGCTTCGACGTCACCGCCCTCATCACCGGCCTCGGGATCGGGGGCATCGCCATCGCCCTCGCCGTCCAGAACGTGCTCGGGGACCTGTTCGCCTCCCTTGCCATCGTCCTGGACAAGCCCTTCGTGGTGGGGGACTTCATCGCCGTCGACGGGATGAACGGCACCGTCGAGCACGTCGGTGTGAAGACCACGCGTGTGCGTTCCCTGTCGGGGGAGCAGCTCATCTTCGGCAACGCCAACCTGCTCGGCACCTCGATCCGCAACTACGGGCGACTGCGGGAACGGCGCATCGTCTTCACGATCGGCGTCGAGTACGCCACGCCGCGCGAGAAGCTCAAGGCCATTCCAGGCTGGCTGCGTCAAGCTGTGGAGGCGCAGAAGCAGACGCGCTTCGATCGCGCCCATCTGCGGTCCTTCGGTGACTCGGCGATCGAGTTCGAGGTCGTCTACTACGTGCTCGAACCGAACTACGCGCTCTACATGGATGTGCAGCAGGCCATCAACCTGGTCGTGCACGAGGTGTTCGAGCGGGAGGGCATCGAGTTCGCCTTCCCGTCACGGACGGTCTTCCTGCGGGGGCTCGAGCCTGTGGCGGATCGGCTCAGGGCAGGGGGAGGCGGGCGGTCGGATCCAGATGAACGTGGGGACGATTTCCGCGGATAAGCTCCCGGGAGGCGTCGATCCGGCCGGGTAGGTTCCAGAGACACACGCCCCGTACGCGACCGGAACGCAGATAGTAGACCACCCCGCGCCGGTTGGGCTCCGCCCAGTCTTCGTAGATCTCCATGCCCGGACCCACCTCGCCCACGCAGTCGTAGTGCTGGTCGAAGATGTCCGAGTAGAAGAAGGGCAGGTGCTCGTAGGTCACGTCCAGGCCGGCCATGGCCTGGCCGGCGAGGAACCCGGAGTGGTTTGCGTGATCCTCGTGCTCGACCCGCAACGTGCGGCCCAGGGTGGGGCTCCAGAACGCAGCGACGTCGCCGGCCGCGAAGATGTTGGGGTCCGAGCTCCGGAACGAGGCGTCCACGACGATGCCGTCGTCGATCTCGAGTCGAGCGCCCGCGGCTAGTTGTAGGTTAGGCGAAGCCCCGATGCCGGCGACCACCACATCGGCGCGCAGCGTCTCCGAAGTCGCTCCCGAAACCGCGACGAGGAAGCGAGGTCCGCTCCGGCGCACCGCCGCCACCGTGCACCCGGGCCGCACGTCGACCCCGCGCGCCCGGTACAGGGCCGCGAGCTCGTCGCCGACGCCCGGAGTGGTGATCGGCGCGAGAACGCGGTCTTCGGGGAACAGCAGGGTGACCTGCTTGCCCGCCTCGGTCAGCACGGCGGCCAGCTCGGTGCCCACGAACCCGCCACCGACCACTACAACGCGCGAACCTGTAGCGACGGCCGCCCGCAGCTTGCGGTAGTCATCCAAGGTCCGGAAGTGGATCACCTGGGGGACGGCGTCGGGCAGGGTGTTGGCGGACAGGCCGGTCGCGATCAGGAGACGGTCGTAACTGTAGATGGTGCCTTGCTCGTCCAGGACCGTCCGGGGATCCGGGTCGATGCGCTGCGCGCGGCGGCCCAGGTGGAGCTGTACACCTTCGAGCGCGTCCGTGCCGCGGAGGATGCGGTCGTTGGCCCAGCCCTTCCAGAGGCCTTTGGAGAGGGCGGGGCGGTCGTAGGGCGCGTCTGCCTCCTCGGAGAGGATTCCGATGCTGGCGTCGGCGTCCACGGAGCGGATGCCACGGGCGGCTGCATCTGCGGTGATTCCCCCGCCGATAATCAGGTACCGATGTTGGGGCATGGCCGGCCTTGTCCGTCCGTCAGTCCGTCTCGTGCCGCGGAGCAGGCTCGAATTCGACGGATTCGATGCGCCGACCCACCATTTCCACCACCCGGAACCTACCCCCCGCGACCTGGATCTCGTCTCCCGGACGGGGCACCCGCGCTAGCCGTCCGAAGAGATGACCGGCCAAAGTGTCGTTCAACGGGTCCTCGAGCGAAAGCCCCAGGTGTTCGTTCACCGCGTCCAGCAGGGCCCCACCCCAGACCCGGACGCGGCCGTCCTCGAGGTCCACGAAGTCGATCGGCTCGTCGACCTCGTGTTCGTCCTGGATCTCGCCGACGATCTCTTCGATCAGATCCTCTAGAGTGACGAGGCCCGCGGTGCCCCCGAACTCGTCGACGACGATCATCATCTTGGTGCGCTTCTGGCGCATCTCCGGGATGAGCTCTTCGACCGGCTTGGATGCGGGAGCGAACTGGATGGGGCGCATGATGCCACGGATCTCCGTCGCTCCGGCGCGATCGGCCTGCCAGAGGTCCCGCGCCAGGAGAACCCCCACGACGCGGTCCAAGCTCCCCTCGAAGACCGGGAGGCGAAGGTGTCCCTGATCGAGCATGACGGACTTCGCCTCCTCGACCGTGGCGTCGCTGGGCACAGCCACGATCTCGGTGCGAGGGGTCATGACCTGGCCGGCGGAGACCTCGTCCAAGTTCATGACATTGGTCATGACCTGCCACTCCGCTTCGTCCAACGTGCCTTCCCTGCGGCCGATCTCAGCCAACACCTCGATCTCCGCGCGACTGATCGTCGGGTGGGCGGTGCGGGGTTTGATGAGGTTCTGCACGATGGAGAGCGTCCAGACCACCGGCTTCATGATGAAGACGAGCCCCCAGAGCACGTAGGCGGCCGGGACCGACAGTCCCTTCCAGAACGAGGCGCCCACCGTCTTGGGGATGATCTCCGAGAGCACCAGGACGGCCAGCGTCAGCAAGACCGAGAACGCCGTGAGCCAGCGATCCCCGTACAGATCCTGGACGATGGCTCCGGCCAGCGCCGCTCCGATCGTATGGGCGATCGTATTGAGGGTGAGGATGGCCGCAATGGGCTCCTCGACCTCCGCCCGCAACGTCTCGAGGTAGCGTCCGGCCCTGGGGTTCTGCTCCTTCAGCACCTGGACGAACGGATACGTGATCGAAAGCAGGACAGCTTCGAGAATCGAGCAGAGGAACGAGATCGCCAGGGAGATCCCGAGAACCCAAAGGAGCCTGGTCATCCGCTGTGGGTTGAGGTCACCGGGGCTCGGGCGCCACGTCCGGACCCCCGCGGACCGGGCGTGACCGGGGGCCGTGGCGAAGATGATCCGCTGGGGTCCTCTGCGCCAGCCGGCGGGCGGGTGGCGCGGGCCTTTCCCGCCCGCGATGTCGAGGCGAGGTTCCGACCCAGGTGGGTGGAAGCGAGGGCGCGCGCCTCGCAGTCCGATGTGCCCGAGGAACCCGATGCCAGATCGTGAGACCGACTACAATCCGTACCGTCCTGGGGGGCCGCCGCCTCCCCTACGATTGGCCCGCCGCCTCGATCCGGAGATCTTCCAGCTGCCGGTCGCGAAGATGCGGAGCGGATATTACTCGGACAAATACTTCGTGCGTGCGCGGGAGGTACTCAAGGCCGACGGCATCGACCCCGAGGTGACCGTCCAGGTCTTCCAGAAGCAGAGGGCCTGGGTCGCGGGCACCGACGAGGCCATCGCCATCCTCAAGCTCTGCCTCACCGACGGCTACTCCTTCGGAGACCTGGACGTACGCGCGCTCTGCGACGGAGACCGGGCCGAACCCTGGGAGCCGGTGCTGCAGATCCAGGGGCCGTACGCCGCCTTCGCCCACCTGGAGACGTTGTACGTGGGCGTCCTCTCCCGCCGTACCAAGATCGCCACCAATACCCGCGCCGTGGTCGAGGCTGCCTGGCCCAAGTCGGTCATGTTCTTCCCGGCGCGCCATGACCATTGGATGGTGCAGACGGGTGACGGATGGGCCGCGCACATCGCGGGAGCCATCGGTGTGTCGACGGATGCCCAGGCCTCCTGGTGGGGTTCCGAGGGCATCGGAACCGTCCCCCATGCCCTCATCGCGGCCTATGGCGGAGACACCGTGCGTGCGACGCGGGCGCTCGCTGCCCACGTCGACGAGCACGTCCAGATCGTCGCGCTGGTCGACTTCGACAACGATTGCGTCAGCACCTCGTTGGCGGTGGCGCGCGCGTTGGGGGCTCGTTTGTACGCGGTGCGGCTCGATACGGCCTCCACCATGGTGGACCGTTCGCTGATGGATGAGCTCGGCGACTTCGACCCCCGGGGGGTCAACGCTCGCCTGGTGCAGAAGGTCCGCTCGGCATTGGACGGGGAGGGGTTCCGCAACGTCCGCATCGTCGCCTCGGGGGGCTTCAACGCGGACCGGATCCGGGTTTTCGAGGAAGCCGGTGTGCCCGTGGACTCCTACGGGGTGGGCTCGGCCCTCATGCACGGCTCCTACGACTACACTGCCGACGTGGTCCAGGAGGGCGGACGGGACCTGGCCAAGGTGGGCCGCCGCTTCCGCCCTTCCGAGCGGCTGCTGTCGGTCGAATGAGGCCCTGAAGCCGCTCCCTTGCTCGGGTTGACACGGGTGGCGGCCGCGGCAGAGCTTGCCTCAGCACGCCCGTGCGTGCAGGTCGCGTACCTCAGCCCCTAGGGAACCGATGTCTCCTCGCCGCTTGCGCGGTGGGCGCCTGCTGATCGCAATGACCGCGATCGTCGCGCTCGCACCGCTGCCGCTCGTCGCCCAGCGTGTCACCTCGCCCGAACAAGCGTTCGGACAGGCTCTGGGCTCCGACTACTTCCTCGCCACGTACACCCAGCTGATCGACTACTGGCAGACGCTGGCTCGCGAATCGGACCGGATGGTATTGGACACCATCGGCGCCACGGAGGAGGGTCGCCCGCACCTCATGGCGATCATCACCTCCCCTGAGAACCACCGGAACCTGGAGCGTTACCGGAGCATCTCCGAACGTCTGGCGCGCGCCAAGGGCGTCAGCGAAGACGAGGCGCGTCTGTTGGCGGCGGAAGGGAAGACGGTGATCTGGATCGACGGGGGCCTGCATGCCACGGAGGTGCTGGGCGCGCAGCAGCTGATGGAGCTGGTGTACCAGATGACCAGCCGCTCCGATCCCGAGACGCTGCGCTTCCTGGACGACGTGATCATCCTGGCCGTGCACGCCAACCCCGATGGACACGAGCTGGTGTCCACCTGGTACATGCGGGAGGACGACCCGCTGAAGCGCTCGACCTCGAACATCCCGGTGTTGTACGAGAAGTACGCGGGGCACGACAACAACCGTGACTTCTTCATGTCCAACCTGGCGGAAACCACCAACATGAACCGGGTCATGTACCGGGAGTGGTATCCCCAGATCGTGTACAACCACCACCAGACGGGGCCCGAAGGAACCATCATGTTCGCGCCGCCCTTCCGCGATCCGCCGAACTACCACTTCGATCCGATGATCATCACCGCGTTGGATCAGGTCGGCTCGGCAATGCACTCGCGGATGGTCATGGAAGGGAAGGGTGGAACCACCATGCGCTCGGGCTCCAGCTATTCGACCTGGTGGAACGGAGGACTTCGCACGACACCCTACTTCAAGAACATGGTGGGGTTGCTCACCGAAACGGTGGGGAACCCGACCCCGATCGAGATTCCGTTCCTGCCGAGTCAGCAGCTCACGCACGGCGACCTGCCGCTACCGGTGAAGCCGACGCAGACCTGGCACTTCCGGCAGTCGATCGAATACTCCCTGACCGCGAACCGGGCCGTGCTCGACTACGCGTCGCGCAATCGCGACCGGTTGCTGTACAACATCTGGAAGATGGGCACCAACTCCATCGCCCGTGGTAGCCAGGACACCTGGACCGTGCGGCCCAAGTGGATCGCGCGGGCGGAGGAAGCGCTCCCGTCTCGTCCGGGACGGGGCGGTGCGCGTGCTCGGGGGAATGCGGCGGACTTCGACCGTTTGCTGCGACGTCCGGAGGATCGGGACCCGCGGGGTTACATCCTGTCGGCCGATCAGGCGGACCTGCCCACAGCGGTGAAGTTCCTCAATACGCTGCTGAAGAACGGCATCGAGGTCCAGCGGGCGACCGCCGCTTTCAGCGCCGGCGGCAAACGCTATCCGGCGGGCTCCTACGTGGTTCGAGCCGACCAGGCGTTCAGGCCCCATGTGATCGACATGTTCGAGCCGCAGGACCACCCCAACGACTTCGCCTACCCGGGCGGGCCGCCGGTCCCGCCATACGACCTGACCGGGTGGACGCTCGCCTACACCATGGACGTCGACTTCGACCGTCTCGTCGACGGCTTCGACGGTCCGTTCGAAGTCGTGCAGGAGCAACTGCTCGCGCCCCCGGCGGGCAGCGTCAGCGGCGATGCGCGGGCCGGCTATCTCATGAGCCATCGGTTCAAGGATGCCTTCACCGTGGTCAACCGCCTGCGGGCCGCCGGGAAGCGGGTCTACTGGATGGAGGCCTCCGGGGACGGCTTCGAGCCGGGAACATTCTTCATTCCGAGCGGCGGCGGAGTGCGTCCGATCGTCGAGACGGCGGCGCGTGAGCTGGGCGTCAGCTTCACGGGTGTGTCCACCCGGCCCGCAGGTGCGGCGCTCGAGCTCGGGCGGGCTCGCGTCGGACTCTTCGACCAGTACGGAGGGATCATGCCTTCCGGTTGGACCCGCTTCATCCTCGAGCGCTTCGAGTTCTCGTTCCGGCAGGTCTTCCCGCAGGAGATCGACGCCGGGCGCCTCGACCGCAACTTCGACGTTCTGATCTTCACCGACGGAGCCATCCGCTCCGGAGGTGGTTTCGGAGGTCGGGGACCCGATGCGGAGTCGATTCCAGCGGAATACCGGTCGCATCTCGGATCGTTCAGCTCCGAGAGCAGCCTGCCCGCGATTCGCGACTTCCTGGAGCGGGGCGGGACGGTGATCACGATCGGCTCCTCCACAGAGCTGGCGTCGATGCTGGGATTGCCGGTCAGCGACTACATGGTCAAGCCGGGAACCAACGAACACCTGGCCGAAGAAGAGTACTTCATCCCCGGCTCTATCCTCGCGGTGGAGCTGGACCGTTCCTCACCGCTCACCCGCGGGTTGGACGAGCGGATCGACGTGATGTTCGACGCCAGCCCGGTCTTCAAGGTGGGCAGCGCCGCTGGACTCAAGACCGTGGGCCGCTATGGACCACAGCCCCTGCGCAGCGGTTGGGCATGGGGGCAGGAGCACCTCAATGGCGGTGCTGCGATCCTGGAAGCCGATGTCGGACGCGGGAAGCTGTTCGTGTTCGGGCCGGAGGTCGCCTTCCGCGGGCAGACGCACGGGACCTTCCCGTTGCTGTTCAACGGGATCTGGTATCCGGAGGGCAAGGCGACCACGCTACGCTGACCAGCTCGGCCTGGCGGGTGCGCGGCGCGGGTCGGGACCTCCGGGTCCCGGCCCGCTTTCCTGTTCGAGGCAGCGGAGCCTTCGTGGAAGGCAGAGGCGCTCAGGTCTCCTGGTCGGTGGGCCGCACCAGGATCTCCGAGACGTTGACGCGATCGGGGGCGGAGACGGCGAACAGGATCGCTTCCGCGACGTCGGCGGGCTCCAGGGGGCGCTTGTCTTCCCAGCGGGCCAGAAACGCGGCTCGCGCTTCGGGATCGCGGATGTTCTCTGCCAGCTCGCTGCGAACGACGCCTGGCTCCAGATCGGTGATGCGGATCTTGGTCGCGGCCGACAGCTCCAGCTGCATCCCGCGCGAAAGCGCGCGGACCGCGTGCTTGGTGGCGGCGTAGACCGTGCCGCCCGGGAAGGGCCGCCGGCCTGCCAAGGAACCGACGTTGACGATGTGACCGCGGCCCTCCTGCAGCATGGCGGGCAGAACCGCCGCAATGCCGTAGAGGACACCCTTGACGTTCACGTCGATCATCCACTCCCAGTCGGCGACGTCCAGGCGGCTGAGCTCCGCCAGGTGCATCACGCCCGCGTTGTTGACCAGGATATCGATGGTGCCGAAGCGATCCAGCGTCAGGGCCGCCAGAGCTTCCATGGCGCGGCGCGAGGTGACGTCGGTGGGCACCACCAGGAAGGCGTTTTCTTCGGGGGCCCGGGCTTGCAACGCTTCCAGACGGTCCACGCGGCGTGCCGCCGCCACCACCTTGGCGCCGGCGGCGGCGAGGCGTAACGCGGTGGCCCGCCCGATCCCGCTGGAGGCGCCGGTGACGATCGCGACCCGTCCTGCCAGGGGCCCCCGGCTACGAGACATTCGCCAGGCCGGCCTCCGCGACGAGGATCACGAGGGCGCGCTGGATGCCGAGGGCACCGTTCTCGTTGATGAAGAACTCGTTCAGCGAGTGGGCGTTCACGCCGACGCCACCCCCGCCGATGGTGATGGACGGGATGCCCAATGAGATGGGCACGTTGGAATCCGTCGACGACATCCCCAGGCGGGGCTCCAGGCCCAGCGCCTTGGTGGCGGCGATCGCCCTCTGCAGGAACGGGGTCTCCGCGGGGACGCTCCCGGAGGGACGGTCACCGACCAACTGGACGTCGACGGTCAGAGGTTCGCCCCGGCGGCGCAGCTCGTTCTCCTCGACCAGGGCCCGCTGCACGCCCGCCTGCAGGATCGAATCGACGTGGGCGAGGGTCTCCTGACCCTCGGAGCGCATGTCGACTTCCATCCAGGCTTCGAACGGGACCGAGTTGACGGACGTTCCACCCCCCAGGACGCCGACGTTGTAGCTCGTGCGCCGGGGGGCGCTGCGGGTATAGGGATCGGCGCCGTCCTGGAAATAGCGGATGGCCCGGCCCAGGGCGTGCGCGGGGTTGGCCAGGCCGAAGGCACCCCAGGAGTGCCCGCCCGGTCCTTTGAAGGTGATGCGGTAGCGGTGGGATCCGAGACCCTCGTGCGTGATCCCCTCGGCGCCCGTCCCATCGATCGAGATGAAGATGTCCGGGTGTGGGATCCCCTCCCGGAACAGGTGCTTGACCCCCCGCAAGTCGCCCAGCCCCTCTTCACCCACGGTCCCGACGAACCAGATGTCCGCGTCCGTGCGGAGCCCCGCAGCGTTCATGGCCCGGAGAACGGCCAGGACCGTGGCCAGACCCCGTGTATCGTCCGCGATCCCTGGGGCGGCCAGCGTGTCCCCCCGGATCTGGACCGTGACATCCGTCCCCTCCGGAAAGACCGTGTCCAGGTGGCCGGAGAACACGATGGTCTTCCCGGATCCGCTCCCACGCCGCACGCCCACCACGTTCCCCTCGGGGTCCACCCAGCTGGTATCGACGCCCAGGTCTTCCAGCATCGAACGGAAGACGCGCCCCCGCTCCTGCTCCATGAAGGGCGGCGCCGGGATCTGCGTCAGGGCCAGCAGATCCTCCATCGTCTGGGCGTCGGTCTCCTCCACGTGGTCCAGGGCTCGCCGCACCCCGGGATTGGAGAGCAGCGCCTGGATCTCCCGCTCCGCACCGGCGGCCTGCGCCAGGGCGGGCCGCGGAATGAAAGGCAAAGCGAGCAGACAGGCGAGGGCGAGGGGGCGCGGGATCGGCATGGAGAATCCGGGAAGATGGGGGGTCAGGAACGCATCCGGACGGTAGCGGCTCCCCCAAGCTGAATCAATCAGGTCGCCATGGGTTGATTTCGCCTGGGTGCGCTTCGATTGTTGACGTCGTCCAAGGGGTTGGAGGGTGGAGCCGGTGGTTGCGCCCAGGGCCGGATCGCGGCTCACCCAGCTCCTCGCACCCGCGCCCTCCACGGGCGGTCCCGTCACCCGGTCGCCGTGAGCACTCGCGCCCAGATCCTGCCTCCCCCCGCGATCGCCCGCCCCCTCCGGGCCGTGGGCCGCGTGGCCCAAGGCACGGCAGAACATGCGGGGCAGCTCGCGCTCCTCCTGGTGGAGATCGTGCGCGCCGTCGTCACCCTGCGCGTTTCCCTTCGCTCCATCGTGCGCCAGATCTACGTGATGGGCGTGCAGAGCATCCCCATCGTGCTGGTCACCTCGGTCCTGTCGGGGATCGTGACCAGCCAGCAGGGTGGCTACCAGTTCACCGGCTCGATTCCGCTCTATGTGCTGGGCTCGGTGGTGGCCGCCAGCATCGTGCTGGAGCTGGGGCCGGTCCTCACCGCGATCGTTCTGGTGGGCCGCGTGGGCGCCCGCATCACGGCCGAGCTGGGCACCATGGTCGTCACCGAGCAGATCGACGCGCTGCACTCCCTGGGGCGGGACCCCGTGGCGATCCTGGCCGCTCCGCGCCTGGTGGCGGGGATCATCGTGGTCCCGGCCCTGGTGGGCATCGCGGATGCAATCGGCATCTTCGCCGGCATGGTGGCCGCCGACCTGACCGTGGGCCTGGGGTGGGATGGCTTCCTGTATGGCGCACGACTGTTCTGGCACTCGTGGGATCTGTTCTACTCCTTCATGAAGGCCATCACGTTCGGTTTCGCCATCCCGCTGATCGCCGTGCACATGGGGCTGCGCACCGGCGGGGGCGCTTCCGGGGTAGGTCGCACCACCACTGCCTCGGTGATGTTCATGACCCTCACGGTCCTGATCCTGGACGCCCTCTTCCCGCCGTTGTTCCTCCAGTGACGGGTAGGGGAGAGCGTCTGCGCCCATGATCGAGTACCGGTCCGTCTCGAAGTCCTTTGATATTCCCGTGCTGGACGGTGTGAGCCTCACCGTCGAGACGGGCGAGATGTTCGGGATCTTCGGTCCGTCCGGGACCGGGAAGAGCGTACTCCTGAAGACCACCATCGGTCTGATCGTCCCGGACCGGGGCGACGTGCGCATCGACGGCCGCTCGATCTACTTCGGCGGCACCGACACCTTGGATTGGGTGCGGCAGAAGGTCGGATACGTGTTCCAGAATGCGGCGCTCTTCGACTCCGTCAATGTCTTCGAGAACGTCCTCATGGGAATTCCCGAAGCCCGCCTGCGGGAGCTGTCCCGCGCGGAGGCGCAGCGTCGTTGCTGGGAGGCCATCGACCAGGTCAACCTGGAACCAGCGGAAGTGCTGGGGAAGCTGCCCTCCGAGCTGTCCGGCGGCATGCGCAAGCGCGTGGGGATCGCGCGAGCCATCGTGGGCCGGCCGGAGATCCTGTTGTGGGATGAGCCGACCACCGGGCTCGATCCAATCAACACCGCCGCCGTGGAGCGACTGATCACGCAGCTGTCCGGTCATCTCAACGTGACGTCCGTCATCGTCACGCACGACATCGAAGGTGGCCTGGATATGTGTGACCGCGTGGCCATGTTGGAGGGGCGGCGCGTACGGTTCATTGGGACGCCCACGGAGTTCCGCGCGTCTCCGGACCCAGTGGTGCAGGCGTTCATCGATCGCAGTGCTGCCGAGCGCGCGCTCGATGCACTGGAAGTCAGTTGACGACAGCGGAGTGAGCTCAAGCGTGGCAACCGAAGAGAGTCGACGCGGTCCCTCCGATGCGGAGATCAAGGCGGCCGTCCCGCCGGCCGCAGGTGCGCATGAGCTGCGCGTCGGCGTGTTCGTGTTGATCGGACTCATCTCCTTCATGTTGGTGCTTTTCCTGATGACCGATCCCGCGTCGTTCCGGGGGCGCTACATGGTGATGACGCTCGTGGACAACGCCGGCGGGATCCGCAAGGGCGACCCGGTCCAGATGAAGGGCGTGAACATCGGCCGGGTGCACGCGTTCGAGATCCAGGACAGCGCCGTGGCGATCACGCTGGAGATCGAAGGCGAGTGGGAAATCCCCACCGATTCGCGCACACGGCTCGCCAGCTCCGGACTCCTGGGGGGCTTGACCGTGGAGGTGGTGCGGGGCCAGGCCAGCACCCTTGCGCGGGAAGGGGCGGTGCTGCCGGGGGCAGCGGAGGGCGGCGATCTCATGCAGACGGCCAGTCAGATCGGGGGCCAGGCCGAGGCCGTGCTGGGCCAGTTGAGAGAGGCGCTTTCCGACAACACGGTCGCCTCGGTCGAAGCCAGTGCTATAGAACTGAAGACGCTGCTGGAGACGCTGACGCGCGTAAGCCGGCAGCAAGGGGACGAGTTGGCCCGCCTGACCGCGTCGCTCGGTCGAACGGCGCAGGGCCTGGAAGCGTCCACTCCAGAGGTGCAGCAGACGCTGGCGCAGGCGGACACCGCGATGCAGCGCCTCAGCGCCACTGCCGCCACGCTCGAAGGTGCGTCGGCGTCGCTGGACACCGTGCTGGGTCGCCTGGCCCGTGGGGAAGGCTCCCTGGGTCGGCTGAGCGTGGACGACGAGCTGTACGAGAACCTGAATCGAGCTTCGATCGCGCTTCAGGAACTGCTCACCGATCTGCGTGAGCACCCCGGCCGCTATCTGAAGATCTCGGTCTTCTAGGCCCGGCCAGTCCGGACCAGGGTCGTTGAAAAGGGGGCGGGCCCGCTCGGGACCCGCCCCCTCTTCGTTGGTCTGGACCGGAGCGGCGCGGAGACCACCCCCGGCTGCAGCGCCTACCAGCCCGGGGCGATGGAGAAGCCCCAGTGCCAGCCCTTGTTGGGGCGTTGGAAGGGGAACGCGTAGTAGCTCTCCAGCACCAGGAACCCCAGGATGTTGGTGCGCGCCGAGAAGCCGGCTGAGAACACCGGAACGCGGTCCGGGGTGGTCCGGTCCCAACGGAGCTCGGCGGGGTGCAACCCGTCCCAGGCCACACCGCCATCGGCGAAGGCGACCAACTCGGTGGGTAGGTACGGGAAGTTGAGCAGGCCGTATTGCTCCGTCCCGAAGAGCGGCACCCGGACTTCCGCATTGATCACACCGATCCGGTGGCCCAGGGTACGGTCGAACTCGATGCAGGTGGAGGTCGTCGATTGCGTGCACTCGCGCTGCACGTCGTAGCTCTCCGGAGCATATCCGCGAATGAACGTCTCGAAGCCCAACGGAATCGGGCGCAGCTCGCTGTTATCCAGTGAGGACCCGTAGTTGCCCAGGTGGTAGGTCCGGAACCCGAAGGTCAGGTTGCGCATCGGGTTGAAGTAGCGCCGGTAGTCGGCGATCAACGTGAGGTAGTCGACCGTGCCCACCGTGCCCCCGACCTGCAGACGCGACCGCCCGCCCCGCACCGGTGACGTGAACCCGAAGAACGAGTAGTCGTTGACCAGCGCCATGTAGCCCTGGAAAAGGTTCAGGGGCGCCGGCACCAGGTCGTTCCGCGTCTCACGGGTGATGTCGATGATGTTGCCAAAGGGATCGTAGGTCTGGGTCTCCAGCTCCAGGTCCCAGGAGTAGCGGTTGAAGCCCAGCGAGCCTTCCACCCGTCGTGTGGTGGTGAAGGGGTAGGCGAGGACGCCGTTGATCGCGTCCTGGAAGATCCGGTAGCGCTGCAACTCGATCTGCTGGAACCCCTCCGGGGTGATGCCGAAGCTGGCACCGATGTACTGATAGGGAATGCGTCCCCCGAACGTACCCCAGTTCCACCGGTTCCCCAGATCCTGATAGGTGAATTGACCGCCCAGATCCTTGAAGGTGCCGTTGGCCTGGAACGCCACGCCCATCCGGCGGTTGCCCAACATGTCACTGAAGAACGCGGCCGCACCCCCGGACACGTAGTTGCCGAACTGATCGGCTCCGACGCCGATGGTGGGCTGCCCGACGAAGTCGAGCTGGAGGTCGGAATCGTAGTCTTGCGCGTCCTGCGCCAGATAGGTCCCCGGCGGCACCAGGCCCGTGTCCGGGTCATCCAGATAGCGGCTGACGCGCTGTGTGGTCTTGGGGTCCACCGGCGGAAGGATGCGTCCTGCTTGCAGACCCGCGAAGTCCTCGGCGGTCACCGGTTGGCCGGCCGTCTGCACGTCGAGCGCGTACACGTGGAACTCGCGTTCGTCGAAGATCGAGAAGACGACCGTGCCGGCGTCCTTGGCCACGGTCATGGCCGGCGCCTCCCAGGTGATGCCACTCACGCCTGTGGCGACCCTCGTCACCCGGCGGATCTCGCGCTCCTGGAACGCATAGCGGTAGATGTCCTGGAAGCCGTCGGGGTCGGAGATGAAGTAGATGGACCGCCCGTCCGGCGCGTATTGCGGGTTGATGTGCTTGACCTCGCCGAAGAGATCGAGCACGTCCACGCGCCCGCTCGCCATGTCGTACAATGCGATCTGCGGCTTGCCGTAGCGCAGGCGCGTAAAGTCGGTCTGGCCGCTCCGGTCGCTGGAGAACGCGATGGTGCGCCCGTCGGGTGACCAGGTCGGGTGGAAGTCACCGAAGCGATCGTTGGTGAGCTGACGGATCTCCTCGGTGGTGAGGTCGATCAAGAACAGATCCGTGATCCCGCCCACCTGTCCCGAGAACGCGATGCTCTGGCCGTCCGGTGACCAGGCCGGGTTGGTGATGGCACCGATCGAGGGCACTTCCAAGCGACGTTCCGCATCCCCGTTGTCGACATCGACGATGACCAACTCGTTGCGACCGTCGGCGAAGACGACGAACACGAACTGCTTGCCGTCTGGCGACCAGGAGCCGCTGGAGTCGATGAAGCGGATGGCGTCCGAGTGCGGATCCGCGGCCGCGCTCGAGAGCTTGCGGATGATCTCACCCGTCTGAGCATTGGCCAGGAAGAGATCGACGGAGAAGAGGTCCTTTTCGGAGAGGAAGGCGACATACTGGCCGTCGGGGCTGACCGCCGGTGCCACATTCTGCCGACCCGCGCCGGTCTCCGGGGAGAGGATCAGGGTCCCGATCTGCTCGGGCGGCGTCCGCCCCTCGAGCAGCGGCGTATAGGCCGAGCGGATCTGCTCGTGCCACGCCACGGAGAGGGAGTCCTCGGTCGTGCCCAGGATCTGCCGAACGGCCGGCTCGACGCCGACCCGCAAGGCCCGGCGATAGAGGTTGATGACCGCGTCGTCTCCGTAGGTGCCGCCGACATAGGCCCAGAACGCCTCACCAAAGCGGTAGGGGAAGTACTTGGGGTCCTTGGAGAGCTGTTCGGTGGTGGGGATGTCATCGCGCCGCAACGCGTCGCGCAGCCACATGGCCGTGAGTGGGTCGTCCCTACCGACCGAGAGGTACTCGGCCATTCCTTCGATCATCCACAGCGGCAGTCGCACCAGGGACTGCAGGCCGCCACCCTGGCGGGACTGGGCGATGTCGTACTGGAAGGCATGGACCAGCTCGTGCCCCAACACGTGATCGGTGTCCCAGTAGGAGCCGGCCAACGGCATGATGACCCGGTTCTTGATGGACTCCGTGACACCCCCGGTGCCCTCGCTCAGCGTCCCGGTGAGCGTGTTGGTCTGCTGGAAGTCGGGGTGATCCGCGTACAGCACCACGGGCTTCCGCTGCGCGAACTCGTGCTGGAACGTGCGCGCCAGGCGTTCGTACCAGCGCTCGCCCATGCGGGCCGCGTCCTCGACGGCGCGCGCTTCCTCTTCATAGAAGTGGATGTCGAAGCGCTCTGTCGGGATGATTTCGAAATCGAAGCTGTCGTACTGGACCTTGTTGCGCCCGAAGTACTGAGCGGTGGCGGGCGTGCTCCACAACAGCACGGCGCTCGCCGCCAGGAGGAGGAGCGAAAGCGCGGACGGGCCCCCGGTGGAACGGTGGCGGAGAAGCATGGCCTTCCTCGAGTACGGCCCGGTCCTGGACGGACCGAAGCGGATCATCTGCCCCAAAGACATACACAGGCCCCGGAGCGTTGGGTCCCAGCGCTCATTCGCCGAATCCCCCCTTGGAGAAACGAGTTCCGCGCCCCATTGTTGCACCTGACATCCCTTGGCGGGGCGGCGCGTTGACGCGGGGCCCCCGCATGCCCACAAGAGAGGATCGGTGCGGTCGAGGCTACCCCAGGTCACCGGAACCGGGATGCTCCGCCCTGCTCGGGTGGGGCTGACCCTGATGCTCGCTGCGTGTGGTGGTGGGGAGCCGGCTGCCGACGGGCTGCAGCTGCTGACGCCGCCCGTGGGCGAGGGGAGCCTTACCCCCGTTGCGTCTGCCCTGCCGGATGGCGGTGCGCTGCTCTCCTGGCTCGAGCCCGCGGCAGGCAGCGGGGAGCGGGGCTCGTCCACCCGGGGTGGTGCCTACCGGCTCCGGATGGCGGAATGGGATGGCCGCGGCTGGTCTGAGGCGCAGACCGTGGCGCAGTCCGAGGCGTACTTCGTCAACTGGGCCGACTTTCCGGGTGTGGTGTCCCTCGAGGACGGGACCCGGCTGGCGTATTGGCTGGAAAGGGACTCCGACGGAAGCTACGACTACCGAATCCGGGTCGCCTTGTGGGACGGCGCCGTATGGAGCGAGCCCTGGACGCTCCACGACGACGAGTCCCCCGCCGAGCATGGCTTCGTCAGCATGGTGCCCGCGGCGGAGGGCGCGCTGCTGGCGTGGCTGGACGGTCGGCACACCGGAGGGTCAGGGCATGGCGGCGCCATGAGCCTGCATGCCCGCTTGGTGACGGGCATAGCCACCATGGGTCCCGACCTCGAGCTCGATGGGCGCACCTGTGACTGTTGCCAGACCGACATGGCGGTGACGGACGAGGGAGTTGTGGTCGTCTACCGGGACCGAAGCCCCGAGGAGATCCGGGACATCTGGAGCGTCCGCCGTGGCCCCGACGGCGCCTGGAGTGAGCCCAGGCCGGTCCATGTCGACGGATGGGAGATCGCGGCCTGCCCTGTGAACGGGCCTGCGGTCGCTGCACAGGGCTCCACGGTGGTGGTGGCCTGGTTCACCGCGCCGGCGGACGTCCGTCAGGTGAACGTGGCGTTCTCCCGGGACGGGGGCCGAAGCTTCGCGCCCCCTCTGCGGGTGGACGGAGGGGATCCCATCGGCCGTGTGGACGTGCGCATGAAGGAGGACGGCGCCGCCCTGGTCAGCTGGGTGGAGGACCTCGGAAACGGGGAAGCGGAGATCCGGGTGCGCGAGGTCACCGCCAGCGGAGCGACGAGCGAGCCGTGGGTGATCACGCGCACCAGCTCCGCCCGTGCCTCCGGGTTTCCGCGGCTGACCCGGTTCCAGGGTGGGGTGCTGGTGGCGTGGACGGACGATGCGTTGGGGCGCGTTCGAGCCGCGGTGCTTCCGTGGGGGGAGGCTCCGTGAGCCGAGGCTTCGTGTCGATGGGGAGAGGCTCCGTCTTCGCGCTCGCCGTGCTCACGAGCGCCTGCCGGAGCGAAACAGTGCGGATCCAGCGTCCCACGGTGGGCCAGCCGATCGCGGACGTCGTGCTGCTCGACCTGGAGGGCGGGGAGGTCGCCTTGTCCGAGCTGCAGGGGACGCCGGTGCTCCTCAACCTGTGGGCCACCTGGTGTCCGCCGTGCCGCGCCGAGATCCCGTACCTGCAGACCCTCCAGGACCGCTACCGGGATCGCGGGCTACGCGTGGTTGGAGTCAGCGTCGACGCTGCCCAGGCGCGGACCGCCGTGGACGCGTTCCTCGAGGAGTCGGGCGTCGAGTACCTGCAGCTCCTCGACCCCAGCTCCAAGTCGATGGATCTCTACGGTGTCATCGGTCTGCCGGTCTCGTTCCTCCTGGATGCCGAGCGAGTGGTTCGCTTCGCGCGCCTCGGACCCATCGTGGAGTCGGATCCTCAGTTCGAGCGGGCGCTGATGGACGTGTTGGGGCCGTGATGGTCCCGCCGGAGGGCATCGAAACCCCGGTCGCCGTTGTGGACGTGGAGACCGTGCGGGCCAATGCGCGTCGAGTCGTGGAGTTCCTGACTGGCGCCGGTGTCTCCTGGCGGCCGCACATCAAGACCCACAAGTGCCTCGAGGTGGCGCGCATCCAGTTGGAGGAGGGGGCGCGGGGGCTCACGGTGGCCACGCCCCGCGAGGCGGAGGTCATGGCCAGCGTCGCGGACGACCTGCTCATGGCCTATCCACCGGTGGGGCCAACCAAGCTGGCCCGGATCCTGGATTTGCCCGAGCAGGTGCGGCTCACCGTGGCGCTGGACTCGCACGACGCCCTGCAGATGCTATCGAGGGGGGCCTCCGCCGCGGGCCGCACGGTGGGGGTGGTCGTGGAAGTGGACATGGGGATGCGCAGGGTCGGGGTGGCCAGCACCCAGGAGGCGCTGGACCTCGCGCGTGCGGCCGCTCGATCGCCGGGGGTCGCGTACCGGGGCGTGCTCTTCTATCCAGGCCACATCCGCGCACCCATCGATGAATCCGAGTCGGAGCTCTCGTCCCTGCAGGCCCGCCTCCACGGGTTGTTGGAAGCCCTGAGGGCCGAGGGCCTGGAGCCCGAGATCGTGAGCGGCGGGTCGACTCCCACGCTTTGGGCTTCGGACCGTCTCGGAGGCATGACCGAGTGTCGAGCGGGCACCTGCATCTTCAATGATCGGGACATCGCCGCGCTGGGTGCCTGCCGTCCCGACCAGTACGCCTACTCCATCTGTGCCACCGTGATCAGCACCGCGCTTCCCGGGCAGGCCGTGGTGGATGCCGGATCCAAAGCTCTGGCCAAAGAGACACTGCGAGGAGAGGGGGCCGGATTTGGGGTGCTGCTGGAGCGGCCCGAAGTCCGGGTGCGAGGCCTCTCTGAGGAGCACGGCATCCTCGACCTCAGCGCGACTGCGTGGCGCCCGAGCGTGGGCGAGCGGGTCCGGATCGTCCCCAATCACGTCTGCGTCTCGGTGAACCTGCAGGACCGCCTCCTGGCCTGGGACGGGGAGGCCTGGAAACCGTGGTCGCTTCCGGCTCGCGGCCGGGGGCCCTACGTCCGCTAGCTCGACTTCGATCGAGGCGAGCTCACCTGAACGATGGACCTGACGAGGATGCTCTGTCGATGAGAACGCTACATGCACTGCACACGGACGCGGCTCCTGCCGCCATCGGACCCTACTCGCAGGCCATCCGGGTCGGCCGCTGGCTGTTCTGCTCAGGCCAGATTCCCCTTGATCCCACAACCGGCGCGGTCGTAGCCGGCAGCGTGGCCGAGCAGACCGAGCAGGTCTTCGCCAACATCCGTGCCATCCTGGAGGAGGCGGGCGCGTCCTTGGAACGAGTGGTGAAGACCACCGTCTTCCTGGCCGACATGGCGACGTTCCAGGAGATGAACGAGGTGTATGCCACCCACTTCGGCGAGCATCGGCCCGCCCGCTCGACGGTGGCAGTGCGGACGCTTCCCAAGAACGTGGACGTGGAGATCGAGGTCATCGCCCGCCTTTGATCCACTGGGGCGCCCCTCGGCCCTGGGTCGGACTACCCCGCCTGGCCGAGCCCGAGCACGTCCCTCAGGAATCCGTTCGCGAAGGTGCCGGTGGGATCGACCCGCCGGCACTGTCGCACGAATTCCGGCAACTCCGGATAGAGCCGAGCGATCCGGTCCTGGTCGAGCGGCATCCACTTGCCCCAGTGCGGACGTGCCCCCAGCTCGTCGGCCAACAGCGGCGCGAGGACGGCGCAGAGTCGGAAGAAGGGCTCCCGAGGTTCGACGTAGGTGATCAAGCTGATCGCGTACCAGACGTGGGCCCCCGCAGCCATGGACAACAGCGTCTCGTCCGGGAGGATGCGACGAACGCAGATCGGGTAGTGATGGGTGTACGTGCCGCCCAGGGCCCGCAGGGGAGCCTCCACCCCGGCGCGTAGGGCGGCCTCCTCCAAGGGAGTGCTGGGCTGCCAGGAGGCGTCGTCGGCCAGCTGCAGGATCTCCGTCACGCGCTCCAGAGCGAGGGCCAGTCGCTCCTCCGGCACGAACAGCTCCATCTCCAGATGCCGGAACAACTCGTGTTCCATGACCAGCATCCGATCCGAGGCGTCGGTCACCTCCACGTCCTCGACCAGGAAGCGGAGCAGCAGGCGGCGGAACGCCCACCGGATGGCGGGGGGGCTACGAAGTACGGCTGCCACCGTCTTGATCACGAGGTGGAGCCCGAGGTCGAGGGCCAGCAGCCAGTAGAAGCGATAGAGCAGGGCTGCCGGTCGAACGCGGGGAAGCGGGACCGCGCGCCGGGCCTGCACCACGAAGTCCCAGCGGTGCGGGATCAGGTAGAACTGCTGGAGGGGGTGCGTGCGCTCCATGGCGAGCACCTGGTCCAGGGTCTGGCGGCGCGTGAGGACCTCACGGATCCCGAACCTGGGGACCACGGGCAATTCGAGGCTGGTGACCACACCCAGCGCCCCCAGGCCGCAGCGTGTGGCGCGCAGCAGGGGGCCCGGCTGGTCCACATCGATCATCCGGGGAGGGTCGTCGGGATGCGGGCCATAGACGGCCAAGCGGACGGACAGGACGTAGTGGGAGAGGGAGTGGCGGCCCGACCCATGGGTGCCCGTGGCCACGGCCCCGGCCACCGTCTGCTCGGTGATCAGCCCCAAAGACGGGAGCGTCAGCCCCCGACGGCGCAGCACCCGCAGCAACCGTTTGAGGCGGCACCCGGCGCCGACCCGCACCCGCCTTCGGTCGGGGGCCACCTCGATCCCCCGGAAGTGGCGCAGGTCGACGGATAGGCCATCCGTGACGATCAGCGGGCTCCACGAGTGCCCTGCGCCGCGGACCCGGATGCCCTGGGAGCGGGCCTGGGCCAGTAGCCCCAGGAGCTCCTCCTCGGAGCGCGGCGCCGCCCGCCCGCCGGGGCGGAAGGTGAGGTTGCCGCCGAAGTTGGTCAGGGGGCGGAACATGGGATGCTCCATCCACAGAAGTTTGGGAGGTGGGTCGGGGGTGGCGCTGGCTACCCCGGCGGATCCTGATCTGGGTCCCTGGGCCCGAGCTAGCGGGGCCGGGGGCCCGCTCCAGGTGGGTCAGGGCTGACGCACCCAAGCCCGCTCTCAGCTTGACACGGCCGGTGCTCCCGTCTTACCAGGGGAATACTCGACCCAATCTCGTTCCGCATCCCATCTGCGCCTATGCCTGGCGTGGTTCGTGGGGGCGGATCGGGATGGGGACGTATGTATTCTCCAAACCCATTTGGGGGACACCCACATGATCCGTCCAACGTCCGTTGGCCTGAGGTCGTGGATCGGGCTCGCCGCCGGGGCCGTGATGGCTCTCGGTCTGGCGTTCGCTCCGTCTGCGGTCCAGGCACAACAGAGCACCGGCGTGATCGCGGGCACGATCACGGACGCAGGTTCTCAGCGTCCGCTCGAGTCCGCCCAGGTCTTCATCGAGGGGACCGGCATCGGCGCTCTGACAAACTCCTCCGGCCGCTACATTCTTCTGAATGTCCCGGCGGGAACGCACACGATCCGTGTGCAGCTGGTGGGCTACAAGGAGGGCACGTCCACCGTCACCGTAACGTCCGGCCAGTCCTCCGTGGCCGACGTGGCCATTTCGCAGACCGCCATCGAGCTGTCCGAGATCGTGGTCACGGGCGCCGGCGTGGCGACCGAGAAGAGAAAGCTCGGCAACACCATCGCCACCGTCGACGTCTCCGAGCTGCAGGACGCGCCCATCGCGGACGTGTCCCAGCTGCTGCAGGGCCGCGAGCCCGGCGTGGTCGGGGGCATCGGCTCCGGCACCACCGGTGAGGGCTCGTCGATCCGCATCCGCGGTTCCGCGTCGCTCTCCCAGTCCAACGAGCCGATCGTCTACATCGACGGCATCCGGGTGGACAACTCGGGTGGCTTCGCCGGCAACCAGATCGGCGCGGGCGGCCAGGGCCGCACGTCGCGTCTCGACGACATCGATCCGTCCACGATCGAGCGCATCGAGATCCTGAAGGGCGCCGCGGCCGCCACGCTGTACGGCACCGAGGCCTCCAACGGCGTGATCCAGATCTTCACCAAGCGGGGCCGCCAGGGCACGCCGCGCTTCACCTTCGAGGTGCAGCAGACGGCGATCACCACGCCCAAGGACCGCATGCAGAACCTCGCGGACTTCCCGCGTGACGCGGCAGACGCGGCGCGCATGAACAGCATGTTCGGCGCCGGCGTGTCGCCGTTCGACGTGTACGAGTATCCGCTGCTCCAGAACCTGTTCAACACGGGCTACGGGCAGACGTACGCCGCGTCGGTCACGGGCGGCAGCGACCTGATCACGTACTTCGCGTCGGGCCGCTATTCGTCCGAGAACGGTCCCTTCGACGGCACCAACCTGCCGGTGAACGGTCAGACCGTCGACCTGAGCGTGCCGGAGACGGGCGGGATCGCGGAGGACATCAACCGCCGCGTCCAGACCAACCTGAACCTGAACATCTTCCCCATGGAGAAGCTGTCGTTGCGGCTCTCCTCGCTGTACTCGGAAGTGCATCAGGAGACACCCAACAACGGCAACAACATCTACGGCGGCTTCTCGTCCGCGCTCATGGCGCAGCTGCGCCTGGCCAATCCGGACAACCTCTTCGGCGCGCCGGCCTTCGCCACGCTCCGCGAGAACCTGCAGCAGTACACGGTGGGCGACACGCGCCACTTCGCGGGTAGCCTGAACGCCAACTACGAAGTGCGGGAAGGGCTGGTGCTCGACGGAACCTTCGGCGTCGACCTGGTCTCGGAAGAGGCCTACGACTTCCGCCCCTACGGCTGGAACGTGGACGGCTTCTCGTCCTCGACCCCCGAGGGTGACCGCAACATCAGCGACCGCACGAACCGCGAGATCACCGCGGATGCCAAGATGTCCTGGGTGCGTCGCTTCGGTGAGCGTTTCGAGAGCACCTTCCTGGCCGGTGGCCAGGGCTTCCTGGTGCAGGAGACCACCTCCGGTGGCGGCGGCTCCCGCTTCCCCGGACCCGGCCTCGAGGTCGCTCAGGCCGGTGCCGACCAGTACGTGTCGGAGCGCTGGGAGAAGAACACCCAGGTCGGTGGTTACCTCCAGGAGCAGCTGGGCATCAACGACTACGTCTTCGTGACGGTGGGTGGCCGTTGGGACGCCAACTCGGCGTTCGGTGAGAACTTCAACACCGCCTTCTATCCGAAGGCCTCGATCTCGTTTATCCCGACGGATGCCTTCGGGTGGGAGAGCGAGACGGTCTCGACCTTCCGCCTGCGTGCGGCCATCGGGCAGTCCGGCTTGCAGCCGGGCGCCTTCGATCGCTTCACCACCTACTCGCCCTACGCGTACGTGGACGGCGCCGGCGTGCGCCCCTCGAACCTGGGCAACAACGACCTCAGCCCTGAGGTCTCCACCGAGTGGGAAGTCGGCGCCGAGTTCGGTTTCTTCAACGACCGCGCCGCCATCGACGTCACGTACTGGGACCGCACGGTCACCGACGCGCTCGTCGACCAGCAGTTCCCGCCCAGCGGCGGCTTCCAGAACCGGCAGCTGGTGAACATCGGCGAGCTGGTGGCCTCGGGCTTCGAGATCGGCGCCCAGGGCTCGCTCTATCAGGGCGACAACATCAGCATCAACGTGAACGCCAACGCGTCGTACATCACCGAGGAGATCACCAGCCTCGGTGGCGCCGCGCCCATCAAGAGCGGCGGCTCGTATCCGCGCTACCGCAACTGGTTGGTCGAGGGCTACACGCCCGGCGCGTTCTTCGGTGCCAAGCTCGCCAGCGAGCTGGCCATTCCGCTCAACCTGGACGGGTCCTGCACGGAGCCCAGCCAGGCGCAGGCGTTGGCCTACTTCGCCGGCCCGGTCAACCCCAGCTCGTTCAAGCCGCTGGCCTACGGCAACTCCGACTTCGGAGTGGCGGACGGCACGCTGGCTTCGCACAACTGCGGGCACGGTCTGCTGCAGAGCTACAACGGCAAGCCGAATCCGGACTGGCAGGGCTCGTTCGGGATGAACATCGCGTTCCTCGACAACTTCGAGCTCGTCAGCAACTTCGAGTACAAGTTCGGCAACTACTGGCACCAGAACCTGTCCGGTGAGTTCCGGCAGGCCAATGCCGTCATCGGCCGCAACACGCCGCGCGCCGCCGAGCTCTACTCGACCATGCTCAACCCTGCGTCGTCTGCCCAGCAGCGTCTGGATGCGGCTATCGCCTGGGCGCGCGAGATCGAGGCCCTCGCTCCCATGAGTGGTCTGAACTCGACGTTCAAATCGGACTTCCTGCGTTGGCGCGAGCTGTCCCTCACCTACCGCATGCCCTCTGAGTTCGTGGAGCGGCTGGGGTTGGCCACCGGTACGCTGAACCTGGGCGTCCGCAACCTGAAGCTGTGGGTGAACGGCGAGTACAACGGCATGGACCCGGAAGGCAACGTGGTCGGCCGCAGCTCGGATGGCGGCATCGACAACAACTTCCTGCAGGGCGTCGAGGGCTGGGGCGTTCCGACCCCGCGGCGTCTCACCGCGTCGCTCCGCGTGAGCTTCTGAGGATGAGGAGCCGAACGATGCAAACGATGAAGAAGACGTTCGCGGTTGCTGCGCTGGTGGGTGTGTTCGCCTCCACGGGCTGCGGCATCCTCGACGTGAACAACCCGAACAACCTCACGGAGGAGAGCCTGTCCAAGACGCAGGCCGCCGCCGCCGTGGTGAACGGCGCGCTCGCCCTCGCGGCGGTCGCCGTCAGCGACATCTGGCAGGTGTATGGTGTCGCCACGGACGAGCTGGTGTGGACCGGGTCTCGGGATGCTTGGCAGGCGCTGGACTACGGGTTCCTCTCCAATGCGGAGAACGAGTTCACCGACGTGGCCTATCCGGAGCTGGCCCAGGCCCGCTGGATGGCGGACGAGGCCGTTCGCCTGGTCAAGGTGCACGTGGACGAGGGGCTGACCGAGTTCAACGGCACCCTGGCCAAGGCCTACCTCACCGCGGGCACCCTCTACACGGTGATCGGTGAGGTCCAGCAGGAGATGACGTTCTCCAATAAGCGCGAAGCCGGGGCTCCTGTGCCGGCCGCGCAGATGCCCAGCGTCTTCGACGACGCAGTCTCCCGGTTGGACCAGGCGGTGTCGCTGGCCCGGGCCGCGGGTGACGGCGAAGTCGAGACGCGCGCGCTGGCCATGAGGGCCCGTGCCAAGTTTGCCAAGGGCATTCGCGCGAAGATCCAGCCGTCGGTCAACACCGCCTCGCCGCTGGTGCAGGACGCGGGCGCGGCGGCCGACGCCAATGCGGCGTTGGCGCTCATGGGTGGGACCGACTGGCACTGGGACTTCGAGTACAGCGCCTCGACGGTGACCAACCAGCTGGCCAGCTGGATCAACAGCCGCGCGGAGAACCGCGTGGGGCCGGCGTACGTGGTACCCGATCCGCTCGACATCAAGAAGTTCATCGGGATCTCGCTCGAGGACCCGATCGATGGCGGCCCGGACCGGGAGATCGATCGTCGCGTCAACGGCTTCTTCGTGGCCGGGCTGGTCTACCAGCCGCTGCTCATCGTGGATGAGCGGCAGATGCACATGATCGTGGCGGAGAATGCGTTGGCCGGTGGCAACAGCGCCGCTTTCGCCGATGCGATCAACGCCGTGCGCGTGGACCTGGACGGTGTGACGGCCTTCTCCGGCCAGATCTCCGACCGGGCCATGTTGGAGCACGAGCGCAAGGTGAACACGTTCCTGACCGGCCAGCGCTTGGCCGACATGTACCGCTTCGGGATCGTGGATGCGGACTGGCAGCCGAACGGAGATGCCCGCTCGGCGCCTGGCACGTTGCTGCCCATCACCATCACCGAGATCCGTTCGAACTGCCACATGAACGGGGTGGGCTGCTGACGCCGAATCCTTCAGCTTGACTGAGGGTAGCAGAACGGGTCCGGGTCCTCGACCGAGTCGGTCGGGGGCCCGGACCTTCGGCTAGCTGGCTGGGCCACGTCACGGAGGAGGAAGATGATTCGTTCTTGTCTGAGAGGGCTGGCGGTTTTGGGGGGGGTCGGTGTCTTCTCGGGCCTTCCGGCCTGCAGTTGGTTCGAGGATCCCACCCCGGACACGGTACGGGTACTGGTGACCGGAGATGCGAGCACGCCAGCGGCGCTGATTGTATCGCAGTCCTTCAACGCTGGACTGACCGAGCGGGGGAGTACCGCAGTGTCGCTATTCGCTGCCGACACGCTGATCCGGACGCTCCCGTTCGACACTGTGATCAACCTGGTGGGAGGCATCGACCAGGGCGACGCCAAGCGTTTCTTCTTCGAGGCGCAGCGGGATCAGGAGAACCTCAGCAACGTCCAGGTCAGGATCTATCTGGACTCGGATCTGCGCTTCGATGTGGGCGGGCCGCTGACTTCGCAGGAGATCTACCGTTGGGCGTACATTTTCAACCAGCTCTTCACCAATGTCATCGAAGTCATCTGAGGGGAGGGGGGAGCTCGTGGGAAGCGATCCGAAGAGCGGTCGGGTTCCAGGACGAGCCGTCGGCCTGGTGTTGACGCTGGCGCTTGCTGTGCTGGGATCGGGCTGCTACACGTTCCAGCCGGTGCAGGTGGCTTCTCCCGGAGAGCGGGTGCGCGCCCGGCTCACGGTGGAGGAGGCCATTCGTCAGAGCCAGGAGCGGGGTGAGCCCGTTCGTAACCTCGAGGGGACGGTGACGGGCCTGGAAGGGAATGTGCTGGACATGGAAGTGGTTACGGCGCGAGGACAGACCGTACAGCAGAACTTCCAGTTCGCGACGCGCTATTCCATCCCCATGTCCGGGATCGAGTCCCTGAGCCTGCGCCAGCTCGCTCCGGTGAAGACCGGAGCACTGGTCACCTTGTTGGCGGCGGGGGTCTATCTGGCCCTGGATGCGCTCGTCATCGACGGTGGTCTGTTCGGGGACAGCCGGCCGATCGACGTGAACCCGGCCTCACCGATCACTCCGTTCCGCCCGGTGCGCTGACGAGAAACCCCTCGGGCTGCGTCCCGAGGGGTCTTGCCCCACCTCGGGCCCCGGCCCACTCTCTCCCCCGAGAACCCCCTCGTTCCGGGGGGGTACCGCTCACGTCCGTTTTGGTCGGTCCCCACTGATCTGGATCCCGATGATGAAGCGCTGGAACCCGATTCGCCCGGGCACCTCCGCCCTGGCGACCGCACTTCTTGCCCTGGCCCCGCTCGCAGCGGCGGCCCAGAGCTACGACTCCGACTACTTCGACGCGCTCCGCTGGCGGAACATCGGCATCGAACGGGGCGGGCGCTCCATCGGCGTCGCGGGCAGCGACAGCCGGCCCTTCGAATACTACTTCGGGGCCACGGGGGGCGGCTTGTGGAAGACCACCGACGGCGGCCTGAACTGGCGGGCCGTGACGGACGGCAAGATCAACAGCTCGTCGGTGGGTGCGGTGGGGGTGTGCGAAGCCGATCCCGACGTGGTCTACATCGGCACGGGCGAGACGGAGCTCCGCGGCAACGTCATGCAGGGAGACGGTCTCTACAAGTCCAGCAACGGCGGGAATACCTGGACCCATCTGGGACTGGAGGAGACGCAGAACATCGCGCGGGTACGGGTCCATCCCAGCGACTGCAACACCGTATGGGTGGCTGCCTTCGGGAAGCACTCCGTCGAGAACGAGGAGCGTGGCGTCTACAAGACCACCGATGGCGGGGAGACCTGGCGTCGAGTGCTCTATCGGGACGCCCGCTCGGGTGCGGTAGACCTGACGTTCGATCCGGGCAACCCGGACGTCATGTATGCCTCGCTCTGGGAAGCCTGGCGCAAGTCGTGGGGCATGTCGTCCGGCGGCCCGGGCAGCGGACTCTACAAGTCCACCGATGGTGGTGAACACTGGACGGAGATCAGCCGGAACCAGGGGCTTCCCCAGCAGGGACTCATGGGGAAGATCGGCGTCGCCGTCTCTCCGGCCAACCCGCAGCGCGTCTGGGCGCTGATCGAGCACGACGAGGGTGGCGTGTTCCGCTCCGACGACGGCGGCTCGACCTGGGAGCGCATCAACGACGAGCGTAAGCTGCGTCAGCGCGCGTTCTACTATTCGCGCATCTACGCGGATCCGCAAAATGAGGATGTGGTCTACGCGCTCAATACGGGCATCTACCGCTCCAAGGACGGGGGCAAGACCTTCCCCGAATCGCTGCGCGTACCCCACGGGGACAACCACGACCTCTGGATCGCGCCTTCGGATCCGGACCGGATGATCAACTCCAATGATGGTGGCGCCAACGTCTCCATCAACGCTGGCCAGACCTGGACCGATCAGGACTTCCCGACCGCCCAGTTCTATCGAGTGATCACCACCCACCATCAGCCCTACCTGGTGTGTGGTGCGCAGCAGGACAACTCCACGGCCTGCACGCCCTGGAAGGGGTGGAACCACCTCTCGGCCGGCGGTGGCTTCGGCGGAGGCGGCTACTTCTTCTCCGTGGGTGGCTGCGAGTCCGGCTATATCGCGCCGGACCCCAAGAACACGGACGTCTACTACGCCGGGTGCTACGGCGGCAGCCTGTCCCGGTACGACCACAGCAGCGGCGATACCCGACAGGTCAACGTCTGGCCCGAGAACCCGATGGGGCAGTCGGCCGAGGACCTGCAGGAACGGGTCCAGTGGACCTATCCCATCGTCTTCTCGCCGGTAGATCCGAACGTGCTGTACACCGGCACGCAGAAGGTCTGGAAGACCACCAGCGAGGGCCAGAGTTGGGAGGCCATCAGCGGGGATCTGACCCGGGCGGACCCGTCCACCATCGGCGCGTCGGGTGGCCCCATCACCAAGGACCAGACGGGCGTCGAGACGTACGCCACGATCTTCGCCATCGCACCGTCCTACCAGGACGTGAACGTGATCTGGGCCGGATCCGATGACGGCTACGTGCACGTGACCCGGGACGGTGGGCAGACCTGGACCAACGTCACGCCTCCCGACGCTCCGGACTTCGTCCGGATCAACACCATCGAGGCCTCGCCCAACACGGCAGGGAAGGCCTACGTGGCCGGGATCCGCTACCTGGTGGACGACGACCGCCATCCGTACGTGTGGAAGACCGTCGACTACGGTCGCACGTGGACCAAGATCGTCACCGGGATCCCCGAGACCGACTTCGTGCGCGCGGTGCGTGAGGACCCCACGCGGCCCGGGCTGCTGTACGCGTCGTCGGAGACGACGGTCTACGTCTCCTGGGACGATGGAGCCCATTGGACCTCGCTGGGGCTGAACCTCCCCAACACGCAGGTCTCCGACCTGGTGGTGGAGGAGAATGATCTGGTGATCGCGACGCACGGGCGGTCTTTCTGGGTGCTGCCCAGCATCGGCCCCATCCGCCAGATGTCCGACCGCATCGCCGAGGCTCCCGTGCACTTGTTCGACCCGGTCGACCCCGTGCGGGGTGTGGATCAGAGCGTCGAGGTCTACTACTACCTGGCCGAGAAGGCGGAGAAGGTGACCATCGAGTTCACCGATGCCCGCGGGCAGGTCATCCAGACGTTCGAGTCGGCCGGGGAGGACCAGGAGGAGGAACCTCAGGGGCCCGCGCAGTTCTTCGGAGGCGGGCGCGCGCCCAGCCCTGCGAAGACGGCCGGGTCCAAGCGCTTCACCTGGAACATGCGCTACCCCGGGTACACGGACTTCGAGGGGCGGATTTTCTGGGCGGCGGGGAACCAGGGACCGGCGGCCGTGCCGGGCCAGTATGTGGTGCGCCTGACCGTGGATGATCATCCCACCCAGGAGCAACGCTTCGAGATCAAGATGGACCCCCGCCTGGCGGGTCGGGTGACGATGGCGGACCTGCAGCGCCGCTTCGACCTTGCCATCCAGATCCGGGACCAGGTGAGCGCGGCCAATCAGGCGGTGATCGACATCCGGGACGTGAAGTCGCAGGTGGACGACCGGCTGGACAAGACCGACGACCGCCAGATCGAAAGCGCCGGCGGCGAGGTGAAGGAGAAGCTGAGCGGCGTCGAGGGAGAGATCTACCAGGTCCGGAACCAGAGCAACCAGGATCCCCTCAACTTCCCGATCAAGCTCAACAACAAGCTGGCCGCGCTGATGGGCGTGGTGGAGGCAGGTGAAAGCGCACCGGCCGAGCAGCAGTACGAAGTGTACGAGTATCTGTCGGTACAGCTCGACGAGCAGCTCCGCGCGATGCAGGTGATTCTCCGAGAGGACCTGGGGCGCCTCAACGAGCTGCTCCAGCGAGCCGGGCTCGAGCCCATCAGAACGAGTCGGCTGGTCAGCTGATCCACGGACGCGCATCACAGGGGGGCGGACCCGTGGGGGGTCCGCCCCTCGGGCAGGAGGCTACCCGGGCGGGAGGAGAACTTGGGTCAGATCGGTGTGCGTAACCAACACGGGCCCAAGGGCCTATGGCCTGGCCTTCCAACGGCTGCCTGGCTCCTTGGCCTGCTGCTGGTCGTGGCAGCGTGCGGGGGACAGAAGGCTCCGTCGCCCTTCGAGCGCGGGGGGCAGTCGGACCGGGTCTCGCTGCAGGTGGAGAATCTCGACTTCAACGAGGCCACGCTCCACGCGGTCATCGAGGGTGGAGGGCGGTCGTTGATCGGCCGGGTCGCCGGGAAATCGAACGGTAGCTTCGTTCTGGAATGGGCCGCCGTCCGGGACCTGCAGATCCAGATCGATCTGCTGGCGAGCGACCGCTACACAACGCCGCGGCTGACCGTCAGTCCCGGGGATCGGATCACGCTGGTCATCCAGACGCCGGTCAACCGCTCCTACCTGCGGCGCTGAGGCGGCGTCGCCCGCAAGGCAGCGGAAGCGCCGTTCCCTCCGGGGCGCTCGGGTTCGGGCCTAGTCGCCGTACGGCACCCAGATGTTCTTGATCTGGGTGGCCTCGCGAAGAAACTCCTCGCCCGCGCCCGAGGGGCCGTCCCAGGCCCGCAGCCGTCCCCGGTCCGTCCAGGTGCGCTTGAGGTTCCCGGCCGCCAGCCGCTCCACTTCCGCGGTGCCTTCGAGGTGCCCGAAGTACCACATGCCCGCGACGTCGTCGTGCGCGGCCAGCACGGGGGCGAGCTCGTCGCGCAGTCCCGTCACGATGTTGACGACTCCGCTTGGAACGTCCGAGGTCTCCAGCACCTGGTAGAGGTCGGTTGCCGCCAACGGGAAGGCCTCCGATGGCACCACCACCACCGCACAGCCCATCGCGATCGCCGGGGCCACGCAGGAGACGAAGGCCAGGAGGGGAGCTTCGTTGGGACAGACGATCCCCACGACTCCGAGGGCTTCGGGCATCGCGAGGGTCACATTGCGGAACGGGGTGGCGTGAACTCGTCCGTCCCACTTGTCGGCCCAGGCGGCGTAGGTGAAGAGCCGCTCGATGGCGGCGTTCACCTCGGCCCGCGCGGAGCGCCGTGACGCACCGGGAGCCTGGGCGAGGCGAGCAGCCAACTCGGCTCCCCGCACGTCGAGGTTCTCGGCCAGATAGTACAGCACCTGTGCGCGATTGTGCGCAGTGCGCCCCCGCCAGCCAGGCAGGGCCTTGTGGGCCGCCTCTACGGCGTTGCGGATGTCCTTGCGGTTCCCGCGCGGCACCTGCTCGAGGGCGCGGCCCTTTGCATCCAGCACCGAGAGGCTCTGCTCACCGTCGGGCCGAACCTGGCGACCGCCGAGGTAGAGCTTGGCGGTCCGATCGACCCCGGCGTGCCCAGCGCGCTGTCCGTCTCCGGCGAGTGCGGTGGTCGGCCTCTGCGCTTCCAGCTCGTCGCGCGTCCGGGGCTGGGACGCGCGGCCCTGACCGCGGGGCCGGACGTACTCCCAAAGCCCTTCCAGGCCGCCCTCGCGCCCGAAACCGCTTTCCCGGTACCCGCCAAAACCCGATGCGGCGTCGAACAGATTCGTGCAGTTGACCCACACCGTACCCGCTTGGAGCTGCGGAGCCACGTCGAGGGCCAGGTTGACGTTCTCGGTCCAGACCGAGGCGGCAAGGCCGTAGCGGGTATCGTTGGCGAGCTGGACCGCTTCGGCCGGCGTCCGGAACGACATCGACACCACGACCGGACCGAACACCTCGATTTGCGCGAGCGTGCCCGCGGGCGACACGGACGTACACAGCGTCGGCGGATAGAACCAACCGTCCTGGGGGAGCGCCCAGCTGGGTTGCCAGATACGCGCGCCCTCCGAGCGCCCTTGCTCGACCAGGGTGCGGATTCGCTCCAACTGCACGGGAGCCACGATCGCGCCCATGTCGACCGACTTGTCCAGCGGGTCTCCCATCCGCAGCGTTTCCAGCCGGGCCTTCAGCTTCCGCTCCAGCTCGGCCTCGATGCCTTCCTGCACCAGGATCCGGGAGCCCGCGCAGCAGACCTGACCCTGATTGAACCAGATGGCGTCGACTACGCCTTCCACCACCGAGTCGAGGTCGGCGTCGTCGAAGACCAGGAACGGCGACTTCCCTCCGAGCTCGAGCGAAAGCCGCTTTCCGGTCCCCGCAGTGGCCGTGCGGATGAGCCGCCCCACCTCCGTCGACCCGGTGAACGCGATCTTGTCCACGCCGGGGTGAGCGACCAGTGCAGCGCCCGTGTCGCCATCGCCGGTGACCACGTTGAATACGCCTGCCGGAAGGCCCGCCTCCCGGCAGAGCTCCGCGAACAGAAGCGCCGTCAGCGGTGTGTATTCGGCCGGCTTCAGAATCACCGTGTTCCCGACCGCCAGGGCCGGAGCCACCTTCCAGGCCAACATCAGAAGCGGAAAGTTCCACGGTACGATCTGACCCACCACGCCGATCGCTTCGTGCTCGGGGAAGGTCCGTTCCATGAGCTGGGCCCAGCCGGCGTGGTGCAGGAAATGCCGCGCCACCAGCGGGATGTCCAGGTCGCGCGATTCCCGGATGGGCTTGCCATTGTCCAGGCTTTCCAGCACCGCGAACAGGCGCGCGTTTCGTTGGATGCCGCGCGCGAGCGCGTAGAGGTGTCTGGCACGCTCGTACCCTCGCAAGCGCGCCCACTCGCGCTGCGCGTGGCGCGCAGCGGCCACGGCTCGGGCCACGTCGTCCGGGCTGCCCTGCGAGACACGAGCGAGCGCGCGCCCGTTGCGGGGCTCGACGGTCTCGAAGAGCGCGTCCTCGGAGACCTCCGTCCAGGTTCCGCCGATGAAGTGCCCGAAGCGGCGGCCGTGCGCATCCAGCCAGGCGTAGGCGGGCGCCTCACTCTCGGGAGCCGGTCCGTATTCGAGGGACTCGAAGACCTCAGCGATCTTGGACATCAGGCCATCGGGTGGTGGAAGGACGCGGAGTAGCGGCCGGTCAGGTGGTGCTCCAGTTGTCGTTCGATGTCGCCCAGGAGCGAGCTGGCGCCAAATCGGAAGCGCTCGGGTTCCATCCACTCACGCCCCAACTCCTCCTTCATCAGGACGAGCCAGAGCAGGGCGTCCTTCGCGGTGCGCACGCCACCGGCCGGCTTGAAGCCGACCGGGTAGCCCGTACGCTCCACGTACGCTCGCAGCGTGCGAACCATGGTGAGCCCGACGGGGAGGGTGGCGTTGACCTGCTCCTTTCCCGTGGAGGTCTTGATGAAGTCCGCGCCCGCCATCATGCACACGGCGGAGGCCCGCGCCACATTGCGGAGGGTGCCCAGCTCTCCGACCGCCAGGATCGTCTTCAGGTGTGCGGATCCGCAGGCCGCGCGAAAGCTCCGCACCTCGTCGTAGAGGGCCTGCCACTCGCCGCGGAGCACGTGTCCGCGTCGGATCACGATGTCGATCTCATCCGCACCTGCTGCGACCGCGGATTCGACCTCGCGAATGCGCAGATCCAGGGGGCTGAGCCCGTGCGGAAAGCCGGCCGCGACAGCGGCCACCGGGATGCCGCTGCCCGCGAGCGCCAGACGGGCCGCGTCGACCAACGCGGGGTAGACGCACACGGCCGCCACCCGGATCCCCAGCGTGTCCGCCCCCAGGGCCTCGAGCAGGTCCTGTCGGACGGGTTGGCGGGCTTTGGCCGCGAGGCGGCGGATGCGCCCCTCGGTGTCGCTGCCCTCCAGGGAGGTGAGGTCCATCAAGCGGACGGCGCGCAGCAGCCAGGCGGCCTGCCACTCCTTCTTTACCGAGCGGCGGCCGCCCAGAGCTGCAATGCGGCGCTCGACGGCGGAGCGGTTGACTCGCAGGGACCGCACCCAATCGAGGTCCAGCTCCGTGCCCGGGTTCCGCGCCACCGAGGAAGTGGCAAGGGGGCGCGAGCGTGCGCCAGACAGGGGCTCTTTCGGTGTGGTGCGGTTGGACACGAATCACTCCATCGTGGGTGGAAAAAGGTACCGGAGGCGGTCTCCGGTCGCTATCCTGGATCCGCCCGGCCCCCGAGTGACCCGGGGCGGGCCGCGGGGTCACGGCGCGGAGGCGCCCCCCTTCTTCAGCATGCCAGGAGACAGGCTTGACCGACCCGGAGATCGTCGCTTCCCTGGCGCTCGCGCTCGGCCTGGGCTTGCTGGTCGGGCTTCAGCGCCAGTGGGCGACGGACCCGATCGCCGGGATCCGCACGTTTCCCTTGATCTCCCTGTTCGGTGCGTTGGCCGCTCTGGTCTCGGAGCGGGTGGGCCCCTGGGTGATCAGCGCCGGCCTGCTCGTGGTGGCCGCCTTTGTCATCACCGCCAACATCTCCGAGCGGGACGACGAGCACCCGGCTCCAGGAATCACCACGGAGGTGGCTGCCGTCGCCCTCTATCTGATCGGCGCGGCCGTGCTGTTCGGGTATCGGGTCCAAGGCGTGATCGTCGCGGGCACGATCACGGTGCTCCTGCACTGGAAGACCGAGCTGCACCGCTGGGTCTCCGGCCTCGACGAGCGGGAGATCCGCGCGATCGTGCGGCTGGTCCTGGTGGCCCTCGTGATTCTGCCTGTGCTGCCGAACCGCGCCTACGGTCCTTTCGCGGTCCTCAATCCGTTCCGCATCTGGACCATGGTGGTGCTGATCGTAGGCATCAGCCTGGCTGCGTACGTCGCCTATCAGGTGTTCGGATCGAAGGCCGGTACGGTCATGGCCGGGTTCCTCGGGGGCCTGATCTCCAGCACAGCGACGACCGTGGCCTACGCGACCGAGAACAAGCAGGGCAGGGTGACCCCCCAAGCCGGGACACTGGTCATCATGATCGCGTCAGCCGTGGTGTTCGTGCGAGTGCTGCTGGAGATCGCAGTGGTGCACGCGGCTTTCCTGCCGACCGCCGCTCCTCCGCTGATCGCCCTGGTGGCTGTCATGGCGGTGCTGACGGCGTTCACGATGCGCCGGGGCCGTCAAGAGCCCCTGGCCGCGCAGGATGCCTCGCCTCCCTCCGGACTCCGGACCGCGATCGTCTTTGGCCTCCTCTACGGCGCGATCCTTTTCGCGGTTGCCTTCGCAGAAGCGCGGTTGGGGTCCCGCTGGCTGTACGGAATCGCGGGCCTGTCCGGCATCGTGGACATGGACGCCATTACGTTGTCCGTGACGGAGCTGGTGCGCGACGGACGCCTGGACGCGTCCCGGGCTTGGCGGCTGATCTTCGTGGGTGGCCTTTCCAACATCGTGTTCAAGGGAGGTGCCGTGGCCAGCCTGGCCACACCCGCCATGGCTCGGCGGGTCGGAGTCCTTTTCCTGGTGACTCTGGCGGCCGGCGCGGCGATTCTGGCGGGTTGGTCCTCATGAGGTCGAGGGGGCGGATCGGGACTGGTGTCTCGACTGGTCTTCAAAACCAGCTGGCCCGGTTCAAACCCGGGTTGGTGGGTTCGATTCCCACACGCTCCCGCCACCTCGTACCCTTCCAGCAACATCCCCTCTGTGCCAGGCCCCTCACCCTATGAGCAACATCGTACTCCTGGTGAACCCAGCCTCCGGCTCCGGGACCGGGGGCCGGTCGGTTCCGAAGCTACTGGCGGCGTTCGAACGTCTCGGTGTGTCGACAACCGTCCTGGCGACGGAGGGCCCCGGCGACGGAGTGCGTCTCGCCCGCCAGGCCGTTGCTCTGGGTGCGGACAAGCTGCTGGTTGTCGGAGGCGACGGCACCATCCACGAGGTGGTCAACGGCCTGCTGACCAGCGACGGGCAGCCGCCACCGTTCGCGGTGGCCCCGATGGGCACCGGAAACGACTTCTATCGCATCGTGGGCGCCCCCAAGCGCCTGGACGATGCGGTGCGGGTGCTGATGGAGGGGCGCGTGCGTCAGGTGGACGTGGGCCGGGCTCGCTGGGACGACCAGGAGAAGTTCTTCGTCAACCTCATGGGCGTTGGCCTCGATGTGGAAGTGCTGTTGAGGCGGTCCCGGGTCCGGGTGCTGTCGGGTCTCGCCCAATACCTGGTCGCCCTGGCGGCAGCCGTCGTCCGCTTTCGCCCCGTGCCCGTGAGGATCCGGCTCGAGTCCGGTGAGGAGATCGAGGCCCCGACCATGCTCTCCGCCGTTACGGTGGGGCCGTCGGCAGGTGGTGGGTTCCTTCTGAATCCGACCGCAGTCGCGGACGACGGCCTGCTGGACCTGTGCTTCGTGGACCGGCTGAACCTGTTTCAGGTGGCGCGGTATATCCCCAAGGTCATCCGAGGCACCCACAGCGACCTGCCGGTCATCCGCATGCGACGCTTCCAACATGTCCGCTTCTCCAGTCCCGACGGCGGGCCGCTTCCATTCGAGCTCGATGGGGAGTTGATGCCTGCGGCGGCGGGCCCCATCGACATCGACGTGCTTCCTGGCCGCATCGGCGTATTCGTGCCGGCAGAGGAACGTCCGTGAGCGCCTGCCCGCGTCGCTGGACCCAGGTCGTCCTGCTCTCGGCGGGGATGAGCTTGCTCGGGGCGCCGGCGCTCCAGGCACAAGATGTGGAGGCCGTGGCACCGGACACTGCGCGCAGTCATGACATCAGCCCACGGGGTGCCTTCCTCCGTTCCTTGGTGGTACCGGGCTGGGGGCAGGCCGCCACGCAAGCGTACTCGCGAGCCAGCTTCTACTTCCTCGTGGAAGCCGTCTCTGGGCTGGGGCTCTACAAGACCCTACGCGAGCTCGAGGGCGCCCGAGAACGGCTCGACTTCTGGACGACGGAAGCCGAGCGCGCGGCCGTGGCCTCGGGCCTCAGCGACCCGGACTCCATCCTGGCCGCCGTCGAGGCCGATCCTCGGGTCGAGGAGATGCGCGCCCTTGAAGAGGCCCGTCTCTCCCAGCGTGAGGATTGGCTCGCCTTCGGGCTGTTCATGCTGCTCCTGGGCGGGGCGGACGCCTTTGTGTCGGCGCACCTGAAGGACTTCCCCGATCCGATAAGCGTGAGCACGCAGCCCAGCTCCGCAGGACCGCCCCGCATCGAGGTCGCAGTTCGTATCCCGGTGTCCGCCTTCCGCTGACGCGGTGCGAACTGCCCCAGGGACGCCCTCCGGCTCAGTCCTCCCAATCGAGCAGGCGAGGAGCCTCTCCTCGGGTGAGCACGGCGTAGGTGCGGCGGTAGACCCAGTCCCCGGCGTTGAGATAGAACCGCCCCGGTTCGACCTCCTCGAGCCCCGGAATGTGCGTGTGCCCGAGCAGGACGAGGTCCAAGGTGGGGTCGGCAGCCAAACGCTCGATCGCCCATCCGCGCACGTACTCGGCACGGGCGAGGGTCGCGGCGTTGTCGGCGTGGTCGCGAGTCCCGGTGCGGGATACCCGAGCCGCCAGCCAGGCCCCCAGGTCCGGATGGAGCCAGCGGAACCCGGCCACCGTCACCGGGCTGCGCAGGAGCCACTTGAGCATCCGATAGCCCAGGTCGCCTCGTCCCAGCCCGTCCCCGTGGGCCACCAGCGTCCGGTGGCCCGCGAGATCCCGAATGACCTTTTCCTGCAGGAACTCGACGCCGACCTCATCCCGCAGGAACGAGCCGCCCCACCAGTCGTGATTGCCGCCCATCAAGGTTACCGGGACCCCCGCGTCCACCAGCGTGGCCAGAGCACCCAGGACCCGTGCATGTCCCCGCGGCACCGCGCTTCGGTACTCGAACCAGAAATCGAAGAGGTCCCCGTTGATCAGGACCGACCCGGCGTTGACCCCGGCATGCTCCAACCAGCGGATGAAGGCGGCCTCGGTGTCCCGGGGGACGGCGCCCAGGTGGACGTCACTGGTCACGTAGACGGAGGGCATCGGCATGGCGGGGCCGAAGGTAATGGTTGGGACGGGGGGTCCAAAGGGGAAGGATTGGGCCGCCCCCGGTGTAGAGGGGCCCCATGGAGATCCGACCTACGCTAGCGCTGGGGGCCTTCGCCGTCCTCTGGGGCTGCACCGGCGCCCCTCCGCCACCGCCAGCTCCGTCGATCGACGCACGCGAGGTGGCGGTGCTGCAGGAGCAGGCCACCCGCCTGGAGCGCCCCACCCGCGTCGTCTTCACCTGGGAGGCCAACGAAAGCGGGGCCCGGTTTTCCGGCCGCGGTGTGTCCCGCTTCGAGCCGCCGTATCGGGCGCGGCTCGATCTCTTCCTCGGCAACGGAGAGTTGGCCGTGCAGGCGGCTCTCGTGGACGATGAGTTGCGCCTGCCCCCCGGGGCGCCGGAGGGGTTGATTCCGCCGGCGCCTCTGCTCTGGGCGTCGTTGGGTGTGTTCCGGCCCGGACAACTGCCGCGCCTGGCGGGCGGCGAGGCTCTGGACTCCCAGACCGTGCGCCTCCGCTACGATGTCCCGGGGGCCAGGGAGCTGGCGTTCCGCTTCGAGGCCGGCCACCTCGCCTCGGCCGAGATCCAACGCCAGGGGCGTACGGAGGAGCGGCTGGAGGTGACCCGGGAGGGAGAGGGGCTGCCGAGATCGGCTACGTACCGCAATATCGCCGCGTTCCGTGAGCTACACGTCGAGGTCGAAAGCATCGAGTATGTCGAGTCGTTCCCGCCTGAGATCTGGACTCTGGCTCGCTAGCGGCCTGTTGTGGCTCGCTTTGGCGGGCTGCAACTACTCGCTGCGGGCCGGCAGCGGCCTTCCGGACCATGTCCGGACGGTGGCCGTGCTCCCGTTCGACAACACCACGACCCGCTCCGAGCTCACCGACGAGGTGCATCAGCGCCTGCTGCGCGAGCTGCCGCGGGCCCTGGGGGTTCGTAGCGCCGGAGCGGATGTCGCGGACGCCATCGTCCAGGGGACCATCATCAGCTACGCCGTCAATGCGCCCCTCTTCCGCCCCGGTGCAGGGGGGGCCGGCGCCGAGGTGCTGCAGCGCCAGGTCACCTTGGCGGCTCGGGTCGAGATCATCGATGTGCGCAACAACGTGGTCCTCTGGGAGGACCAGAGTCTGCGCGCCGAAGGGACCTACCTGGACGCGAGCGAGACCGAGGAGATCGGCCGTACGGCGGCCATCCAACTCCTTGTCCAACGCATCGTCGACGGCGCCCAATCCAACTGGTGACGGTTTGTTGACCCGCTGAGAGCGGGTCCCTATTATCCCGCCCCGAAACCGCCGCTGCACCGCATGGGCGCCGAACTCGGGACGACGCTGGTATGGCTCATCTGCTGGGCATGGGAGCCGGCCTCATGGCCTTCTGGCTCTTCCTCTCCGGCCACTACACGCTGCTCATCACCGGCTTCGGCGTGGTTTCGGCCATCCTCGTGACCTACCTGGCGCGACGCATGGACGTCGTCGACCGGGAATCGGTGCCGCTCCATCTGGCCCTGCGCGCCTGGGCCTATGTTCCCTGGTTGGCGTGGGAGATCCTGAAGGCCAACGTGGACGTGCTCAAGATCGTCCTCCGCCCCCGCATGGAAATCGACCCGGCGCTCGGCCGCTACGAAGGCCATGAGAAGACAGCGCTGGGGCGATTCATCTACGCCAACTCCATCACGCTGACCCCGGGGACCATCACGACCGGCGTGTATGGCCACAGCATGGAAGTCCATTCGTTGACCAAAGCGGCCCTGGCGGGAACGGAAGAGGGCGAGATGGACCGACGGGTCGTCCTTCTGGAGGGACCATGATGTTCGCCGTCGCCGCGGCCGGTATCCTGGTCGCCATGGCCCTCGCGCTGGTGCGGGCCGTGCTGGGGCCGACCGTCTTCGATCGAATCCTGGCCGCCAACATGTTCGGCACCAAGACGGTGGTGCTGATCGCGGTGATCGGATTCCTGTCGGGCCGTCCCGACTTCATGGACCTGGCTCTGGTCTACGCCCTGATGAACTTCATCGGCACGGTCGCGGTGCTGAAGTATGTGGCCGCCCGTGGCGATCTGGCTCGCCCCTTCAGCGATGACCAGGTGGCCTGACCAATGGCGATCGTGATCGATATCGCCAGCTGGGTGTTGATCGTGCTGGGCGTGCTGTTCATGGTGGCCGGTTCGATCGGCGTCAATCGGCTGCCGGACGTCTTCACACGCCAGCATGCCGCTGGCATGACAGATACGGCCGGGGCCGGACTCCTGTTGACGGGACTGATCCTGCAGGCCGGTGTGGGGCTCAACGCGGTGCGCTTGCTCTTCATCCTGCTGTTCGTGGCATTCACCAGTCCGATCTCGACCCATGCCACGTGCCGGGCCGCCCTGGAAGCGGGGATCGAGCCTGTGCGTCGGAAGGAGGGTGGCGTCTGGACGTCGTAATCGACTTCGCGCTGCTGGCGTTCTTGACGCTCACCGCGCTGGCCATCGTCCGGGTCCGCTCTTTGTTCGCCGCGGTGATGCTTGCGGGCATCTACAGCTTCCTGTCCGCCGGCCTGTTCGTGGTGATGGACGCGGTGGACGTGGCCTTCACGGAGTCGTCGGTGGGGGCGGGGATCTCCACCATTCTGCTGTTGGGGGCCCTGGCCCTGGTGGGAGCGGAGGAGAAGAAGCCGTCGCACACGCCCGTCCTTCCTCTGGTGGTGGTGTTGATCACCGGGGCGGTCCTGATCTACGCGACGCTGGACCTCCCGCCCTACGGTGATCCGGCCAACCCGATCCACCACCATGTGGTCCCCCGCTACCTGGAGGAGTCGGCACACGAGGTGGCCGTGCCCAACGTGGTCACGTCTGTGCTGGCATCGTACAGAGGCTACGACACGATGGGCGAGACATCCGTCGTGTTCACTGCGCTGGTCGGCGTGCTGCTGCTTCTGGGGCGCAGCCGCAAGGAAGGGAAGCAGTCATGAGGGATCAGGTCATCCTACGCATTGGGGTGAAGGTGCTGATTCCCCTCATCCTGGTCTTCGCGTTGTACGTCCAGTTCCACGGTGACTTCGGTCCCGGAGGGGGGTTCCAGGCGGGTGTGATCTTCGCAGCTGGCTTCGTGCTCTACGGACTGGTCTTCGGTCTCTCGAAGCTCCTGCGAGTCCTGCCCAAGGGCGTCTGGCTCACGCTTGCCCCTCTGGGGGTCATGATCTACGCAGGTGTGGGCGTGGTCGCCCTGCTCAAGGGTGGCGCTTTCCTCGACTACAACGTGCTGCGTCACGATCCGGTGCACGGACAGCATCTGGGCATCATGCTGGTGGAGCTCGGCGTGCTCACAACGGTCTTCGCAGTGATGACCGGGATCTTCGTGACCTTTGCCGAGCGGGGGAACGGCGACGAATGAGGATCCTGGGGCTCTACAATTATTGGATCTTCGTTGCCCTGATGATGATCGGGCTCTACACCGTTATCGCCCGCGATCACCTGGTGAAGAAGCTGATCGGCCTGTCCATCTTTCAGACCTCTGTGTTCATCTTCTACATCAGCATGGGGAAGATCCACGGCGGGACCGCCCCCATCTTGATCGAGGACCCCGAGGCAGCCGCGCACGGTGGAGAGGCCGCGGGCCACGGCCTCTCGCTTCTGGAAGGCGTGGTCTACTCCAACCCGCTTCCGCACGTGCTGATCCTGACCGCAATCGTGGTTGGGATCGCCACCACCGCGGTCGGACTGGCTCTGGTGGTTCGCATCAAGGAATCGTACGGCACCGTGGAGGAAGGCGAGATCCTGGCGGTCGAGCAGGAGATGCCCTCATGAGACGTAGCGCTCCCGGGACCAACAGCCGTCCAGGAAAGGCGGGGCTCCGTCCGTGACCGAGCATTTCCCGGTACTCCTCATCATCGTGCCCTTCCTCGCGGCGCCGCTGTCGCTGCTGCTCCGCAACGGTCGCGTGTCGTTCGGGCTCGCCGTGGCGGCCACCTGGGCGGCCCTCTGGATGGCCGTACAGGTCCTCTTCCGGGTGCTGGAGCAGGGCACCATCAGCTATCACATCGGCGGGTGGGAGCCGCCCTGGGGGATCGAGTACCGGGTCGACTACCTGAACGCGTTCGTTCTGGTCCTGGTGGCCTTGATCGGCGCCATCGCTTCGCCCTACATGGGCAAGAGCGTTGCCCAGGAGATCGCGAAAGAGAAGCTCCCCGCCTTCTACACCGCGTTCCTGCTGTGCTTCACCGGCCTGCTGGGGATCACGGTCACGGGCGACGCGTTCAACGTCTTCGTGTTCCTCGAGGTGTCCTCGCTGTCGGCCTATGCGCTCATCGCCATGGGCCGGGACCGGCGCGCCCTCACGGCGTCCTTCCGCTACCTGATCATGGGCAGCGTGGGCGCGACGTTCATCGTGATCGGGATCGGCTTGATGTACGCGATGACCGGCACGCTGAACATGGCGGATCTCGCCGAGCGGCTACCGGCCGTGAGCGACACCCGGACGATCCGTGCCGCGTTCGCCTTTTTGACCATCGGGACTTGCTTGAAGCTGGCCCTGTTCCCGCTCCACCTTTGGCTGCCCAACGCGTACACGTACGCGCCCTCGGCGGTCACGTCGTTCGTCGCGGCCACGGCGACCAAGGTGGCGGTGTACATGCTGCTCCGCTTCTTCTTCACGATCTTCGGCCCGGGCTTCTCGTTCGAGGTCGTCCAGCTCGACTGGGTGCTGCTGCCCTTGGCGCTGGTGGCGATCGTTTCGATGTCCCTGGTGGCTGTATTCCAGCAGAACGTCAAGCGCTCGCTCGCCTACTCCAGCGTCGCCCAGATCGGCTACATGATCCTGGGCATCTCCCTCGTGTCGGTGGCGGGGCTGACCGGCGGGATCGTGCATCTGTTCAACCACGCCCTCATGAAGGCGGCCCTGTTCATGGCGGTCGGATGCGTCATGTACAGGGTGGGCTCCGTCTCCCTCTCCGATTGGGCCGGCCTGGGTCGGCGAATGCCGTGGACGATGGGCGCCTTCGTGGGTGCCGGCCTCAGCATCATCGGCGTACCCGCCACGGTCGGATTCATCAGCAAGTGGTACTTGATCGTCGGTGCCCTGGAGAAGGGCTGGTGGCCGGTGGCTGCCCTGGTGCTGGGTAGCTCGCTGCTGGCCCTGGTCTACATCTGGAGGGTGGTCGAGGTGGCGTACCTCCAGCCTGCGCCGCAGGGGCGGGAGGGAAGGGCGGAGGCACCGCTCTCCCTGTTGATCCCGACCTGGATCCTCGTGCTCCTCAACTTCTACTTCGGGATCAACGCACGCCTGACCGCCGGAGTCGCGGCTGACGCAGCGCGCTGGCTGCTCGGGGGTGGTTCGTGAACGACATTCTCCTGACGCTGGCCATCCCGGCCATCGGCGCGGTCGCGATCGGGCTCCTGGGGCGCTGGCCGAATGCGCGTGAGACGGCGTTGCTGCTAACGGCGGCGATCCTGTTCTCCGTCGTGGTCCGTTTCTATCCGGCCGTGATCGCCGGCGCCCGGCCGGCCGTATCTCTTCTCCAGGTCGCCCCCGGGCTCGAGCTCCGTTTCGAAGTCGAGCCCTTGGGGCTCGTCTTCGCTCTGGTGGCCAGCTCTCTCTGGTTCCTCACGTCGCTCTACGCGATCGGATACATGAGAGGGCACCACGAGAAGAACCAGACACGCTTCTACATCTTCTTCGCCCTGGCGATCTCCAGCGCGATGGGGGTGGCGTTTGCAGGAAACCTCTTCACGCTGTTCATGTTCTACGAGGTCCTCACGTTCTCGACGTTCCCGTTGGTGACTCACCATGGAACGCCAGAGGCCCGCCGGGCGGGTCGCGTATACCTCGGCATCCTCGTCTCGACCTCGGTGGGCCTCCAGCTCCTGGCCATCGCCTGGACGTGGGTGGCGACCGGCACGCTTGATTTCCAGGAAGGTGGGATCCTGGCCGGGCACATCTCCGCGACGGTGCTCCCGATTCTGTTGGCCCTGTATGTATTCGGGATCGGCAAGGCGGCGGTCATGCCGTTCCACCGCTGGCTCCCCGCGGCCATGGTGGCGCCTACCCCGGTGAGCGCGCTGCTGCACGCGGTGGCGGTCGTGAAGGCCGGCGTATTCTCGATCCTCAAGGTGTCGGTCTACGTCTTCGGGATCGATTTCCTGCATCAAACCGGCGCATCCGTGTGGCTGATGTGGGTCGCCGCCGCCACCATTCTGCTGGGATCCCTGGTCGCCTTCACGAAAGACAATCTGAAGGCTCGGTTGGCTTACTCGACCATCAGCCAGCTTTCCTACATCGTGCTGGGGGCGATGCTGGCGACACGCTGGGGCATCGTCGGTGGCGGCATGCACATCGTCATGCACGCCTTCGGGAAGATCACCCTCTTCTTCTGCGCGGGGGCCATCATGGTTGCCGCACACAAGACCGAGATCAGCGAGATGGACGGGCTGGGCCGTACCATGCCCATCACGTTCGCCGCTTTCCTGATCGGCTCCTTGAGCATCATCGGGCTGCCCCCGGCCGGCGGCTCCTGGAGCAAGTGGTTCCTGGGACTGGGAGCGCTGGATGCAGGACAGATCGGGCTGGTGGCCGTGCTCATGCTCAGCTCCCTGCTGTCCATGGCGTATCTCCTCATCATCCCGGTGCGGGCCTTCTTCCTGCCCCCATCCGAGGACGATCACCACCACGATGGAATCCACGAGGCACCCTGGCCGTCACTGGTTGCCCTCATGGCAACGGCAATCTTGACCGTGGCGCTGTTCTTCTACCCTGATCCCTTCTACGAGCTGATGTTGCGGGTGGTGGGCCCATGAGCACTTCGAATGCCCAGGGAGGGCAGGATCACGCTCCGCCCAGCGTGGGACCGGTGTGGACGCGGCGGATCCTCACGGTCTTCTTCGCCCTGTGCGTCGGTTCGGTGTTGGCCGAGTTCGCCGTACACCGCCACAGCGAACACCCTTGGGAGGGGTTGTTCGCCTTCTATCCACTGTGGGGCTTCGTCGGGATCGTTGTGCTGGTGGTGCTGTCCAAGCTGCTCCGGACCTTCGTGATGCGCGGAGAGGACTACTATGATCGGTAGCCTCCCCCCGTTCGCGCTCTTCTTCCTCGGGGCGTTGCTGGTGCCGCTGGTGCGCGGGATTCCGCGGGCCGTTCTGCTGCTGCTCATTCCCGCCATCGGTGCGCTGAATGTCGCGTCGATGGAGCCGGGACAGGTGATGGAGTTGCAGCTCCTGGGTTACACGCTGACCCCGGTGCGGGTGGACCGACTGAGCCTCCTGTTCGGCTACCTGTTCCACCTCGCCGCCTTCATCGGGATCGTCTACTCGCTGCATCTCAAGCGCGAGGACCGGGACACGACGCAGCATGTCTCCGCGGTTCTATACGCTGGCGCTGCGTTGGGGGCGGTGTTTGCGGGCGACCTCATCACGCTCTTCGTGTTCTGGGAGCTGCTGGCCCTGACGTCCGTGTTCCTGATCTGGACGCGCCGCAAGCCGACGGCGGTCGCGTCCGGTATGCGCTACCTGATCATCCAGGTCGTGTCCGGGGTCACCTTGCTGGCTGGCATCCTCGTTCATGCCCACGAGCGTGGCAGCATCGAGTTCGGACCCATCGGCATCGAAGGGCTGGGCGGCAAGCTGATCCTGCTCGGCGTCGGCGTGAAGGCGGCGTTCCCCTTTCTGCATACCTGGCTGACGGAGGCATACCCGGAGGGGACGGCGACCGGCACCGTGTTCCTGTCGGCGTTCACCACCAAGGCGGCGGTCTACACGTTGGCGCGGGGATTCCCGGGCACGGAGGTGCTGATCTACGTCGGCGCCTTCATGGCCTGCTACCCCATCTTCTTCGCCGTCATCGAGAACGACCTCCGCAAGGTCCTGTCCTACTCCATGATGAACCAGATCGGTTTCATGGTGGTGGGGGTGGGGATCGGCAGCGACCTTGCCGTCAACGGTGCGGTGGCGCACGCATTCAACGACGTGCTCTTCAAAGGGCTCCTGTTCATGTCGATGGGGGCGGTGCTCTACGTCACGGGCACCACCAAGGCATCGGAGCTGGGCGGGCTCTACAAGACCATGCCCATCACCACGATCTTGTGCATCGTGGGGGCCCTGTCGATCTCTGCCGTGCCGTTCTTCAACGGGTTCGTGAGCAAGGCCATGATCATGTCGGCGCTGCTACACGAGCATCAGAACGCCATTTGGCTGGTCATGCTGTTCGCATCGGCCGGTGTGGTCGAGCATGCCGGGATCAAGATTCCGTTCTTCGCGTTCTTCGCGCACGACTCCGGGATCCGCGCCAAGGAACCGCCGGTCAACATGCTGGTGGCCATGACCATCGGCGCTACGCTCTGCATTGCCATCGGCATCATGCCGCGTCTGTTGTATGACCGGCTGCCATTCCCCGTGGACTACTCGCCGTACGACGCGACCCACGTGTTGACCCAGGTGCAGCTCCTTCTCTTCGCCGTCGGGGCGGTGGTGGCACTCAAGCTGGCGAAGATCTATCCGCCCGAGATTCCCTCGACCAACGTCGACGCGGAGTGGTTCTACCGGAAGCTGGCCCCGGCAGTGGTTCGTGGAATTGGCGGCGCCGTGGCAGCGGCGGACCGATCGATCCGTACGGCGGCGGTGGGGGCGGTGCGTGGAGTCCTCAATCGCTCGTTCCGGGCGCACGGGCCCGCGGGACCGCTGGCACGCACGTGGCCCAGCGGTAGCATGCTGCTGTGGGTCGCAGTGCTCCTCTCCGCCATCCTGGCGTTCTACTACGTCGGCCCCCCTTCATGAGGCGAGGCCTCAGGACAACCGCTGTCGAGCTCGACGCTGCTCCCGTTGCAGAGGGGTCCTGCCTCTACGCGGCGGGGAACACGCGGGTGCTCTGTACGGCCAGCGTGGAGGATGGGGTTCCCCAGTGGAGGGAGCGGAGCGGTGCTGGGTGGGTCACCGCCGAGTACAGTATGCTGCCCCGGTCCACACATCGCCGCACCAGTCGCGAGCGTACTGGTCCCAAAGGCCGAACGCAGGAGATCCAGCGCCTGATCGGACGATCCCTGCGGGCGGTCGTCGACCTCTCTGCGCTGGGGCCGCGCACCGTCATCGTCGATTGTGATGTGCTGCAAGCGGACGGCGGAACCAGGACGGCAAGCATCACCGGCGGGTACATCGCGCTGGCGCGGGCTTGTCAGCGCCTGGTCCGAGAGGGACAGATCGCGCGCTCCCCGCTTCAGGACGCCGTGGCAGCGGTCAGCGTTGGATTGGTGAGGGGTGAGCCCGTCCTGGATCTGGACTACGCCCTGGATTCGAGTGCCGACGTCGACATGAACGTCGTCGCCACGGGGAGCGGGGGCTTGGTGGAAGTGCAGGGGACCGCGGAGGGTGCGCCGTTCTCCCGGGGGGAGCTCGACGATCTCATCGATCTGGCCCTCGGAGGGATCGAGCAGCTTCTGGCCCTGCAGCGCGAGGTTCTGGCTCGCGGCGGATGAAGGTCCTGATCGCCACTCGCAGTCAGCACAAGATGCGGGAGATCGAGGAGATCCTGGGCTCCCTTCCGGGAGTGACGCTGACCAACCTCAGCGAGCTGGCCGTTCCCTACGAAGAGGTGGAGGAGGACATCGAGGCCTACCCCACCTTCGAGCAGAATGCGGTCGCCAAAGCGCACTACTTCGCTGGGCTGACCGGGCTCCCCACGATTTCCGATGATTCCGGACTGGAGGTCGAGGCCCTGCAGGGCGGGCCCGGAGTCAGGACCAAGCGATTCGCCCCGGTGGGCCCGGGGGTGGACCAGGATCGGGCCAACAACCGCTATCTGGTGCAGAAGCTCGCGGGCCTGCCCCCGTCGCGGAGGGGCGCCCGCTATGTCTGTGTCGCCGCGTTCGTCGGAGCCTCCGATCCAGAGCCCGTCACCTTCCGGGGAGAGGTGGGGGGGATCATTCTGGATGAGCCCGCCGGCCAGGGCGGATTCGGATACGACCCCTTCTTCTTCGTACCCGAGATCGGGATGACCTTCGCCCAGGCGGATGCAGCCACCAAGAACGCGCTCAGCCACCGGG
>JAWKQO010000001.1:2060000-2146794 GCA_041390105.1 Gemmatimonadota bacterium
CGCAATGCGTCCTGGCACCTCGCGCTCGGGCTGCTCGCCCCCGGTGCCGACCTGGACCGTCTGAACGAGGAGCTGGCCACCGTGGGCGCACGCCTGGCCAGCGCCTATCCCGCCACCAACGCGCGGCGCAGCTTCCGCGCGGTTCCTCTGGGCCCCATCCCGGGCAACGGTCGCGGTGGCGTGCGCCTCTTCATCACCGCGCTGCTGGCCATGGTGAGCCTGATCTTGATGGTGACGTGCACCAACGTGGCGGGGATGTTCCTGGCGCGGGCCACGTCGCGCGAGCACGAGATGTCGGTGCGGTTGGCGCTGGGCGCCAGCCGCGCGCGCCTCATCCAACAGCTTACCGTCGAGACGCTGGTGGTCTTCGCCCTGGGAGGCGGCCTCGGCGTGCTGCTCGCCGGCCGGGTGCTGGCCGGGATTCGGCCTGACACACTTCCCATCCCCATCCCCCTGCATCTCGATCTCGCACCGGACTATCGGGTGCTCGGCTTCGCCGCGGGCATCACCCTGCTCACGGGGCTGGTGTTCGGCCTGCTTCCCGCCCTCCGCTCCACGCGCACCGGCCTCGCAGGCGGAGCCCGGGGCGAGGGAAGGAGCGGCGGTGCTCGTGCCGGTCGGATGCGGCTGGTCTTCGCCGCCGCGCAGGTGGGCTTCTCGCTGATCCTACTGGTGGCGGCTGGCCTGTTCGTGAGGTCCCTGCAACGGGCCGCCGCCATCGAGACCGGATTCCAGGCCGAGGGGGCGTGGGTCACCGCCCTCGACCTCACCCTGGACGGCTACGACGAGGAGCGGGGGCGCATCTTCCAGACCCGCCTGTTGGAAGCGCTCCGAGGGCAACCCTGGGTCACGCAGGCAGCGCTGGCGTCCGACCTGCCGCTCGATCTGTCCAGCTCCGGTACGTCGGTGGTCCCCGAAGGATGGGACATGGCGGAGGGGAATCGTGCTCCCTTCGGCACCGACTTCAATCGCGTCTCCGACGGGTACTTCGAGACGTTGCGCATGCCGGTGCGAAGGGGCCGCACCTTTCTGCCCGCCGACGCCCGCGGCTCCACACGGGTTGTGGTCGTGAGCGAGTCGTTCGCCGCGAACGCCTGGCCGGACGGAACGGCCGTGGGCCGCTCCATCGGCATTCGCGTGCAGGACGGTGACAGCCTGGCGGTGCAGACGTGGGAGGTGGTCGGCGTGGTGGCCGACACCAAGAACCAGCTGATCACCGACGAAGCGCAGCCGTTCCTCTACTTCCCGCTCCCGCAGGAATGGACAGCCGCGACGCAGGTGGTCGTGCGCTCGGACGCGCTCCCCGACAACGTCTTCCGCGGCCTGCGCAGCACCTTGCTCGACCTCGACCCCAACTTGTCCCTCGGTGCGATCACGACCCTCGGCCAGTACACCGCCGTCGGGATCCTCCCGCAGCGTATCGCGGCCTGGCTGACGTCCGGCTTGGGCGTGTTGGCGCTGCTGTTGTCGGGACTGGGCATCTATGGCGTGGTGTCCTATTCGGTGGGCCTTCGCCGGCGGGAGATCGGCATCCGCATGGCTCTCGGCGCCGACCGCAGCAGCGTGGCCTTCCGCTTCCTCGGGGGGGGCTTCCTGCTGGCGCTCCCGGGACTGCTCATCGGAGGAGCGCTCTCCGTGGTCTTCTCCCGCCTGCTGCGCTCGCTGCTCCTGGACCTGAGCCCCTACGACCCGGTGGCCCTGGGTACGGTGAGCGCGCTGCTGCTCACCATGGTGCTGCTGGCTGCGTGGATCCCGGCCCGCCGAGCAGCGCTCCTGGACCCTGCCGAGTCGCTGCGCGAAGAGTGAAGCAGCGAGCGGGTCGGGGGGCCACGCCCCCTGACCCGCGCTCCGCCCTATCCCACGGGAAGCCAGTAGCTGGCCTTGAGCAACAGGCGGTGCTCGCCGGGCGTGGTCACGGCATCCCACAGGTCGCCGGCACCCACCCGGCTGCCTTCGCCCACGCTGGAGAAGCGGTCCTGCTGCCAGACCAGGAAGAGCGTGCTCCCGGGTCGCCACTCCCAGCGCAGCACCGCGTTGCTGCGGAAGGAGCGCACGTTGAAGTCGCGATTGGCGAGCGTGAACGACTGCGTGCCTTCGCTGACCGTGCGGGTCCCATTCTCGTCCACCGTCAGCAGGGTGCCGTCCTCACCGTAGGTGCGCAGCGCGCGACTTCCCGGCTCCGGCAGCTCGCCGTACCCGAAGAAGCGACCCGAGGCCGCAAAGGGCTCGGCGTAAACCTCCAGCGTCAGGTCGGGCGCCAAGGCGTAGGAGGCCCGGATCTCCGCCAGGAAGGTGGTGCGGTCCGTGAACGCGAAGACGTAGCGGTCGCCGAAGGTCGCCGCGGGGCCACCCGACAGGCGCGAGATGTACTGGCGCGGATTGCGTTGGATCAGGTAGTTGGGTGCCAGCGACAGCTGCCAACGCGGCCCGGGCCTGAGCGACAGCTCGCCGCTCAGACGCATGGTGCGTTCGCCCTGCTCACCTTCTCCGAAGAAGATGCGGCCGTTCCAGCGCGTGTCGGAGGCAGCGCTGGAGAGCAGCTGGGCGATGGTCACCCAGGCTCGCCCGGTGCCCACCAACGGACCACCACGGCTGAGCGTGGGCGACTGAGCGCGGAAGTCGCGCCAGGCCGTCAGGTTGATCCGCCAGAAGTTCGGCAACGTCAGCCGTGCGTCCGAACGCAATGCACCGAACGTCCGTGTGCCGTCGAACGTGAACAGATTCTCCTGCGACACGGTGACCGAGTAGTTCCGGAGCCAGCGCCCGGGCTGCGTCTCCCGGTAGGTCAGGTTCAGGAAGCCGCCGAGTTCGTCCCCATTCCCCAGCCGTCCGGCGTCGTTGGGCTCGAACCCCGGGGACTCCCAGTAGCTGTCCGCGCTCCACAACCAGTGGGCGCCACTGTTCTTGCTGACTGTGAGGAACCCGGTATGACCCACCAGCGCGCTGCGCGTGGGGTCGAGCGATACGTGCGTTTGGTCGGGGCGTTGGAAGTAGTGCACCGGCGAACGCTGCGTGCGCAGGATGGCCGCGGAGCTTCCCTCTACGTGTGTGAAGCCCGCAGCCCCCGCCACGGTGTAGGCGCCTCCGCGGAAGCGAAGGTTGAAGTTGGCCTGCCCGCCCACAGCGCTGCGGTGCAGGAAGTCGCTGAGCGTGTCAGCGCCGTCCAGGGTGCGGTGCAGGCCCGTCAGCAGAACCCCCACCGTCGATGCGTCGCGACCGAACTCGTGCTCGCCTGCGACGACCCCGGTGGCGGTGCGCGGTGCGATGCGTGTCGTCGCGAAGCCCTCGTCGGCACTCCAGGTGCGGGCGCGAGCTTCTCGGGTCAGAGCCCCCAGCACCCCGAACGACGTCCCGCTCTCGAGGCGGCCGGTCAGTTTGCCGGCTCCCAGGATCGTCGCGGTCTCGGGGGCGGCGACGTAGTCGGCGTCCACCGGCACGGACGGCAGGCCCCCGATGCGGCGGGAGTAGAACAGATTGCCGTTGTTGAAGAGCTGGCTCCCCTCCGTGAAGAAGGGCCGGCGCTCCGGAAAGAAGACCTCGAAGGCACTGAGGTTGACGACCGCCGGGTCCGCCTCGACCTGGCCGAAGTCGGGGTTGACGGTGGCGTCCAGGGTGACGTTGGGACCGAAGCCGACCTTCAGGTCTCCGCCGGCCCGCACCGAGCCCTCCCGGGCCCGCGCGAACGGGTCGTCCGGGTCTGGCTGCGAGATCAGCGTCGCCTCGCTGGCGACGTAGGGGAGCATCTCCACGCCACGGGTGGGATCCACGGCTCGGATGCCCTCCAACGTTCCGAAGCGTGAGGCCCAGGCGCGCACGTCGCGTGGCACTGCCGCCCAGTAGATGCGCTCCTCCCGTTGGGGAATGCCTCGCGCGAAGTTGATGCCCCACCGCTGCTCGACGCCCGGAGTGAAGCGCAGTTGGGAGAACGGAATGCGGATCTCGGCGCTCCAGCCTCCGGGATCGCGACTGGTGCGCGCCGCCCAGACGGGGTCGTAGGCGTCGTCGTAGCTCTCCTCGTCATCGACTGCGTGATAGCGATCGAAGCGCACTCCGCCGGCCGTCACGCCGAAGGTCACCGCCGTACGTCGGTTCAGATACGTGTCGAGACTCACCAGGAAGAAGTCGGATTGCCCCTCCTCATCGCGGCGACCGACCGGCGCTCGCACCACCTCCCCGTCACTCTCGTACAAACGGGCACCCACGTAGAGGGCGTCCCGGTCGTAGAGCACGCGCACCTCCGTGCGCTGGCTGGGCGGCGCTCCCTCGATCGGCTCCTTCTGCACGAAGTCGCTGACCACGGGCGCGCGTGCCCAGACGTCTTCGTCCAGACGCCCGTCGAGGTGCAACGCCGCTGCGGGCACGGCGACCGCTTGCACGGTGAGGGAGCGCGAGCGCTCTCCCCCCTGGCTGGACTGGGCCACCGACGCGACCGGCACCAGGGCGGACAACCCCACCATGCCGACGAAGAACACAAGTGCTGTTTTTTTAGCACACATGGCGCAGAACTCGGGGGGAATGGTGAGTTGGGAGCGGGCGACGCACAGGGGAGCCCCGCGCTGCGGGGCCCCCTTGCAGACGCCGCTGCTAGCGGGCGCGGGCGACGGCCGAGAGAACCCGGCCGCGCTCGTGGTCGGAGGACAGCCGGTCCGCGGAGTCGAGCAGGCGCTGTCGCACGCGGTCTCCCACGGAGTCGAGGCGGCCCACCAGGTCGAGCAGGACCTCGGCCCGTTCGAAGTCCGAGTCCATGGTGTCGACCCGGTCCAGGAGACGGTCGACGTTACCGTCCGACAAAGGGGCGCTGGACAGCGCGGCCGCGAGGGCACGGCGGGCCTCGTAGTCGGACTCTACGCTCTGGATCACATCGAGGAAGGCGGTCAGGGTGGCGTCGTCCATGTCCGCCTGACGGGCGAGCTTCACCAGGAGCTCCACCACCTCGAAGTCGGATCCGATGTCGGCGGCGAGCTCGATGAGCGCCCCGGTCTCCGCCGGAGTCAAATCTTCCCGGAGCAGTGCCTCCAGGGTGCGGCGCATCTCGTAGTCGGACTCGATCGTGCGGGCGGCGTGCAGATACGCCACGCGAACCTGTTGGGAAGCGAGGTCATGTTGGACGCGGGTCAGCAGCTCCGCCATCTCGTAGTCGGAGGAGATCTGCTCGCTCGCCGTGTCCAGCGCGGCCGCCACTTCGGATGGGCTCAGTCCACCGGTCGCCAACAAGTGCGAGAGGTAGATGCGCGTGGTGTACCCTGAGCGGATGTGGCCAACCTCCTGCAGGACGGCCGGCACACCGCCGCGTGCCAGGATACGCTGCACGCGTGCTTCGGCGTCAAGGCCGGTCACGCGGTACACCTCCGGGATGACCTGGGCCAGCCAGCCGGCCGCCTCGTCGAAGGGACGCTCATCCCGGTCCACCCAGTACTGCCGCTCCAAGCGCCCGTTGCCACCCGACTCGATGCGAATGCGCCTGCGCGCCCCCTGGCCGGACTGCTCGAGCTCGAAGCGGCCACCACGGGAGAGCGCTTCGATCCCGCTCTCGTCCTCCGAGAAGCGCACCTCGCCACGCACCTCCAACTCCCATGTGCATGCGGCCGTGGCCCAGAACGCCCTCATGCGCTCGTCGTCGACGTTGACCTGGTCACTCTTGACGCGGTGGTCCGGATCGAAGCATGGGTCCGTTTGAGCCGCGTGGGGGAGCGCATTCAGGTGGGGAAGCAGCGTAAGCGCAGGCTCCACCCACCCGACGTCCACCGGCACGGGCTCCGGCCCGGGCAACCCAGGTGCCAGCGGTGCCACCACGGGAGACGGAACCGCTGGCACCTCGACCCACACGCCCACGTCCGGCACTACGCGCACCGTGACGTCGGGCGCGAGCGGCGGCACGAGTTCCACCAGCCCCGCCAGTGTCGGCTCGCTGCTGCGCATGGCGAGAGCCGAGAGCGGCACCGCGAACCCACTCAACACGATCACCACGGCGAGCACGTCCCAGCGGGTCGCTCCCGCACGGCGGCGCGCCGGGTCCAGAATCGCCTCCACACGACCTCCGAGCTGGCTGCTGCGGGCCATGGCGAAGGCAGCTGCCGGAAGCTCTTGCCTGGCCGGAAGCCCGCGCGCGACGGCGATCAGCCCCGCGGCATAGTCGCTCGCTCGGGTGCCGACCGAGAGGACGCGGTCGTCCGCCGCCTGCTCGCTCTCCGCCCGCAACTGGTGGAGTGCCACCCACGAAAGCGGGTTCATCCAGTGCAGCGCGCAGATGAGACGCGCGAGCAGCATCACGGGTTGATCCCCGCGCACCACGTGCGCGAGCTCGTGCAGCAGGGCCTGACGCAGGCGGTCGTCACTCCAGAACCGCGCGTCGGCAGGCAGCGCCACCACGGGGCGGTTCAGCCCCCAGGTCATGGGAACCGGGATCCCCTCGCCTTCAACCAGGCGTACCGTCCTCGTCACGCCCATGTCCGCGCAGGCGTCTTCCAGCAGCGCATCCCAGCGCGCTCCCGTGAGCGGCGCCGTGCCGCGCTCCAGGGCCGCCACCCGGACCAGTCCGACGATCGTCGTCAGCCCGAGCAAGCCCGCACCGCCGGCCCAGAGCAGCAGCAACGCCCACCAGGCGGAGCCCTCCATGCTCACGGAGTCGAGCCGGAATCGTGCGCTGCCTTCCAGAGCCGGTGGCAGGGGAGTGAACGCCAACGCGTCGCCGCCGCGCGCACCGACGCTCGGAGCCGCCGTCACCGATGTGCCGACTCCCGCGACGGCCACGGGCTCCAGCACCGAGGGGACCGTCACGTCCCGAACCGCTGGCGCTGCCGCATCCTCGGAGACGTCGAAGGCCAGCGCCGGCGACGCTGCCACCGCCTCCTCGGAGACGTCGAACGCCAGGGCCGGCTGTCGAACCAGCGCGGGAAGCGCCTGCCAACGGGGCAACACCCCCGACAGGACCGGGAGGAGCAGCAGCGCACCGATCCCGGTGACCCACACCAGATGTCGCACGGCCGCCGAGCGGGTGCGAGCGAGCGCGCGGGCGGCGAGTGCCGTCACGCTGAGGAGCACAGCCCCCTTCACGAGCACGCTGGCCAGCCCGAACGCGAGCGTCGGTCCGAAGGCCACCACCATTCTCCACACGTCCACCATCATCGCCCCTCCCGCCGAGCCCGTTCGATGAGCGCCGACAGCCGCTCCAGTTCCTCCGCTTCCAGCGATCCCGCGGTCCGATCCAGCAGCGCCGCCACGGCCTTCTCGGTCGATCCCTCGAAGAACGTGTCGAGCACCCGTTTCAAGGCCCGCTCCCGCGCCTGGGTGCGCGGGACCGTGGCCCGGTAGAGGTAGCGCGGCCCGTCCTGCCGGTGCTGCAGATGTCCTTTGTCCTCGAGCACGCGCATCAGGGCACGCACGGCGGAGTAGCTGGGGGGATCGGGTAGCTCGTCCAGGACATCGCTCACCGCCACCTCGCGGTGCCGGTAGACGATGTCCATGATCTGCCGCTCGCGGCGGCTCAACGGTAGCTCTTCACTCATCCGTGTCCCCTCACGTTCCTCGGTCCGCGCCAGCCCCGCACTGCGCCCCCTCCGAGCCCCCGGCGGCAGTCGGATGTCCCAACCGTACGTCGGCGGGCGCTGCTAGTTTCATAGCAGTGTGCTGAATATTTAGCATAGACCGCGCCCGGGCGCAAGCGGCCCAGCCCCGACCGGCGGCCCCGGCGGGGAAGCGGGGCCCGGGTGCTGGAGATACAGGCCTCCAGCAACCCGTGCGGGACGGGCGCGGGCGCGCGTCCACCCCTATGATTCGGAAGGTCTCGCCCATTGCGACGCTTTCTCGGACGCTCCTCGATGCGCGCTACCCCATCCGGTGCCCCACTCGCGTTGGCCGATGGCCTCCATGTCGCCTTGAAGGCCGACTGCCCCACCTGTCGGCTGGTCGTGCCCGTCCTGCGCGAGCTGGAAGAGGCCGGCACGCGCGTCCACGCCTGGTTCCAGGACGAAGGTGACTTCCTCCATGGACTCTCCGACGTCCGGGACGACTCGTCCCTGGAGACGTCTTTTCGCTTGGGCGTGCACACGGTGCCGACGGTGATCCGAGTGGAAGGGGGCAAGGAAACCGCACGCACCGAAGGATGGGTGAGGGAGGACTGGCGGACTCTGACGAGCTTGCCTGGCCTGGGCGCGGATCTTCGCGAGTGGCAAGCGGGCTGCGGCTCGCTCTCGGTCCTGCCCGGCGTCGCGGAGATCCTCACCGCCCGCTACGGCGACCCCGGGATCAAGAGCAGACCGGTGGAGGTGGATCGGTTCCAGGACCCGGTGGAGGTCTGCTACGACCGTGGCTGGAGCGACGGGCTCCCGGTGGTGCCACCGACCCCGGAGCGGATCCTGCGCATGCTGTCGGGCACGGTTCGAGAGCCCGGCGAGGTCATCGGGAGGATGCCACCGGATCTGGCGGAACTCACCGTGGAGAAGGTGGCCATCAACGCGGTGTTGGCGGGGTGTCGGCCGGAGTACCTCCCCCTGCTGCTCGGCATCGTGGAGACCGCGCTGGATCCACGGTTCACGCTGCACGGGGTCACCTGCACGACCTGCTTCTCGAGCCCGGTCATCGTCGTGAACGGGCCCGTTGCCCGCAGGCTCGGAATGAATCCCGGCATCGGCGCGCTGGGCCCCGGCAATCGAGCCACCGCAACGATCGGTCGAGCGCTGAACCTCATCGTTCGCAACGTGGGCGGGGGTCGACCCGGGGAGATCGACCGCTCCACGCTCGGCGCCCCCAGCAAGTTCACCTTCTGCTTCGCCGAGGACGAGTCGGATCCGGCGTGGGAGCCACTTTCCGTCGCGCGCGGCATCCCTCCCGGGAAGAGCGCGGTCACGCTGTTCCAGGGAGAGGGCATCCAGGGGGTCGTGGACCAACGCTCTCGCACTCCGGAAGAGCTGACGCGGTCGCTGGCGGCCAGCCTGCTTGCGGTCAACCACACCAAGCTCTGTCAGTGGGGGAACGCCATCCTCGTGCTGGCCCCCGAGCACTACGGGATCTTCAAAGCGGCGGGCTGGGACCGTGCGCGCATCACCGCCGAGCTCCAGGCGGCCACGACGCGCCCCGGCGCAGAGGTCGTGCGTGGAGCCGGAGGCATCGGCGAGGGCGTGCCGGCAGAGCGCGCGGGCGATCCCGCGATTCCCAAGTTCCATCCGAATGGGCTGCTGCTCGTTCGGGCAGGAGGCCCTGCCGGGCTCTACTCGGCAATCATCTCGGGCTGGATCGGCGGCCGCGCCGCCGACGAGTCGCAACCCGTGACACGGGAGATTCTGGCATGACGATTCTGCACGACCCCACCTCCGAACGTTCGCCGCTCATGCGCCCCCGCGTCGCACCGCCGTCCTCCTTGGACGGAAAGACCGTGGCCCTGTTCGATCTCGGAAAGATCCGGAGCGACGAATTCCTGGATCACCTTCAGGCGCGTCTCGTGGAGCGGGGCATCGACGTGATCCGGGCTTCCAAGCCGACCAACGCCAAACCCGCCGACCCCGACCTCGTACAGGATGTTGCGCGTCGCGCTCACGTGGTGGTGGAGGCGCTCGCCGACTGAGGGTCGTGCACATCGTGCGGTCTGCACGACATCAAGGCCTGGGACGACCTGGGCATCCCGGGCGTCCTGGTCGCGACGACCGAGTTCCGCGACGCGGCGGCGGCCCAGGCCCGGAGCCTGGGCTTCGAACCGGGCGTCTTATGGGTGGAGCATCCGGTCCAGAACCGGACGACAGAGGAGTTGAGGTCGATGGCGGACCGTGCGGTCCCTGGGCTGCTGGAGCTCATCACGGCCGGCTCGCTCGGCTAGATCGTGCTATAGTGGGAGGAGACTCGGACGTGGCCTGAACGCAATGAACCTCCTGTGACCAGGATCATCAAGCAATCCGCCTTCGGCCTGGCCGTGGCGCTGGTCTTCCTCCTCGTGATGGAAGGGCTCCTCTACCTCGCGGGCGTGAAGCCCCTCCAGGAGCGGTCCGATCCGCTGGTCGGGTTCGCCGGATACTCGCCACTCTTCGTCGAGGCGAGCACACCGGACGGTGAGCGCGTCTTCGAGACTGCGAGCACGAAGTTCAACTGGTTCAACCAGCAGCAGTTCCCAGTCCCCAAGGCGGCGGGGGTCCAGCGAGTCTTCTGTCTCGGAGGCTCCACGACCTACGGGCGGCCGTACGAGGACCGCACGTCCTTCTGTGGCTGGTTGCGCGCCTTCCTACCGGCCGTGGATCCAGGGAAGCGTTGGGAAGTCATCAACGCCGGCGGCATCAGCTACGCCAGCTACCGCGTCGTGCGCGTGATGGAGGAGCTGACTCGACACGAGCCCGACCTGTTCGTCATCTACACGGGCCACAACGAGTTTCTGGAGAAGCGCACCTACGACCGACTGCTGCAGACGCCCGAGTTCATGCGCGATCTGGCGTCGCTCGCCTCGCGGCTTCGCCTCTACAGCCTGCTTTCCGACATCGTCTATCCCCCGAAGGCGCAGCTCGGCACCGAGGTCGAGGCGGTGTTGGACAGATCCGTCGGGCCCGAGGACTATCACCGCGACGACGCCATGCGCGACGCGGTGCTGGAGCACTTTCAGATCAGCCTGCAGCGCATGGCCGACATCGGACAGCAGTCCGGGGCGGGGATCATCTTCGTTTCGCCCGCGTCGAACATCCGTGACTTTTCACCGTTCAAGTCCGAACCGAGCGCCGGCCTGGACGCAACCGAGGTTGTCCAGATCCGTCAGCTCAAAGCCTCCATCACGGAACAGGTGGACGCCCAGGAGTACCAGCGGGCCGCAGACCTCGCCACGGGCGGCCTCGCGATCGACCCGCGGGACGCCGATCTCCTGTTCCTCGAGGGCAGGGCGTTGCTCGCCCTGGGAGACACCAACGAGGCCCGCGGAGCGTTCATCCTGGCGCGGGACGAGGATGTCGCGCCGCTGCGGGCGCTCACACCGATTCCGGACATCGTTTCCGAGGTCGCGTCCCGGACCGCCAACGGCCTGGTGGACTTCGCAGGCATGGTCGAGCGGGCTGCACCGGACGGCATTCCCGGCGAGGAGAGCTTTCTCGATCATGTGCATCCGACGATCGAGGTCAACCGCAGGTTGGCGCTGGCGATCATCGATGAGATGGTGGAGATGGAGGTCGCCACCCCGGTTTCCAGTTGGAATGAGGCGGAGATCGCGAGCATCAGTGAGCGCGTGAACGGCAGCGTCGACGTGGAGGCGAATGTGACGGCGCTCACGAACCTGTCCCGTGTCCTGACCTGGGCCGGCAAGCAGGAAGAAGCGTTACGGCTCGCCGAACGTGCGACCGCGATCGTGCGGGACCCGCATACACTGTTTCAGATGGTGACGGTGTTGCAGCGCAGTGACCGTCTCGAGGAAGCTCTGCGCTATTCCGAGGAGGCGGCCCGCCTCATGCCGGAGGTCGCCAGCGTCCGCAAGACGAACGGGATCCTTCTCGCCGAGAACGGGCGCAACGACGAGGCCTTGCAGGAGCTGCAGGCGGCGGTCAAGCTCGACCCGACCATGGTCGACGTCCACTATCATCTGGGCCTGGTGCTCTCGGACCTCGGAGATGAAGCCCGCGCCGAGCGAGCCTACCGAAGGGCCATCGAGCTACAGCCCGCCAACTCCCACGCCCTGAACAATCTCGGAGTGCTGCTGGCGCGCCGCGGTGACGGCGAGGAGGCGATGCGCCTTTTTGAGCGCGCCGTGGAGGTGGACCCCGGCCACGAGGGAGCGGCGCGCAACCTGCAGCGGGCCAGGCGCATGATCGGTCGCTGACCGGATCGGGCAGCGGATGAAGGGTTCCGGCCGCGCCACCCGGAGGATCGGGACGCTGGCGCGCCCTCAGTCGCTGTCGGCCGCGCCCCGCCGGTCCCCGCTGGGCCGAGCAACGCCCAGATAGACCGCTCCGGCCTCGATGTGCGTCGACTTCGGGACCACGCACAGCGCGCCCACCTGGGCACCGTCGCCGATCGTCACACCGATGCCCACCACACTGCCGTTCCCGATGGTCACATCGCGACCGATGGTGGTGCGCGCGGTATGCACGGCGCCACGCTCCACCCAGTGTCCCCCCATGTGTACGTCGGAGCCGATCACGGTTCCCTCGCCGATGCTGAGCAACGAGTGATCGACGATCGAGAGGGTGTTGACGTACACCCGGCGTCCGATGCGGGCGCCGTTCAGCCGGAGGTAGAACGTCCACACCGGGCTGGCCCGCCACACCGCCCCGGCGAAGAGGCGGGTGAAGTGTTGAAGCACCATGCCCCGAGCCCAGTCGAGGAGAGGCCAGCTCAGCTCTGCCAGAGGCAGGCTCACGTTGGGAGGCGTGCGCCACCCCAGGGCGCGGGTGGCCAGCGCCGACCACACCATCAGGCCGAGCGTGAACAGCAGGAAGGCGGGCACCGCGATCAGCGCCAGGACCAGAGCCCGCTCGTAGGGGCTGCCGACGGTCTGCTCCAGGGCAAAGACCCCGATCATTCCGGGCAACGCCAGCGCGAGCGCCACCACCAGCGTCTCGACCGCCAGGACGGACACGAACGTCCAGGCAACGCGAGAAACGCGCGCCACGCCGCCGCCAGGAGCCCGGCCCGCCGCGGCCAGAGGCTCGGACGCGGATCTCCCGACGCCTCGCTCGGTATTCTGCCCCATGTCCGACATGTCACCCTCGGGCAGTGGGGGAGCGCCTCCGGAACGCGATTCGGACGTGCCGACCTACGATCCCCGCATAGAGATCGTGGGGAAAGGGCCGCCGCTTGTCTACGTCCCGGGCATCGACGGCACCGGTCTGCTGTTCTATCGGCAGACACCGGCCTTGGCGGAGCGCCACACGGTGCTCACCTACCGCCTCAGGGACGGGGCGCAGGAGATGGACACGCTGATCCAGGACCTGGACACCGTGTTGGAGCACCTGCCGGCCGGGCGCCCCCCCATCCTGGTGGGAGAGTCGTTCGGCGGCACCCTCTCTCTCAGCTACGCGCTGGCTCGGCCCGGGCGGGTCTCCGGCTTGGTGATCCTGAACTCCTTTCCGTACTTCCGCCCACAATACCGGCTGCGGCTGGCGGTGCGGGCGCTGGGCTTGATCTCCTGGCAGACCATGGCGGTGGTGCGGAGGCTCACGGCGTTCCGCATGCACTCCCCACACACGCACCGCCACGAGATCCAGCGCTTTCTCGAGCTCACGGAGGAAACCACGCGTGAGGGGTACGTGAATCGCCTGCGCGTCTTGATGCGCTACGACGTACGCGACCGTCTTCCCCACTTGGACGTGCCCACGCTGTTCCTGGCCGCCGACCGGGACCACCTGGTTCCCTCCGTTGCGCAGGCGCGTCTGATGCACCGGCTGACGCCGGGCTCATCGCTGCGCATCCTGGAGGGACACGGCCACGTCTGCCTGATCGCTCCCGGCGTCGACGTCGCAGCCCTGATCGACGAGTGGGCGCGGGGGACACCAACGCGCCACTGCCCCATCTGAGAAGGGGCGTGCTTCCTCCCCGGAGCTACGCGGGTCACCGCGTCTGCCCGCCGCTGTTGCCTCCACCGTCCCCGAACCCACCGATGCCGATGGCATCGAAGGCCAGATAGGTCCCGAGGACGCCTCCCGCCACCAACGCCAACGTACGTGGCAGCGAGAGGCGTCGCTGCTCTACGGCACTCAACACGTCGGCCGGAATCTCCACCGTCCATCCCTCTCCGCCCATCTCGTAACCGGTCGATTGCAACAGCCACCGCGCGGACACTGCCATGCCGTCGACGTCGTCCCAACGGATGAGTTCCCCGTCGAGCAACGTCACGTCGCGCGCCGTCACCTGCCGCAGCTCGACATCGAGTGGGCTGGACAGGTGCGCACGAACCAGAGCTCCTCTCGGGACCGGTTCCGCCACGGGCACGTAGTGGTAGCAGCCCGTCAGCGCCCACACGGCCAGCATCCACGCGAGAGCCGCGCGCCGGAGTGCGCCGTAGGGGCCGCACTCCGGACGCTCCGAATGGGAGGCTTGGGGACCTCTCATCCTTCGATCCACCACCCGACTAGGTGCAGGGGTTGGGATCATTGGCGTTGCGCTGCGGCTGTTGTGCCGGGGCGGGGATGTTCGGGTTCGTCTGACGCTCGGTCAGTCCGTAGAACAGCCTTCCCGGCACTCCCCCCGCCCGCGGCACGAAGCCGGGCCTGCACGTCCGCTTGTAGTCGTTCCACACTTCGGCGTTCAGGAAGAGCGCCGTGTACTTCTGCTCCATGATGCGGTCGAATAGCTCCGGCCCGCCGGCTGCCTGCAGGGTGGTGGCGATCCCGGACAGATCCACCGACCACTCAGACTCTTGACACGCAAGCCCCGCCAACGCGGCGCCGCGTGCACCCGCTTCATCCCCCAGCCGGTAACTCGCCTCAGCCTCGATGAAGCGCGCCTCGGCGCAGGTCACGAAGGGGAAGCTGAAGTCCCTCGCGCCGAAGCCCGTCTCGGAGAGGCTGGACACCCGGGGCTGGTAGGCCCCATCCACCTGCGCGAAGTAGAGACTCAGGCGCGGATCCTGATTCGCGGTCATTAGCGGAATCAGATAGTCGCCGCCCGAAATGTACCCCGATCGGTCACGCATGAACTGGAACCAGAGGTTCTGTTCGGGCGCCGCGGTGCTGTGGATGGCCCGCCAGTTCCGGTTGGGGTCGTCGATGCCCAGGCGGGCCGCAGTCAGTGCGGCCTGGTACATCGCCGCTCCCCCCAGCTCTGCCTGGTGCATCAGGAAGCGTGCCTTCAACGTGTAGGCGATCTGGAGCCAGGCGTCCGCATCGCCTCCGAAGTTGAGATCGGAGCCTCCCGGACCCGTGCCCTCACCGCTGGAGATGTCCGCGATCGCGGCATCCAACATCTGGCCGACGCTCGCGTAGACCTGGCTCTGATCGTCGAGCGCTGGCGTCGCCACACCGGGGTCGGCGGCCTGCGAGAAGGGAATGTCTCCCCACACGCTGGCAGCCATGCCGACCAGATACGCCTCATGGATCTTGAGGATCCCGGCGTACACCCTGCGTCCGCCGTCCTCGGCCAGTGCGACGGCCCGCTTCAGATCCACCAGGCCGCCCCCCGTGTAGACGGAGGAGAACTCGCCGTCGGCATCGCCCTCCGTGAGAACGTACTGATCCAACGTCGCGAACTGACGGTCGGTTCCTGCCATCTGTTGCGTCCAGATCGCCGCCAGACGTCCAACTTGGCTCTCCGAGAAGTAGAAGGTGTTGACCTGAATCCCCGCGAAGAGCTGGTCGATCGTCGCGTCGGGGACGGCGTTGGGATCCACGGTCGTCGATTGAATGAAGTCACAACTGGGCAGCATGCTCGCCAGAACCATCAGCGACGCCATGCGACCTGCGATCCCTCGGTTCATGTTCATCGATCCCTCCTACCGGTTCACGGTCAGGTTGACGACCCATGACCGGGTTTGGGGATTGTTGAAGTAGTCGATCCCGCGACCCAGCGTCTGACCCCAGAGGTTCGACTCGGGGTCGATACCGGAGTAGTTCGTGTGCGTCCAGAGGTTGCGGCCGGCAACGGCCAGCGTGAGGCTGCTGAGACCGAGGCGGTCCAGCACCTCGCCCTGGTTGAACGTGTAGGACACCTGCACTTCCCGCAGCTTGCCAAAGCCGCCGTCTTCGACGAACTGGCTGCTGGGCCCGGTGAAGCCACTTCCGATCCCGCCCCAGAACCAGCTGTTCCAATCCAGATTGACGGACTGCCCGGCTCCCGGCCCATGCACGCGCTCGTTCGGATAGTAGGTCTGACCGAAGACCTCGCTCTTGCCCTGCCCGTGATAGGGTTCGGTGTCCTTGTGCGTGCCGAAGAAGAAGAGCGCACCCTTGGTGCCGTTCCATACGTCGCCACCATACTTGATGTCCAACAGGCCGCTCACCGTCAGGTTCTTCCGGAACGTCACCGAGGAGCGGATGCTTCCGGTCCAGTCCGGATTCGGGTCTCCGATGACGCGATTCTGCTCATCGTACTGCGGGAATCCGTCCTCTCCGATGAACAGGTCACCCGTCCGCCAACCCGGGTAGGCAGTGTCGATGTCGACACCGTCCACGGTGGACCCGCGTCCGAAGCGAATGAAGTCGTCCCCGTAGAACACGCCGAACGGATGGCAGGTGGTGATGTTGCCGTTGGCATCGCGGTCCGGTCGGATCACCGACGCGACTGCGCCCGTGAATCCGGCCAGGCCGAACTGCTCGGATCCGGCCAGATCCTTCACACAGCTCCGGTTCCTGGCCCACTGGGCGCCGACACTCCAGCTGAAATCACTGTTGTCCAGCACCCTCAGGTCCGCCGTGGCCTCCCAACCCCAGTTCTCGAACCGACCAGCGTTGGCGAACTTGGACGTGTAACCCGTGCTCGGTGGGATGCTCACCGGCAGGATGGCGTCGGTGGTGTTCTGGCGGTAGTAGGTGAGCCCCAGCGCCAGGCGATTGCTCCACAGCGCCAGGTCGCCGCCCGCTTCGAACTCGGACGTCCGCTCGGGCTTGATGTCGGCGTTCCCCAGGGTCGCCTGCGAGATCACCCCCTCCAGACCCGAGTAGATGGTCTGCAGCCCGTTGGGGCTCAGCCACCCGTCGGTGATCGTCCCGGTCGTGTAGGCGCTCACGTTCGAGTACGGGTCCGGCTGCTTGCCGGCCACGCCGTAGGCCACACGCAGCTTCCCGAACGACACCGGTGCCCGGTGCGACACATACTGCGTAAAGTCCCAGGCCACGCTGGCCTTGGGGTAGAAGAAGCGCTGATCCTGGCCCCCGAAGGTCGACGATCCGTCCAGGCGTACACCGCCGGTCACGAAGATCTGGTCGTAGAGGTCTACAGACCCTTGGGCGAAGTACCCGTCCGTGCGGATCTTCGAGAAGAACTCGTCGGGGATCCGGTCCACCGTAAAGTCGAGCTGATCGGTCCCCAGGATCAGGTTCTGTCCGTTGACCTGATAGCGCTTGAATTCGCGGTGGTTGAGGTTCTGCCCCACCGAGAGCGACGTGGTCAGGTAGTCGGTGAACTGGTGCTCCGCTGTCGCGACCAGATTATGGTCCACTTGGAAGCTGTTCAGATCCGCCCGGATGATGCGACCGTCCGGGAAGTCGGAGGAACTCTTGGGGAAGACCGTCAGGCGGTCGTCGTTCGAGTAGTCGGCGCCCAGCGCATACTTGACCGTGAGCCAGTTGAACGGCGTGTAGGTGACATTGACGTCGCCGAACGTCCGCCCCACCTCGGATGTGTTCGGAATCTCGTTCGCTACCCAGAAGGGATTGTCGTAGCCTCTGCCCTGCGTGACCGACGTCGGGTTCGGGCGCCGATAGCTGCGGTGCAGCCCGTCTTCCGTCAAGTAGGGTAGGTTGTTGAAATCAGGAGGCGTACGTAACGCACCCAGCTGAATACCGGAGATGTTCGATCCCTGCTGGATCAGGTCACCCCGGGAATCGGTGTAGGCGAAGTTCGCACCGATCTTGAGATCGTCTCGGAACTGGTGACTCCCCACTAGGCGGACGGTGGTACGGTCGTAGTTCGAGTTGCCCTTGATCACACCACCGTGGTCGGTGCGTCCAAGCGAGAGGAAGTACTGCGTGGTCTCACTTCCGCCGGACCAGCTCATGTACTGGTCGTAGCGCGTCCCGGTCTGATAGATCTCGCCTGCATGATCGAACGTCGGAACGCCCGCACCCAACTCTGCGCCCCAGCTGGTGGGGCAGCGGTCCTGAGGAAGGCCGTAGACGTCGATGCAGGCGTCGTTGGTAGTGCCCCCCACGTCTGGCAGGTCGATCAGCCCCTGGCCGAAGCGGGTCTGCAGCGGCACCTCCTTGTTTACCTGATCGAATGACGCGGAGATGCGGTACTGCACATTGTTGGTTCCGGCCTTGCCGGACTTGGTCGTGATCAGCACTACGCCGTTGGCCGCGCGCGATCCATAGATGGCCGAGGCAGATGCCCCCTTGAGGATCTGGATACTCTCGATGTCGGCAGGGTTGATGTCGGCCGCTCGGTTCTGCTCCACCGTACCGGCCGCGTTGGTCTCGATGCTATAGGAGCTGTTGTCGACCGGAACGCCATCCACCACGATGAGGGGCTGGCCGTCTCCCAACAGCGAATTGGCACCTCGGATGCGGACGTAGGCACCCGCTCCGGGATCACCCGCCGAACTGGTGACCTCGACGTTGGGCGCCTTCCCGGCCAGGGCCGTGACGATGTTGACTTCCTGAGCGCGCTCGATGTCCTCAGCGCGCACGGTGTTGATGGTCGTGGCCAGTTTCTGCCGAGCGCGCTGGGTGCCTGCACCTGTCACCACCAGCTCCTGCAGGCGGAGCGGGTCGACGTTCAAGGTGAAGTCCAGGCTCTGCGTGCCGGGCTGCAAGGTCACCGTATGGCTCTGTGAGGTCCAGCCGATCAGACTGGCCGTGACCTGCACGGTCTGCCCCGTGACGCGGGCGGCCGGGATGATGATGAGGAACCGCCCTTCATTGTTGGTGAGGGAGCCGAGATTCAGGCCCTCGACCAAGACACTGGCCGAGGCGAGAGGCTCGCCGGTCGAGGCGCTGACCCTCCCAGTGAGCGTCGTCGGCTGTTGCGCGAGGACGCTCCCCGAGGGGAGTGCCAGGAACATGGCGAGAACAGCGGAACGGACCCATAACCGCAGCATGGGGACCACCCCTTCCGGTCGTCGACCGGCTGCTCGAGGTTGATTGTTGTGAGAAGCCTGCCGGGGGAAATTGGACCCTACGGACTACACGCTTCCGTACCGATCGGGGAGATCTCGACGGAGGGTGCGGGGAGACTTCTGACGGTCTTGGCGGGAAAGATGCGCGCCGGCCGGGCTTCGGCCTCATCCGGGCACCTTGAAGGTGCCGGTGGTAGCGCATCGCCAAAACCGGGCGATTGAAGGCCAAATCGGCGCTCGACCGTACCATAGAGCCCCTGCCAACCGGCCAGTGTCATAGGCGGGGGACACCTCTGGCCGGCCCCAGCGGACCTTGACGACGAATCTCGCTACTCTCGCGGTCGCCGTGAAGTGGGTGTGCTGCGGAAATGCTCGCATCGTTAAGCAATGGGCCGCGAGCAGACCCTTCTCAACGCGAAACTAGGGGGCCCTGCCTGCGATCGACACCGACCGCGCCGCAAGGATTGAGGAGCGACGAAAACGAAGTGTCCCGTTTCGGGGACGTTTCTTACACGCGGACCGCGTCGGTCACGGGAGTCCGCAACAGACATGGAGGATCTGAAGCCCCCTATCCGGCCGGATAGAGAATGCTGCCCCGCACCACTTCGATGGAGCCTCCCTGCGCCACCGTCATCCCCGGCTCGCGACGGGTCTGCGACTGCGCACAGCCGACCTCGCCATCCTTGTTGATGGCCACGAACTTCTCACCGGGCATGTAGTCGATCCCCACCGCCCGGTAGCGCTCGGCGATCATGTGGAGCGCGTCCTCGCACGCCTCCTGCGGGCTGCGACCGTCCCGCATCCGCATCACGATGAAATAGGATGCGCACGACTTGATCACGTCCTCGCCGCGCCCGGTGGCGCCTGCGGCACCCACCAGATTGTCGACGTACAGGCCGGCGCCGATGATGGGCGAGTCGCCGATGCGACCCGGCACCTTCCACGACATGCCGCTGGTCGTGGTGATGCCGGCCACGTCGCCGTTGGCATCGACGGCCAGCACGTTCGTGGTGCCGTGGTGTGTCTCCATGGGACCGTAGGGGTCGAAGCGCCCCGACGCCCCGGCGTCCTGCGATCCTCCGGTGCGTCGGCCACGCATGTGGTCGGGTGGTCCCCAGTCGTCGTTCTCGCTGTGCTGTTCCCTCCAACGCAGCCACATCTCCCGTGACTTTTCCGTCATCAGGTCCTCTTCGGGGAAGCCGAAGGACTTGGCGAAGGCCAGAGCACCAGGACCGACCAGCATCACGTGGTCGGTGCGCTCCATGACCAGGCGCGCCACCGACGACGGGGTCTTGATGTTCTCGATGGAGGCCACCGACCCGGCGCTGTAGGTCTTGCCGTCCATGATGGAGGCGTCGAGCTGCACCACGCCGTTCTCGTTGGGCAGGCCCCCGTAGCCCACGCTGGTGTCCTCTGGATCGACCTCGATCACATTGGCGCCCCGTTCCACCGCATCCAGCGCCGAGCCGCCGTTCCCCAGGATGCCCCACGCCTCCACCATGGCTTGGCGGCCGGTGGCGTTGTCGTGGCTGGTGATCACGATCGGCGTGCCGACCCGCCGCGCGTGGACGCCGGCTTCCTCGGGAAGGCGTCCGAGGGTGAGGGCGCCCGCGCCGATGCCGGCGGAGCGAGTGACGAAGTCGCGGCGGGACAGACGGGACATGGGAACGTCTCCAGGATGCTTCGCTGCCAACGGGCCAACGGAAGGGCCAACGTCGACACCGGGCCCGCCCACCGCAAGCGGCCCCGGGCGGCAGCCGGTGCAGCTCGGGCCCGAAGCGGCGGGGCCAGCACGAAAGCTGCAGTCCAACTGCCCATGCCAAGACACATCCCGCTCTTCGCGCTCATGCTCGCTTGCTTCCCCGCCTGCTCCGGCGCGCCGGCTGCACCGGAGGACTCCGGCGAGGAAGGGGTGGTCCTGCTGGACGAGCTGTCCGGGCGGCGTCCCTTCCCCGCCGACAACTGGTGGAACCGCGACCTCTCCACCGCACCGGTCGACCCGCGCTCCGGCGCCTTCATCCAGTTCATCGGTCCCGACCGCGGCCTGCACCCGGACTTCGGACCGCCGCCCTATGGCATCCCCTACGTCGCGGTGGACGGAGAGCAGCCGCTGGTTCCCGTCACGTTCACGCTCTACGGCGACGAAAGCGACGAAGGTGCCCCGGGTCGGCCGTTGGGCTATCCGATCCCGTCCGTCGCCCGCACCGAGGCGAACCACGTCGAAGGCGCTGCGCCCGGAGGCGGGGACGAGGGCGACCGGCATCTGCTGATCGTCGACCGCGACCGCTGGCTGTTGTTCGAGACCTGGGCCACACGCTGGAACGCGTCGGCCGGGCGCTGGGAGGCGGGCTCAGGCGCCGTCTTCGATCTTGGCCGCAACGATCGGCGCCCGGAGGGGTGGACGTCCGCCGATGCTGCCGGCCTCGCCATCTTCCCGGGGCTGGTCAAGGCGCACGAGGCGATGGGAAGCGAAGAGATTGAGCACGCCTTCCGCGTCACGGTGCGGTCGACCAACGGCTACGTCTGGCCTGCGTCGCACGCCGCCGGCTCCAACCCGCTCGCTCTGCCCATGGGAGCGCGCCTGCGTCTCAAACCCAGCGTCGATCTCTCCGGGTATGCGCCGGAGGTCCAGCGCATCTTCCGGGCGATGCAACGCTACGGGCTGATCGTCGCAGACAACGGCAGCGACCTCTACGTACAGGGCACCATGGACGCGCGCTGGAACAACGACGTGTTGAACCCGGCGTTCGCCAGCCTGCGGGCGCGCGACTTCGAGGTGATCGAGCTGGGCTGGCGCTGAGTCCCGCTCACACGCCGGCCAGCACACGTTCTGCGCGGTCCACACCCACTTCGCGCGCGGCTTCGAGTCCTGCGGCGAGATCCGCCCACAGGTCTTCAACATCTTCCAGACCGACGGAAAGGCGTAGCAGGTCGTCCGGGATCCCTGCAGCCGCACGGTCGTCCGCATCCATGGCGCGGTGTGTGAAGTCTGCCGGAACCTGGATCAGCGTCTCCACCGAACCCAGACTCACCGCAGGGGTGATGACGCGCAGGCCACCGAGCAGCCCCTGAGCCGCCGCAGATCCGCCGCGCACACGGAAGGCGATCATCGTGCCGGGCCCACGCATCTGACGCGCCACGATCCCGGCGTGGCCGGCGTTGGCCGCCAGTCCCGGGTAGCGAACCTCCAGCACGTCAGGATGGGCGCGCAGCCGTTCGGCGAGCGTCATTGCGGAACGCTGCTGCGTCAGCACGCGCGTCGGGAGTGTGGCCAGGCCGCGGTGGAGCAGGTAGCCGGCCTGCGGATGCAGCACCGCTCCGGTCGCGATCCGTACCTGCCGCAGACGCCGCACCCACGCGTCCGGTCCCGCCACGACGCCACCCAGCGCGTCCGAGTGCCCGCCGATGAACTTGGTGGCGCTGTGCAGAACCAGCGTCGCGCCGTGCGCGATCGGGTTCTGGAGCACTGGCGTAGCGAAGGTGGAGTCGATCAACACCGGCACGTCGCCGGCATCCCGCACCAGCGCCTCGATATCGACCAGATCCAGGGTGGGATTGCCTGGGGTCTCCGCGATCACCAGGACCGTATCCGCCTCGATCGCCTCAGCCACCGCCTCGGGTGTCGCCCAGGTGATCCGCAGCCCGAGCAGTCCGCTGGAGAGCAGGTGGTCGGTCCCGCCGTAGAGCGGCCGCACCGCCACCACGTGGTTCCCCTGGCCCGCCACTCGCGCCGCCAGCAGGACCGCAGTCATGGCCGCCATCCCCGACGCGAACGCCACTGCTCCATCCGCGCCCTCCAGGCGGGCCAGCCCACGCTCGAAGGCTGCGACGGTGGGGTTGTGGAGCCGCGCATAGATCGGCGACCCGTCCAACTCCTCGCCCGCCACCCATCCGTCCATCAGGGCGGGCCCGTCCGGCCCGATCGGCAGGCGGTAGGTGGTGGACAGGTCGATCGGGGGCACCATTCCCGCCCCGAGGCCCTTCGGGTCCCAGGCACCGTGGACGGCGGCGGTGGCGAACCTCGTTCTGGCACGCATGGAAGGCCTCCTTGTTCTGAGTTACAGCACAAGGATGGTATTATCTTCTACTCACTTTCAAGTTGACCGCATTAAATTCGGAATCAAACCATGGAAACACCCCTGGACCGAACGGATCGGCGCCTGATCGAGCTCCTGGTGCAGAATGCCCGGCTCTCCAACCGGGACCTGGCCGAGCGCGTGGGCCTATCCCCGTCCGCCTGTCTGGAGCGCGTACGGCGGCTCTTCGACCGCGGCGTCCTCACCGGAGCCCACGCGGTCGTCGACCCGGGGGCGCTGGGTGTGGGCGTTCAGGCCGTGGTGGCGGTACGGCTGGCCCGCCACACGCGCGAGCTGGTGGAGGCCTTCCGCCAACACACCATCGCGCTCCCCGAGGTGCGGGCGCTCTACCACGTCACGGGCGAGCACGACTTCCTGATGCACGTGGCCACGCGGGACATCCAACATCTGAGGGACTTCACGATGGATGCGCTCACCACCCAGCACGGCGTGGCCCATCTGGAGTCGTTCGTGGTGTTCGCGGCGCAGACGAAGCCCGGCTGGCCGGACTATCTGGAGGACTGAGAGGCCTCGCGGACCCAGAGCAAGAAGGCGCCGGCCGGTACGGAGATCTCGTGACTCCCTCCGGCGAGGCGCGACAGGCTTCCCGCCACGCCGTGCTCCACGTCGACCCGTTCGGCGTCGGCCACCTGACGCCACGCACCCTCGCCGACGTCGACGCGCACCCGCACCGCCTCGTCTCCGTTGTTCACCAGGACGAGGACCTGCTCGCCCACGACGTAGCCGAGCACATGGGGATCGTCGGCTGTGATCCAGCGATAGTGCCCCTCGGGAACGTGCGGCACCCGGAAGACGGACCCGTGGGAGGAGCGACGTAGCGCCAACAGCCCCTTCCAATAGTCCCGCATCGCAGCCTGTGGGGAACCGGGGGCCAGGGTCTCCCACAGGAAGCGGTTGGGCGCCCGCAGGTTGTACGTATCGTCCCGGCCCTTGAAGTGGACGGTGCCGCCCACCGCCTCCACCTCTCGGGCCTCGAGCGGCGCCAGCCCCTTGGAACGCAACATCTCCGTCCCCCCGTGCAGCACCACCGGCCCTGCCGAGGTCAGCAGCAATCCGGCGGCCCGACGCACGGCGCCCAGGTCCACGCCGTTCCGCCCATCGTGGTCTTCGCTGGCGTATCGATCGGTCAGCGCCCAGTTGTCATGGATGTCGACGTAGGCGATGCCGGACGTGGTGCGAGGCTCTTCCGGGTAGTCGTTGGCGAGGGCCCGCATGGCCGCGTCGCGCGCGTCCGCATCCCCCCCGGCCCAGCCCCGGTCTTCGACGTCGAAGGGCGATCCCTGAATCGCGTTGCGGGCGTCGTCCTGGAAGAAGGTGATGGGCGCATCGGCCTTGTACCACGCCCAGTCGGGGTTGGCGCGCACGTCCGGGTCACTCGGTGCGATCCACGGCTCTCCGTACAGGATCAGATCGGAGGGAAGCTCGGCTTTGATCCAGCCCAAGGTCTGGCGATCGATCTGACCGGCCAGATCGATGCGGAACCCGTCGACGCCGAGCACCTCGACCCAATGGCGGAGCTGATCCAGCATCCAGCGCTGCACCATCGGCCGTTCCTCGGACTTCACTTCGTTGCCGAAGGGCCCGATGTGTTGGAGGCGTTCGTCGGTCCGGTAGTAGTAGGGGAGATCCAGAGCGTTGAAATTGAGCAGCAAGTGGCGCCCATCCATGTTCTCCCCGGTGTGGTTCGGGACCACATCGATGACCACGGCAATGCCCCGGTCATGGAAGGCGCGCACCAACGCTTTGAAGTACTCTCGCTCGGAGCCTGGCTCCGCACCGCGAGGCCGAAAGCGGCTCTCGACCGCGAACGCGTGGGTGGTGCGGTATCCCCACTGGTAGTTCTCGCGGTCGATCCCCATCGTGCGTGCGAAGTCGTCCTCCGCGAACGCCGCTCTCCAGGCCTCGTCCGGATAGTGCAGGTACTCCTGAACCGGCATGAGGTGCACCACGTTGACGCCGAGCTCGACCAGGTGGTCGAATCCCACCGGCTCTCCGTGCTGGTTGACGAGTCCAGCGCGCGCGAACGCCGCGAGCGTGCCTCGGTCTTCGAGGGCCACCGGCAGCAGATCGGTGAAGTCCTGCACGTGCACTTCGTAGGCGACCACGTCCTCCATGGCGGGGCGGCCGCCACGGACCGGCGGGGGCGGCGGTCCGTCGCGCCAGATCCTCGACTTCCCCTGGGCATCGTCGTTGACCAGCGCATAGGGGTCGGAGATGTGCACGGGATGGGTCTCGTAGAACCAGTTGCCCGGGTCGTCCGGACCGTGCACGGTGAAATCGTACCAGGAGCCGTGCAGATCCCCGTCCAGAGTGGCTTCCCAGACGCCGTCCGGATCACGCACCATCCCCACCACCTGGAACGCCTCCTCCGGGGCGTCGTCCTTGGCGCGATAGAGGAACAGCCGCACCGCCGTCGCTCGCGGGGCGAAGATCCGCACGTCGGTGCGGGCTCCGTCCTCGGCAACGAGCGCGCCCAGCGGCTTGGCCGAGTACAGGGCGCGGAAGAGCGGATCGCGCCGTACCAACGCCGCGAGCTCGAGCGAGGGAACCTCCACGTAGTGGACGCGCATTGGATCGAACGGTGCGGCAGGCACCAACAGTACCGCGTCGGCCGTGTTGGGCAGCAGCGCCTCGATCACCAGGGGCCGTCCTCGCCCATCCGTGAGTCGGACCTCGCGCGGGTCGCTGACGGGCGCCACCCCCACGAACGAGAGGCGGATGGCCCGCCCTCCTTCGACCTCGGCGCGGAGACGGGGGCCCGCGGGTGCCTCCTGTCCATGCGTGCCTTCGGGCAGGAGACCCGCGATCAGGAGGACGGCGGTACGGCGGACGACGACCGCCGCTCTCACCGGGGCTCTCCCAGCAGGACGATCCCGAACGCGCTCTCCACGGTGACGACCCCGGCACGCACCGGGCCCGTCCAGCCGGAATAGGCATCTTCGAGCACCGTGCCGTCCTCGAACACGCCGAACACCGGGATCGTCTTCACGCCGGGTGCCGCAGCGAGTGCCACCAACACCCGGTCCGCACCCTGGGGGCGCTCCAAGGTACGGCTGAAGATGTACGGGTCCGTTTGATGCGAGCGATGCAGTCCGCTCCCCACCGCCGGGTGTGCGGCGCGGAACCGTCCGAGCTTCTGCCAGTGGTCCAGGATCTCACGCGTGCGGACGTCGCCACCGTCGATGGCGTCCCACTCCATCGGCGAACGCAGGTTCGCGTCGCCTTGCGCACCCGCGACCTGCAGCGGTCGCGCCACCTCGTCGCCGTAGTAGATCTGCGCACCACCGGGTGAAAGCAGGAGGCGCGTGCCCGCCCCCAGCGGATCTCGCCGCTCCAGGTCGTAGGGCTCCCCGTCGTCGTGGGAGCTCACGTAGTTCAGGATCGCCGAGCCCTCCACGGCTCCCTCGCTCAGCGCCCTGGAGTAGCGGCTGAACAGGTCGTCGATCGGTCCCGTCGCGGCCCGCTTGAATCCGAAGTTGATCAGGGCATCGTATCCGAACTCGAAGTAATCGACGCGTCGATCTCCGAAGTCGTACTCCGCTCCGCCGTCGACATCGTAGCCGTAGACCTCACCCACCATGAAGAAGGGCAGATCGTCGCCGGCAGCTTCGGGATGGGCAGCCCGCCACTCCGCCAGCGCCGTTTCGGCTTCGCGCGCCAGCTCGGCGCTGATCCGCTCCTCGAAGTGCTTGGCGGTATCCACCCGGTACCCGTCGATCCCGAGCTCCCGCACCCAATCGGTGAGCCACTTGATGAGGTAGTAGCGGGGCGCTCGGGCATACCCCGTGCGCTGGAAGAACGCGTCGAGCTCGGCCCGCTCCTCGGCGAGCCGTCCTTCCTGCTCCCACTTGGCCACCAGCAGCGGCGGCAGCTCCACGGGCTCGTCGCGATCGGTACGAACGTCCGGGAGATTGTCTACCAGCGTGCACTCGACCGTGGTCACGTAGTTCGTGTACACACAGCGGGGACCCGTGCGCACCCACTCGTCCGGCCACTGTGGATCGAGGGGCGTCACCGGGCCCGTGTGGTTGATCACGGCGTCCATGAGCACCCGCATGCCATGCCTGTGCGCCGCGTCGATCAGCGCACGTAGATCCTCGACGCTGCCCAGGGCAGGTTCGACCGCGGTCCAATCCCGCGCCCAATAGCCATGGAAGCCGTAACTCTGTCCGGTGCCTTCGTCGACGCTTCCGTGGATCTGCTCCACGAAGGGCGTCATCCAGAGGGCCGTGACGCCGAGGGCGTCGAAATAGCCTTCCTCGATCTTCTCGAGGACACCGCGGAAGTCCCCGCCCAGGAAGCTTCGCAGGGGCGCTCCATCCCGGGCGCGCCCCAGTGCGAAGTCGTTGGACGGGTCCCCGTTCCTGAACCGATCCGTGAGGAGGAAGTAGACGGTGGCGCTGTTCCAGAACTCGGGCTCCGAGGGAGCGACAGCCGCCGACGTGGGAGGCTCGTCTGCCGCAGCGTCGCCTGCGGGAGTCGCCTCCGCGCGGCACCCGAACCCGGTGACCGTGCTCAGTGCCAGCGTGAGCGCCACCCGTGTTGCGCCCCACTGGGTTCGTCCAGTCCTGCGCGCGCGCCAGTCCATCGTCACCTCCTCACCTCGCACTGGCAGCCGCCACATCGTCGTGATCGTCGACCCGCATCGTCAGGAGGGCCGCCAAGACCAAGGAGGCTCCACCCACCAACAGCGCGTAGATGGCTTCACCGCCGAACAAGCGCCCGATCAGGAAGCCGAGTACTGAAGCCGCCACGATCTGAGGGATCACGATGAAGAAATTGAAGACACCCATGTAGTACCCCATCTTCGAGGGTGGCAGCGACCCGGTCAGGATCGCGTAGGGCATCGACAGGATGCTCGCCCAGGCGATGCCGACGCCGACCATGGACCCGAGCAACAGCGTCGGGTCCGAGATCAGGAAGACCGAGAGGAGCCCCAGCGCTCCGCATACCAGACAGACCGCGTGTGCCGCCCGGCGACTGGTGCGGCGGGCCAACGCCGGAATCAGGAAGGCCACCAGGGCGGCGATGCCGTTGTAGGTGGCAAAGCAGACACCCACCCAGTTGGCCCCCTCGTTGTACAGCGCCGAGGTGGGGTCGGACGCGCCGTAGATGTGGCTGGTCACGGCCGCGGTCGTGTAGATCCACATGGCGAAGAGGGCGAACCAGCTGAAGAACTGGACCCAGGCCAGCTGCTTCATGGTGCGCGGCATGTCCTGGAAGTCGTTGAGGATGGTCACGAAGCCGTTCTGGGACCGTCCCGCGCGTTGCAGCGCCCCCGACACCATGAGCAGGGCGCCTACCACGATGAGGCCGGAAGACAGCACCATGACCTCATGGATGGATCGGCTCGCCAGCCAGAGCGTGAACAACGTCCCCACCACGGCCAGCGTGGCACCCCACGCCACCTGACGCCCCCCGTTCTCGGCCAGCTGCGCGGGGGAACGGATGTCCTTGATGAACGCTTCTCGCGACTGGTTCTCTTCGAACGACGCCATCTCGTCGGGCGAATACTCGAAGGAGCGCAGGACCGTCCACAACACCGCCACGAAGAAGACCGCTGCGCCCAGATAGAAGGACAGCCGCACGGAGTCCGGAATCACACCGGCGGGGGCTTCGTTGCTCACGCCGAACTGTTCCGTCAGGAGCCAGGGAAGAATGGAGGCCACCACCGCGCCGGTGCCGATGAAGAAGCTCTGCATGGCGAAGCCGGTGGTGCGCTGCTCGGAGGGGAGGTTATCCCCTACGAACGCGCGGAAGGGCTCCATCGAAACGTTGATGGAGGCATCCATGATCCAGAGCATCCCCGCCGCGATCCACAGCACGGGCGAGTTCGGCATCAGGATCAAGGCGATGGTGGCCAGGATGGCTCCGCCCAGGAAGAAGGGACGGCGCCGGCCCAGCCGGTTCCAGGTGCGGTCGCTCAGATAGCCGACAACCGGCTGGACCAGCAGTCCGGTCACGGGCGCCGCGATCCAGAGAATCGGAATGTCCTCGACGCTGGCCCCCAGCGTCTCGAAGATCCGGCTCACGTTGGCGTTCTGCAGCGCGAACCCGAACTGGATCCCCAGGAACCCGAAGCTCATGTTCCAGATGTCCCAGAACGAGAGGCGCGGCTTGCGCTTGAGGGTCTCCGCCGCGGCCCGTGCAGGACCGCGGTCCCGGTCGTGGGGCGTCGCTGCTCCCGAGAGCTCGGATGACATACGATCTCGCTCAGTCAGAGGGGGAGGGATCCGCGGAGGCGGCCTGACGTGCGGCCTGGAGGCGGCGCAGCCGCTCCGCCACCTCGACGTCGGCCATGACATCGTCCAGCAGCCGCGACATGGGTCGCTGCCAGTTGGGGCGCTCTGAAGAGCGGGTCCCGGGTAGATTCACCTGTTCGGACTCCAGCCATAGATCCTCGAGCCAGGGAACCACCAGTGGGCTGGACGAGCGCCCGAGCCAGTCCAGCAGGGCGCCCAACAGCGTGGGGAGATCGTCCGGGTCGCGGAGCAGCAGCTCTGCCAGGCGGCGTGCCCCGGCCGTGCGCGCTTCCCGTTCGCCCGGCGCCGCATCCTCGCGCAGGAGCCCGCAGCGCACCCGCTCGTCAATGTCGATCCCAGCGATCCATCCCGCCAACGTGGGCGTGTCGTGCGTGCCGATCAGGGCCATCTGCTGTTCGCTGGGTGACTGCGGCGCGTCACCCATGGCCTCGAATTCCGCCAGGTACATCCCCCAGATCCGGTGGCGTGGAAGCGCCTCGCCGATCTCGGGAGGCACCGTCCCGAGATTCTCGCCCACGATCTCGCACCGGTGTCGATGCGATTCCAGCGTGAGGATTCCGAACAGCTCTTCTGCCGGATACGTCACGTAGGTCCCCTCGTGCAACCCGAACCCGTGCGGAATCCAGTAGAGCCGGGTCCAGGCCATGATGTGATCGATACGGAGCACCCCGGCCAGGCTGGCTTGATGAGCGATGGACGCGGCCAGATAGCGATGCCCCTCGACGCGCGAGGCTGCCGGCAGCACGGGAGAGAAGCCCCAGTCCTGACCCGAAGGAAAGCCCCGGTCGGGAGGCGCGCCCACCGACATGCCTTCCGCGAAGAGCGGCTGGCGGGACCACGGATCGTATCCGTCGGGATGCACGCCCACCGCCAGGTCGAGGCCCAGACGCACACCGTCGTTCTCCAACCGGTGGCGCAGACCGTCCAGCTGGCCACGCACCAGCGATTGCGCCACCAGATGAAAGCGTTCCTCTTCGAGGTCCACGTCCCCGTCGGAAAGCCGCCCCGCCCGGGGGCCCGAGGGCCAGTCCCTCCAGTTGCGGCCCCAGCGCGCCTGCGCGCCCCGGAAGCGCGCGTAGCGCAGCAACTCCGCATCGAGTGCGGCCCGGTCCGGAACCGGGAGCGTTCGTAGCGCCGCCCGCACTTCCTCATCGGCGCGGGAGACGTCCAGCACGCCGGGGGCTTTCGTGGGACGATGGCCGCCGCCCAGATCGAGGATGAGCTCCGACCAGAACAGACGACTCACCGGGCTATAGGGGCTGGGCTCGGCGGGCGCGCCGTTGAACGTGGGCAGCAGCGGCAGCACCGTGACCAGGTCTCCCCCGTGCGCACCTACCCACCGGCACAAGCGCTCGAGGTCTGCGAGATCCGCCAGACTTCTGCTGCGACGGGAGCGCAGCGCCGCCAGCTGCGTGCCCACGCCCCAACTGTGCCCGTCCCGGTCGCGACGGAACGCCAGCGTTGGAGCCGCGATCACGTTGGCGCTTTCGACGTGGGACCCCGATTCCACGGTCAAGCGGTGGTAGCCGAAGGGCAGCGGCGCGTCGGTGGTCAGGACGCCCTCGGCCACCGACAACGAGATCACTCCATCGCCTTCGAGGTGCACCTCGGCCCGCACCGGACCGGCCGCGGCCCAGTGCACGCGGGGTAAGGTGCCATCCCACGCCACCAACACCGGGGGGAGCGCAGTCGTCCGTACCGCCTCCTGGTGGGCGCGTAGCGCGTCGGGCGCATCGGACGCGCGCGCGATCGCGGCACCGAGCGCGGCGCAGACACGCACCAGGGTGTCTGGCGCCACCTCGACGGGCCGGTCGAGACCGTCGAAATAGTGTGTCTTGACGCCGTAGGCAGCAGCGAGCTCGGCGAGCGCGGCACGCTCACGTTCAGGGGAAACAACGGGAGAACCCACGACCAGACGCCCCGACGAAGGAAGTGATGCACCAGGCGCCGCAGAATGCGTCCCCGGGGAAGGCACGCGCAACGTGATGCGGCGGATCGGCACTTCCGGTCGGCGCAGTGCCAGAGCAACGGCCCGCTACGTCGCGGGCGAGCAAGGTCCTAGAGCAAACCCGCCGCTCCCGCGCGCCGCTCGTTGGCCCGTTGCTCCAGGACGCCCCGCACGAAGTCGATCAAGGCCTCCCTGCCCACTCCCGGGAACGCCGCGGCGTGGGCATCGAGGTCGAGCGCCAGCAGCGCCTCGTCCACCGGCTGGTCGGAGGTCCAGACCCGCTCCAGCACGGTGCAGGCTGCGTCCAGGAACGCCCGCTGTCCGTTCAACAGCGAACGGTCCGCCGGCACCGGGCCGTGGCCCGGAAGTGGAAGGAGGTCATCCAGATGGTCCAACACTTCGCGCGTCCCGCCCACGGTACCATCCCCGAACCAGGGAAGTCCTTGCTCGATCACATCGCCCACCGCCATGACCCCCGCGCCCGGGAGGCGCACGATCAGGTCTCCGTCCGTGTGCGCAGGGCCGGGATGCCGGACCTCCACCATCCCCTCCCAACCCGGCGGACTCCAGGCGTCCTGCACCTCGAGGGTTGGAGCCGTCACTCGCACCGCGCCCAGGTCCTGGACGCGAACCTGATCCCGGTCCAGCACGTCTTCGACCTGTTGGCGGTCCGCCTCGCTCAACGCCCTGCCGTCGTCCGTCTCCCCGTTGGTCAACCAGCGCTGCAGCCGCTCCGAGCGGGCCGTCAGCCGGTCGATCTCTTCTTGGAAGCGTGCCTCCCCGTCCTCGCGTATGCGCCGCGCTGCGTTCGCCTGGGCGACGATCTGCACGTTCGGGAACGAGTCCGCGAACACCTGGTTCCCACCCATGTGATCCCAGTGCCAGTGGCTGTTGACCACCCAACGGACCGGTAGGTCCGTGCGCGCGCGGATCTCCCGCAACAGATCCAGGGCGGCACGGGGCGTGTCCCGCGTGTCGACGACCAGGACTCCGTCCGAACCAATGACGATCAGGGAGGTCGCATACTGTGAATAGGGCACGCCTTCCTGCACGACGCTCGCGAGGACGCCCGGTCGCCACTCCTCGATGCGCCAGATCCCGGTGGGATCCTGCGCGACCAGGGGCGTGGACGCCGCAGCCAGGGGCCAGAGCGCGGCCGCCGCAAGCGAGCGAAGCCGTTCCACGCTGCGTCGTCGCGCGACCATTCTCCCTCCGCTCCAGGACAGATGCATGCGCCAGACCGAGGTCCCAGGGACGAGGTCACGTACGCGGGCGGCGGGCCACGCTTTCAGCCCCATACGGGGCAATCCGCGTCCGGACACAGCATCCGGCGTTCGGGCTCAGCGGCTCCCGCCGAGCCGTTGCACGATCTCGACGCGCCGGTTCAGCGCGCGGCCGGCTTCGCCGGTGTTGGTGGACACGGGCGCCAGGGGGCCGACCCCGCGGGTCTCCAGCCTGGACGCGGACACGCCGTGGTCTCGCACCAGCGCCTCACGCACTGCCGCGGCTCGCTCGGCGGAAAGCCTCAGATTGCCCTCCAACGTTCCGGTATCGTCGGTGTGCCCCACCACGTAGAAGTCTCCGGGCGCATCCGACAGGTACGTTGCGATCACGGCCAGGGCCGCAGCGGACTCCGGTTCGATCGCCGCGCTGCCGGTGGCGAAGTGGATGTCGTAGATCGCGATCTTCCCGGTCTCGGCGATCTCGGAGCGCATCCGCTCGAGATCCAGGCTCACAGTGCCCTCCTCCATCGCCGCCACGGTGAGCTCCTCGACCATGTACAGATCCTGGTTCGTGGAGATCAGCACACAGACGTACAGCGTGTGGCTTCCCCGCGTGCGGCTTGCCACCAGATAGTAGTCGGGCTGCGTCGCGATGCGGTCGAGATCGCTCCGCCCCACGCGGCCGTCCGTGTTCCGGTAGGCCCGCGCGTTGAGGGGCGCTCCAGAACGCATGTAGACCTTGCGGATTGTCTGCTGCAGGGGCAGGCCCGGACCCGACGACACGTGCGTGGTGAAGCCGGCGGACGCGATTTCCCGTTCGTAGCTGCGAAAGACCTCGAGCGTGCTCTTGTCCCGAGGCTTGGTCAGCACCCGGCTCAGCAGCGCACCTTCGACCCGAGCGACCTCAGGGTCGGCCGCGATCTCGACCGGGTACTCCAGCGCATCGTAGTCCGCCTCGTAGACTCCCTTCTCGACGCTCCCCGCGAAGGCACTCAACACGTTCTGGGCGGCGCCCGCCTGGACCGTGACCAGGGCCAAGGCGGCTGCAGTCAGGGCCATACCGGCGCGGCGGATCGGGGGTCTCGGCATCTGTCCCTCCCTGGAGAGTGTGCGGCATCCAAGGAGCCCAACGGCGAAACGGTGCTGGCGGGGACACCAACGCGCGAGCGGCGGCGCCTCAGCCCCCTGTACCGGCTGCACCCGCCCGCGAGGGCGCCAGCAGGCGCTCGAAGCGATCGAGGCAGCTCGTCCAACCGAACTGGTGCCCGTCCCTCGCTTCGACGCTCGGGAAACGCTCGTGGGTCACGGTGACCTCCGTTCCTTCCCCGGACGCGACAAACTCCACCGTGACCAGCGTCTCACCCATCCGGTGCGCCTCCTCACGCCAATCCCAGGTGTAGACCAGTCGGTGCGGGCGATGGACGACGCGATAGGTTCCGTAGGCCGTGTAGCGCTCCTCGTCTCCCCGCATCCGGATCTCGTAGCCTCCGCCCACCCGCAGGTCCACGCTGGCCTCCTCGACCACGGCGTGCTCGGGGCAGGCCCACTGCTTCATCTGCGCCGGGTCGGTCCAGGCACGGAACACGCGCTCGAGGCCCGCCTCGACGCGTCGTGAGACCTTCACGGTCGACGTCTCCCCCATCATCCCTCCTCCTCTGCCGCCGTAGGCGCAGTGCGCTCGAGGTACCGAGCCAACCCGTCCAGCTGCTGCTCCCAGAACCGCTGATAGCGCCCCACCCAATCGGCCACGTCCTTGAGCGGCGTCGGATCCAGGACGCAGCGGCTGACCCGCCCCTCCCGGGTACGCCGCACCAGGTGCGCCCCCTCCAACACGCGCAGGTGCTTGGAAATGGCGGGGCGGGTGATCTCGAAGGGCGCGGCCAGCTCTCCCACGGTGGCTTCCCCTTCCGTCAGGCGGGCCAGGATCGCCCGCCGTGTCGGGTCCGAGAGCGCGTGGAGGGTCCGGTCCAGGGTCGGATCGGTCTCGGCAAGAATGGTAACCATATGGTTACCATTAGCGCCGAACCGTTCCCTGGTCAAGGCAGGGATCCGTTCGACCCAGGCCTCAGTACCGCAGCAATCGCGTGAACTTCAGCGCCAGCGCCCGGTTGCGGAGCCCGGTTCCACCCGGTCCCGTATCGCGCTCATCGGTCCATACCACGAACAGCTCGCTGCCCGGCCGGTACTCCCAGCGGAAGCGGACGTTGCTGGAGAGGCTGTTGGCGTCTTCGTTGTACTGGAACAGGCTGCTCGCGAACATGCGCGCGGTGAAGGCGTAGTCCGCGCGCAGTCGCAGCACGGTTTGAGTGGATTCGCCAACGGGTAGGTCGATGAAGTTCAGGCTGACACCGGGCTCCAGCGAGAGGCGCTGCGTGACCACCACCCTGCCCTGGTTCACGCTGAGCGAACGGATGGACCCGTCGTAGAACTCGCCCCAATTGAAGGCGACGTTCCCGGAAAGTCGCCGCTGCGGCCCGAAATTGTAGGACAGCCGGTAGTCGGTGAACTCGTAGGCACCGGGAACGATGGTCAGGTCGGAGGACACCTCGAACGGGTCGACCAGACGCTCGAACGCCTTGGTGGTCTGGAAGAACACCTGGTCGCTGTTCTCCAGCTCGATGTTGAAGTTGGCTTCCTGACTGCGGGACTCCATGCGTCCCTGGCGGTCCTCGAAGTAGTCCACCGTAGCCACCCAGGTCAGCTTGCGGACCGCCTCCACGGCGGCCGGACGCGGGCTGAAGCGGGCGGATGTGGACCACTTGCGAAAGCCACTCCTCCTCAAGAAACCCACCTCGGGGTTGAAGTCGGCACCCACCTCCAGTGCAGAAGCAGTCAGCCCGTACTTGTCCGCAGCGTAGGCGCCTTGCACCTGCCAGCTCTGATCGTCGGAACCGTAGCCCGAGGTGGCGGTCTGGGCCCAGTAGGCGCCCAGATTCAGATTGGTGAAGAACGCGAACGCCGCGTCCACGCCATAGGCCTGATTGGAGCCCTCGCCCCCGGCGGCCTGCGAGCGATTGGTGAAGAGCGCGCCGATGGAGCTGCGCTTCAGGATGTCGCGTTTGACGCGCAGCACGGAGTAGTTCGTGGACGGGATCCCCGCCGCGTCCACGCCTCCGGCCTGGATGTTCATGGCGCCCACGCCGAAGGAGCCCACCTTGCCCGTGACGCGCGCCCCCGCCTGGATGGGCACCAGCTCACCGCTCTGAAGCCCGATGCGGCGGCTGTAGAACAGTGAAGGCGCGTCTCCGCCGCCTCCTCCGAAACCGCCACCCCCTCCGCCACCACCACCACCCCCTCCACCGCCGCCGCCCCCGCCGAATCCGAACCCACCCCCGCCGCGGCCGAAGTCGAACATGCCGCGCCCCTCGAGGAAGAACTCGCGCTTCTCGGGGAAGAAGAGGCTGAAGCGGGTGAGGTTGACCTGCTGCTCGTCCACTTCGACCTGCGCGAAGTCGGTGTTCAGCGTGAGGTCGGCGGTGAGGTTGGATGTGAGCGCGTACTTGAGGTCGACCCCCACATCACCACTCGTGCGATTGTCCACGACCGGATCGGCCGTACGGTCGGTATTGAGCCCCGCCAGCCCGTAGGGCTTGATTTCCACGTTGCTGCCGGCCGGCGGAAGATCGAGCCCCACCAGGGTGCCTCCGGAGGAGACGCGGTTGAGCGCCTGTGGTCCGGCCAGGAAGGCCGGGACCGGATTCAGGTACGCCCACTCGTTCTTGTGGCGGATGGAACGCCGCATCTGGATGCCCCAGAGCGGCTCCGGCCCCTCCTTGTAGCGCAGCGACTTGAAGGGGATCGCCATCTCGAGCGTCCAGCCTCCGTCGAAGCGGCCCGCGGCCACGTCCCATACGGGATTCCAATCGGTGTTGGGGCCACCTTCATCCACGACCTGGTAGTCGGAGCGGCCCCCCAACGGATTGGCGTAGAACATCGATCCGCTGCGCCGATCGTAGAACGTGTCCAGCATCACACCGAAGTGCTCGTTGTTGCGGAGTCCGGGCGTATCGCGGCGCAGCTCGTTGGCGATCCAGGTCGAGGGCGGAGAGGAGTCCCAGCAGCGGCAGGTGATGTACAGGTTCTCGTCGTCGTAGGAGATCCAGACGTCCGTGCGCTCCGTGGAGGGCGCCCCTGAGACCGGGGCCGCCTGGATGAAGTCGCCGAAGGGCTCATTGCCTTCGTAGACCGGCTCGTCCAGGCGGCCGTCGAGACGGAGTGGCTCACTCAAGCGGATGGCCCGCACGGTGGCGCGCCCGGAGGCGTCACGCGTGATCGAGGCGGGGGCCGCAGGAGCGGGCGATCCGTCGATCACCGAGCGCTCGGGCTGGCTCCCCACGTCATTGCCGGCCTGCTGCGCGGCCCTCAGCGGCGCCGCGCCGCTCAGGCTGTAGGAGAGCAGGGTCAGCGCCAGGGCGCGGCCGGCCGGATGGGTTCGGAGCATGGGACCTGGGCGGCTGGAGTCGAGCGTGGGGTCAGTCGGGAAAGATGGGGGCCCCCCCATCCCTTGAGTAGACCGGCCCTCGCTTCGCCCTGGCTGCGCGCGATTCCCCGTGGCGGGCGACACCCGAGCGCCGGGGCGTCCGCCTGCGGGGGCTCCTCGGTCGCGCCCCGAACGTCGCTGTGGTCAGCCCCGTCCCACGAAGGGCATCTCCGCCGCCATCACCGTCAGGCTCAGCACCATCGCGTCGGGGGGCAGGCTCGCCATGTACGCCACCGCTCGGGCTACGTCGTCCACATCCATGCGGGGTTCGCTCTTCGTCGACCCGTCCGCCTGTGGTACGCCCTCGGCCATCCGCTGCGTCATCGCGGTCGCGGCATTGCCGATATCGATCTGTCCGCAGGTGATGCCGTGAGCACGGCCCTCCAGGGCGATCGACCTCGTCAAGCCGGTGAGCGCGTGCTTGCTCGCGGTATAGGGCGCCGAGTAGGGACGGGGTGTATGCGCCGAGAGCGAGCCGTTGTTGATGATCCGCCCGCCGGAGGGAGATTGTCGCTTCATGAGCGCGATCGCCCGCTGCGCGCACAGGAAGGCACCGGTCAGGTTGGTGTCCACCACGCGCCGCCAGTCTTCCACGGAGAGCGCCTCCAAGGGCACTGCGGGCCCACCGGTTCCGGCATTGTTGAACAGCAGGTCGAGCCTGCCGAAGCGGGCTTCCACGGCGTCGAACAGCGCGTGTACGGCGGCGGGGTCGGAGACGTCGGTCGGAACGACCAGCGCGCCCTCCCTCAGCTCGGCCGCCAACGCCTCGAGGGGTTGGGCCCGTCGCCCCGCCAGCACCAGCGTGAACCCGCCCTGCGCCAGCGCTTGCGCCGAGGCACGCCCGATCCCGGACCCTGCCCCGGTGACGAGAGCGACTCTGGGACGTGCATCCATCGGAGGCTTCCTCTTCAGAAGACGAGCAGGCGCGTCACCTTGAGCGTCACGAAACGTTCCAGCACTCCGCCGCCGTCCCGCTCGCGGCGTTCCGTGTAGAGCAGGAACAGATCACTCAAGGGCGCGTGGATCAGGTTCGCCCGCAGGTTCGTGATCGTCTCTCCGGTGTCGCCGTTGTATTGAACGAAGGCACCGAAGTTCAGCGTGGTGGAGACCGCGTACTTGAGGCGGGCGCTGTACAGGTTGACGGTGAAGTCCTGACCCTGCACCGACAGATCGTTGCGCGAGGCTTCCAGCTCGGCCGTGAAGCCGGCGCTGGGCTGCCAGCGGCCCGAGCCGCCCACACTGAAGCGGGTGCCGCCGAAGTAGCCTCCGCCCGACACGTTGACCGACCCCGAGAACGAGCGACCCTGGCTGGAGCTGTAGCGGGCCGAGCCCTCGTTGAAGCTGTAGTCGCCCATGGGGATCTCGGTCCCGGACACCCGGAAGGGAGCGCTCAGCCGCTCGAACCGATTCGTATACGAGACGTTGATCGAGGAGCGGTCGGCGAAGCTGAAGGCCACGGCACCGCCGACCTCTCGGGTCTCCAGCCGTCCGTCCAGGTCGGTGATATAGGTGCCTTCGACGTACGGGTTGATCTCCTGCAGGAAGGAGCGACCCACCCGCGGATGTACACCCACGGTGGCATAGCCCTCCCGGATGCCGGTCCGACGCACGAAGCCGATGCCCGGGTCGAAGTCGGCTCCGATGCGGCGCACGGCTGAAGAGAGGTCCCAGAACGCGTCCCGCCACCCCACGGCCAGGCGGGCCGCCTCGCCGTCTCCTGGCTCGCCATCGCTGGAGCTGGCGCCGTAGGCGTTGACGTACAGGTGACCGGCCAGGCGGAGGTTGGTGTCGAAGCCCACCGTGCGGTTGTACGCGCCGCCCTCCACTCCGGTGGCCTGTCGGTTGGTGAACATGACACCCACGTCAGAATCCCCGAGCACGCTCTTGCGCAGCCGCACCACGCTGAAGTTCTCGGCCGGGTCCTCGGCGAACTCCTCGCTCTGCATGTTCAGCAGGCCCACCTCGAGGGGACCGACCCGTCCGCTCAGGCGCGCCCCGCCCAGGAGCGGGACCGGCGTTCCGGACTTGAGGCCGATCTCGCGGGAGTGGAACAGCGTGAAGTCCCTCAGCGACGTGCCCGAGCGGGGCGAGCCCGGCCCATGGTTCACGTCGCCGAAGGTGAAGGTGCCGGAGTTCTCCAGGAAGAACTCGCGTTGCTCGGGAAAGAAGAGGGGGAAGCGAGTGAGGTTGACCTGCTCCTGATCGGCTTCCACCTGACTGAAGTCGGTGCGATAGGTGAGGTCGAGCGTCAGGTTGGGTGTGATCCCGTACTTCAGATCGATACCGGCGTCGGCCTCGTTGCCGCGGAGATCGGTGGCGATCGCTGTACCCGAGGCGCGCGTGGCCAGCGCGAACGGCTTGACGGTCAGGTTGCGCCCCGCAGGCAGGGTGCCGAGTCCCTCCATCGTCCCCGCGAGCGAGACCAGGAAGATCCGGTTGCGCCGATCGAGCGGGGCCCAGTACGAGACCTCGTTCTTGCGACGGATGCGACGCATGAGGTTGAGGCCCCACCGCTGGTCGGCCAGGCCGGGATCGAAGCGCAGCGTTCGCCAGGGGATCCGCATCTCCACGGTCCAGCCTTGGTCGTGTACCGTGGTCCGCACGTCGACGACGCCGTTCCATCCGTAGTCGCGGCTGCGGCCGTTGTCGAACGTCTGCCCGTCCTTGAGGCCTCCCTCGGGGTTCACGAAGAAGACGAACGAGTTGCGACGATCGAGAAACGTATCCAGGCCGATCCCCAGCGCGTCCATCTCCTCGAAGAGGATCCCCGGCGCGTCGCGCTCCAGGCTCTTGGTGATCAGCCCCTGGGGATCGGAGTCGTGCATCTCCGCCGCGACGTACAGCGCGCCCTCGTCGTAGCCGAGGTACACGGCGGTCTCCTCGGAGGCCGGCTCTCCGTCGAAGGGCTGCGCCTGCCGGAAGGCGGTGATGGGGACCACGCTCGCCCAGGCGGGCTCGTCCAGTCGCCCGTCGATCTCGATTCCCGACACCCGACCGATCGTCACCGTGGGCCGGGGCAGCGCCTCCAGGTCGGGGGGCGGGGCCCCGGAGGTACTCTGGGCCCCACCTGCCGCCGGCAGCATCGCCCACAGCAACAGGGTCAGGGTCAGCGGGGTCCCGGAGCGCACCGCAGTCTGGACGGGCCCGGGCGTGCGGCGTTGTTCGTCAGTCCGGCTCAAGATCGGTGCGGGAGGAGGTCCGTCGGTCGCGGGCGCTGGAAGTATGCCCCCCTTCCCTCGCCCTGGCGATAGGGCGCTCCACTTGACTTCCCGCTCGGCTGCGGTCAAATCGGGCGCCATGTCACGATCCCGCTCCGCGCTCCCCTGCGCGCTCCTCACGCTGGCCGCATTGGCAGCGGCACGTCCTTCGGCCGCGACCGCCCAGGCGGGCGGCATCGAGGCCCCCATGGCGGCGGTGGACGATCCGCTCTCCCTGCCCCGACCCACGCTGGCCGCTCACCACACCACGGCCGCGATCACCCTGGACGGCGTGCTGGACGAGGACGCGTGGCTCGAGGCCGACTCCACCGACGGTGTCTTCTGGGCCACCATCCCACGGCAGGGCGTCCACTCACGGGAACGCACCGTGGTGCGCATCCTCTACGACGACGAGACCATCTACATCGGAGCGGTGCTCTTCGACGCCCGTCCCGACCAACTCTTCTCGGCCGGGCTGGAGCAGGACTTCCGTACCGAGAACTCCGACATCTTCGGTGTGGCGCTCGACACCTACTTCGACCGGCAGAACGCGTTCATGTTCGCGATCAATCCCGCCGGCGCCCTGTTCGACGCCCAGGCCTTCAACGACCAGGCCTACGTGAATCGGGAGTGGGAAGGTGTGGTCGACGTGGCCACTTCCATCCAGCCCTACGGATGGGTGGTGGAGCTGGCCCTTCCCATGACCACGCTGCGCTTCGACGCCAGCAAGCCAGAGCAGACCTGGGGAATCAACTTCTCGCGCCGCATCCGCCGCTACAGCGAAGACTCGATGTGGGCGCCGCTCTCGCGGCAATACCGCCTCTACAAGATGTCCCTGGCGGGCACCCTGACCGGTCTGACCAACCTGAAGCAGGGGCGAAACCTCTGGGTCAAGCCCTTTACCAGCGTGGGACGAGCCCAGGGCCTCAACGTCACCGGCACCGACACGAACCTGGACGGCGGTCTGGATCTCAAGTGGGGCGTGACGCCGCAGCTGACGTTGGACGTGACCGCGCTCACTGACTTCTCCCAGGTCGAGGTGGATGAGCAGCAGGTCAACCTGACGCGCTTTCCGCTGTTCTTCCCCGAGAAGCGCGACTTCTTCCTCGAGAACGAGGGCATCTTCAGCTTCCAGGACGCCCAGGTCCGGAACTACCGCCTGGGGTCGAGCCCGCGGGACTTCAAGCTGTTCCACTCCCGCCGCATCGGACTATCCCCCGGTCGCGAGCCCCTGCCCATCGCGGGCGGTGCGCGCCTCACGGGTCGCATCGGCAATTTCGACGTGGGCCTGCTCAACATGCAGACCCGTACCGACACGCTGGCACCCGCGGAGAACTTCTCCGTGTTGCGCCTGCGACGGAACCTCTTCACCAGCTCCGATATCGGCTTCATGTTCGTCAACCGCCAGCAGACCGCCGCTGGCTCCGACGACTACAACCGCGCCTTCGGCGTGGACGGCAACTTCCGGTTCGGATCCACGTTGGTGAACAGTTACTTCGCCTTCACCGACGACCCCGACGCCACCGGCCAGAACACGGCCGGCAAGGTCGAGGTGGCTTGGCGCAACCCACTATGGGACCTCTCCGCCTTCGGCAAGACCGTGGGAGACGGGTTTGAGCCCGATCTGGGCTTCGTGGCCAGGCGCGGCTTCCGGCAGGGGTTCGTGACGATGGGTGCCCACCCGCAGCCCGACCTGCCCAACGTGGCCGAGCTGAATCCCTACGTGGACGTGAGTGTCTACACGGATCTGGATGGGGAGCTCGAGACCCGCGAGGTGACGCCGGGACTGCAGATCCACTTCCTCGACAGCTCCACCCTGACCGTCGAGCACGTGCGGCAATACGAGCGGCTCGCCGACGCCACCGCCATCGCCGGCGCCACGGTACCCGCCGGCGAGTACGATTTCGGGCTCACCTCCCTGACCTACCGCTCGGACGGGGGCCGGCCCGTTGCCGGATCGCTGACCATGACCAAAGGTGATTTCTACGACGGGGACCGCACCTCGGTCGGGGGCACGATCACGCTGCGTCCCACCTTCCGTTGGTTCATCGAGGGCAGCTACCAACGCAACCGGCTGACGCTGGGTGGTCAGGAGGTCGACGCAGACCTGTACGGGGGTCGGCTCGGCTACTCGCGCAACACGCGCACGTTCCTGAACGCGTTCGTGCAGTACAACACATCGGCGGACGAGCTGGTCACCAACGTGCGCCTGAACATCATCCACGCGCCGCTGAGCGATCTCTTCCTGGTCTACTCCGAGCGACGGAATCTCGACCCCGCGCCGGGCGATCCCCGTCTGATCAACCGACTGCTCACGCTCAAGGTCACCCGGCTGTTCGCGTTCTGATGAGAGGACGCGGCGGTCTTCTGGTGGTGCTGTCCGCGCTGGCCGGGTGCGAGCGTCCCGAACGGTTCCAGCCGCCGCCACCCGAAACCTCGCCGGAAGAGCTGGTCACGCTGCATGAAGCAGTACGGGTGGCCGGCCTGGACGATCGGCGCTTCGACCACGCGCGCTACTGGTCCGGCGTGACCCCCTACCTCGGAGGCACGGTGCAGGCAGCGGTCGTCGGCACGAGCGCCGAGGGCCGGGACATCCGTCTGCTGCGCTACGGGCGGGGAGCTGTCCCCGTGCTGCTCTGGTCGCAGATGCATGGAGACGAGAGCACCGCCTCCATGGCGCTGGCCGACATCGTGCGCTTCTTCCATGAGCAACCGGAGCATCCCTTGGCGCGCCGCATCGCGGAAGGGGCCACCGTGTACATGGTACCCATGCTGAACCCCGACGGCGCCGAGCGCTTCCGGCGCCGCAACGCCCAGGGCATCGACGTGAACCGGGACGCGCGTCGCTTGCAGACGCCGGAGGGTCGGCTGCTCAAGGCGCTCAACGACTCGCTGAGCCCCGCCTTCGGCTTCAACCTGCACGACCAGAACGCGGCCGTACGTGTCGGAGATTCCGACCGAGGCGTGGCCATCGCGCTGTTGACGCCGGCGTTCGATTCCGCCCGCAGCGTCGACGACAAGCGGCGGCGCGCCATGCAGGTGGCTTCCGTGGTGCTCACGGCCATGCGCCCCCTGGTGGACGACCACATCGCCAAGTACGACGATACGTTCAACCCGCGTGCCTTCGGCGACCTCATCGGCGCCTGGGGTGCCAGCACGGTGTTGATCGAGTCGGGCGCCTGGCGGGACGACCCCCAGAAGCAGCACCTCCGTCGCACCAACTTCGTCGGGATCCTCTCCGCGTTGGACGCGATCGCCACAGGCTCGTACGCGCACTACGACCCCAGCCTGTACGACGCGCTCGACTTCAACGGGCGGCGCGTACCGGACCTGCTGGCGGCAGGCGGCACCCTGGCGGTCCCCGGCTTGCCCCCGCTCCAGACCGACCTGCTGATCCAGTACGAGCTGCCCCTGCTCCAGGACAGCGCCGTGGTGGTCGATATCGGTGACATGGGTGAGGAGGAGGCACAGGACACGCTGGACCTGACCGGCCTGTTCGTGATCCCCCTCCCCGAGATGCGCGATGCTCGGGGCGGAGTCGACACCGGCGCGCCGGCCTGGTTCGAGGTGGCCGAAGACGCCGGGGGCCAGCGGGTGCGCTTCAGGTTCGAGGGCCGCAGGCCAGCGAACCTCCCCTCCTGAGCGGCTCCGCCGCCGGGCACTGCGGCGTGTGCGGCCCGGACGCAGTCGGTGACCCCCCGGACGCGGCGAGGCCGCCCGCGCCCGGAAGGGCGGAGCGGCCTCGAAGGTCGGGAGGGCGAGTTCAGTCGTCGGGGGTTCGCCCACCTCGACCCGATCCATGGACCCTCGCGCTACCACTTCAGGGTTTTGTCGTAGATCTCGGAGCTGCAGATGGTGAAGAGCGTGCAGGAGTAGACGCGCAGCCGGATCGAGCTCTTTCCGCGGCTACCCGAGAACCCTGCCGTCAGGCGCACCTTGGCCTGCCCGACGATGCCCGCCACCGGCACGAAGGTCTCGATGTCGTTCTTGGTGGTCGAGAGCGTGATCGAGGTGATCTTGTTGTCGAAGGCGGTGAAGACCAGGTCCGCGCCCTTGTAGTTGGGATGCGTCTGGTAGCAGACCCCGATGACCTTGACGTCGAAGCAGGCGCGGGGGGCCGGATCGATCTTCAACGACTTCGTGGACGTAGTCCTGAGGTTGCCGGCGTCGCGCGCGGTCAGGGTCACCGTGTACGTCTTGCCGGCCGCGGGGAAGTCGTGGTCCAACTTGATGGCATCGAAGCCGTTGGCGACGGTGAAGGTGGTGCCGTCGCCCCAATCGATCGTGACGTCGGCGATGTCGCCATCGACGTCCGTGACGTTGGCGGCCAGCGTGGCACGGAGGTAGACCGTCCCCGATCCGGTGACGGCCATGGTGGCGACGGTGGGGGCCGTGGGCGCCACGGGCTCGGGATCCACGCCGGTGGCGCTCTTGTCGCAGGCGGCGGCGACGAGCGTGATCGCGAGCGCGAGCGCGGGGCGGAAGGCGGCGGTCATGCGCTTCATGTTCGATTCCTCGGGGGTTCAGGTTCTTCTCCCTTCACCCCGAGAAGCGAAAGCCGCCGCCCTCCACCCTCACGCCCCGTGAAATCCGCAGAACTACGCCATTTCCGGGTCTGGCCTCAGACGGTGACCGCCTTCCAGCGCCCCCTGCGGAAGAGCACTGCGGCCGCCACGGCCAGGGTGGCGTAGGCGATGGCGATGGCCGAGAAGACTCCCTCGGCTCCCCAGCTTCCCCGCACCGCCAGCCCCCAGGCCAGCGGGATCTCCCACATCCAGAAGCAAGCGACGTTGAGCCAGGTGGGCGTCCAGGCGTCCCCGGCCCCGTTGAAGGCCTGGGTCAGCGTCATGCCGTACGCGTAGAACAAGAAGCCCGCCGCGATGATGCGCAGGCCATGCACCGCGTAACGACCCGTGACCGCATCCACGCCGAACAATCCCACCAGCTGCGGGGCGAAGGCCACGAAGACCACGCCCACCGTGCCCAGGAAGACGAAGTTCATGAACGACGCCCTCCACACGGCGGACTCCGCACGCTCCGGCAGCCCTGCCCCCATGTTCTGGCCCACCATGGTGGCGGCCGCGTTGGACAGTCCCCAGGCGGGCAGCAGCGCGAACATCACGATGCGGATGGCCACCGTGTAGCCCGCCACCGCCTCGGCCCCGAACGTCGCGATGACCCGCACCAAGCCCAACCAGGACGCCGTTCCCACGAAGATCTGGAAGGTGCCCGTGGCGGACAGCCGCACCAGGCGGCCCATGACGTCGAGCCGGGGCCGGAACAGCGCCCACGCCACCCGCAGTCGGTCCGACAACCGGAACAGCGTGACCAGCTGGACGCACACGGCGGTTCCACGACCGATGGTGGTGGCCAGCGCAGCGCCCGTCACGCCCATCTCCGGGAACGGCCCCAGCCCGAAGATGAGGGCCGGATCCAGGATCAGGTTGAGCCCGTTGGCCAGCCACAGCACGCGCATGGCGATGGCGGCGTCCCCCGCTCCCCGGAATGCAGCGTTGAGCAGGAACAGCAATACGATCACGCTGTTCATGCCGAGCAGGAGGCGGGCGTACCCTTGTCCTACCACCACCACGCTCTCGCTCGCGCCCATGAGCGCGAGCAGCGCCGGCGCCTTCCACAGGCCGATCAGGCCCAGGCTCACGCCGATGGCGATGCCCAGCAGGATGCCCTGCGCGGTGGCGCGCCCCGCCGCCTCCGCGTCTCCCTCACCGATGCGGCGCGCCACGGTGGCCGTCACGCCGATGGACAGTCCCATGGCCAGCGTGTACACGACGATCACCAGCGACTCGGTCAGGCCCACGGCAGCAACGGCATCCGCCCCCAGACGCGACACGAAGAAGATGTCGACCACCGCGAAGATGGACTCCATCACCATCTCCAGGACCATCGGGATGGCCAGGAGCAGGATGGCGGAGGTGAGCGGCCCCTCGGTGGGGGACGCCCCCCGGCCCCGCAACGCGTCGACGATCAATTGGAGCACACCGCCTTCCTGAGGACGCTCCGACTGCCGCCGTTCGATCTCGGTGTTCTCTACCGGCATGGGATCTCCATCAGAGCCGAAGTGGGAAACGAAAACGGCCTCCCGGGTCACCGGGAGGCCGTCCGTTTTCGCCTGGCGCGAGTGTAGGACTACCGCCACCCCGGGAGTGGTTGGGGACGCACGAAGACGCCGAGCGCCGTCATGCGACGGCGAGTCGTGTCCTGTGCGGGGATGGCGATGCTCTTCATCGATCGGTGCTCCGATGGATTCGTTGGGGAGCGCGAAGGATAGGAGCCGTCGGCAGCACCGGCAACCCCGACTTTGGTCAGGTCGGCACCCCGCGCCGCGGGCGGGGTGATGGCCCGCTCAGTGGCAGCGGCCTTCCCGATTCGGCGCAAACGGCCTCGGCCCCTCAGTTGCTCTCGTCGATGTCGACCTGGCCGGTGATCTGCCGGCTGAGGAGCGACCAGCTGAGGCCCACGCCGAGCAGCAGCGAGATCACTCCCAGCGCCAGGTGCGTGACGGCGGGCGCTCCCTCGGTCGAGAGCACTCCCCACTCCACCAGCAGCCAGACCAACCCGATCCCCAGCGCCACCACCAGGATGGCCCCCTTGATGCCCAGAGAGCGCCGCGTAGCCTGCACGAAGACCGCCCAAGCGATCAGTATGAGCACCCCGCTCAGAAACATGAGGGCGCTGGGATAGCCCTCCGGCAGGGGGCTCTGGAAGAGGGGCGCCACGGCCCAGTGGTAGAACGAGACCCCCTCGGGGTTGTAGGTCAGGTGCACCAAGGCAGCGGCGGCGATCAGCCGCAGCAAGATTCCCGTCCAGTTCACGCCACCCTCCGCCATTCCGAAACTCCCTCCCGACCTGTGCGCGGGACCCTTTCTCCGACGACCACTCACTGCGCTCCGGGCCCAGCCACGCAGTGCCGCCGCGGACGATCCGTTCACGACAATAGCGCGCCGCGGCCGGTTTGTCGCGGTACGGACGCCGCCTACTTCTCCAGCCTGAACGCCACCGAGTAGGGCCGCGTCCTGGCCCGCTCGAGCTCGCGCGCCGACCGGGCCAGCGCATACCGGTCAGGAGTGAGACGCGGCTCCTCGAAGTGCGTGACCACGAAGCCCGCGGTGCGGAACGCCTTCCAATAGTCCGACAGGGGTCGATGGAACCAGATGAAGTCCGACGTGAAGTGCCCCCAGGGTGGCTCCACGACCTTGTGGGGTTCGAAGTAGGGTTGCGCCCAGACGTATGCGACGCGCCCCTCGGGATCCTCGGTGCGCATCCCCTGGGGAAAGCAGGGATGCGAAAAGACGAGAACCGCCGCGCCACCCGGCCGGAGGACGCGGTAGAAAGCCCCCAGCGTGTCGCGAAGGGCCGGCACGTCCATCAAGACGTAGTTGGAGACCACCCGATCGAACCGCTCGTCGTCCAGGGTGTCGAGCGCGGTCACCGAGTCGACACGAACGTCGAGTTCGGGAGCCGACGACTTGGCGATCTCGATCATCCTCTCGGACACGTCGACGCCCACCACCCGAGCCCCTCGGCGAGCCAACTCCCGGGTGAGGTAGCCGGTGCCGCATCCCGCATCGAGGACATCGAGTCCGCTCACGTCTCCCACGAGCTCCCAGAGCACCGGATCCGAGTTGAGTCGCCGGTTCTGATCGCCGTCGTGCCCCACCTGGATCTGCCAATCCGCCGCGATCCGGTTCCAGAACGCCCGCACTTCCTCGAGCTCGTCGCCCATCATCCCTCCCTCGCCAACGCGAACAACTCCACGGGTTGGTCCTTTCCCCGCAGCACCTGCTCCCCCAGCGACCGGAACTCCACGCCTTCCACCCCCGCGAGCCGGGAGGCCAGGGCATCGCCCACCAACACGTCCACTCCCCGCGCTCCGCATTGTCCCTGAATCCGTGCCGTCTGGTTCAGCACGTCGCCCGTGAAGACGATCTCCTTCTTGAGGGCCCCGATCTCACCGGTGGTCACGGGTCCCGTCTGCAGCCCGGCCTTGAACTCCGGAGCGACACCGAAGCGGGCCTGGAACCAGCCGGCTCGCCGTCCCAGATCGCGTTGCATCTGGAGCACGCAACGGATGCAGTTGCCGTCCCGCACTCCGATCGCCTCGGGCCAGGAGACCACGACCTCGTCGCCGATGTACTGGTACACCTGTCCGCCAGTCTGTACGATCGCTTCGGCCAACGCCTGGTAGTAGGCCCGCAGCAGGTCGAAGTAGCGCGCGTGCCCGAGTCGCTCCGCGATCTGCGTCGACGACTTCATGTCGGAGAACAGAAAGACGCGGCGCTCCTCCTTGGGCGTGTGGTAGCGCCCAGTGAGGAAGTTGGTCAGCACGTGCGGTCCGAGGTGCTCGCTGATCTCCGCATAGAAGAGCGAGGCCACCAGGGACGCGGTCAGCTGCACGCCCGTCCCGAGGCTGGTCTTGCTGATGGCAAAGGCCTTGAATCGTTCCCATACGCGGGGATCCGTCAGACCGGTCTGCATCTCCATCGCAGCCGCGATGGGAAACGTCACGCCGATGACCGCCGCCAGGAACACGCCGTAGAACGCGGTCTTTCCGATCAGCTTCACGCCCAGGCTCCGCTCGGTGAAGCGACGATTCAGAAAGAGCAGCTCCATCGCACCGACCAGCAGGCCGACGGACGCGACGGCCAGGGACGCGAAGACGTAGATGGCCGGAGTCAACTGGATGGCCGTGTCCGGAACGTCGGAGAAGCTGCCGGTCGCGGCATAGTCCGAGATCAGAAACACCTGCGCCAGCAGGAGCCAGATCACCCCGAACGGTACGATGCGGAGCAGCGTGCGCTGCGTCGTGGGGGAGAGTCGTGACCACATGCGACGACGTGCGGTCCCTCAGGTGTCGGCGGTCACGTCGCACCGCCTTCCACCCCGTGCGACATGCCCCACACGAATCGCCACCGTCCGTCCTCGTCCCTGCGGGACACGAGGGTGACGCGCTGACGTTGCGTCAGTGGCGCTCCGCCCGCTCGGGGGTGAAGCACCTGAACGTCCCATCCTCGCTCGACCGCCAGATCCCCCTGCACGGCGCGCGCCTCGCAGTCGAACGTGGGCTCCACGGCGAACCGCTCGAACGCGGCGTCCAAGGCCGAACGCAGGGCTTCCCGTCCGCGAACCGGCGGTCGGCCGGCAGACCAGAGGACATAGTCGGGGTGCAGCCGCTCCAACACGCCGGTCGTGTTTCCCTCTCGCATGGCCCGCGCGAAGTCCGTGTGCAGCTCCTCGAGGCCCTCGGGCGAAGGCCGCGCGGGCGCCTGGTCCGGCCGACTGTCCCCCGCTCCCCGCTGAGGACCCATCACGAAGAGGGTATTCCCGGAGGGATCCAGGAGATCGAAGGTGCGGGCGCCCCAGGGCTCGTCCCTCGGCTCGCGCAGCACGTCCGCACGCGCGCTCCACTCGGCGAACAGGGCGTCGACGTCGGCGACCTCGATCGACACACAGGCCGCTCGGCCGTGTCCCTCCATCGGACTGTCGATGGTGAGGCGGATTCCTCCGCGGCCCACGCCCAGCAGGCCTCGCTTCCCGTCGGCGGAGGCCTCGAACAGAACCTCGAAGCCGAGCTGGTCCACGTAGAAGGCCCTAGCCACGTCCAGCGCGTCGGCAGGAAGGATCGGGACGGCGCGTTCCACGCGTGCTCTCCGGTTCGATGGCCGCGTCGGACGCCGCGCCCGCTACGAGCTCGCGGCCTCGTCGACGACGCCGACACGATCTCGGACGTCCGCGTAGGCAGTCTGGACGAGAGACTCGAGCGCGGCGACGTCGACGACGGTGTCAGGCCTCAGCTTGACGTGACGCATGAAGCGCCCGCTGCCCACCAACAGCCCCCGCGGATCGGGCAGCTCGGCGCCCAGGAAGAAGCCCACGTTCACGTGGGCGCTGAACGCATCGACGTAGGCGAAGGCGGCGTCGCCCACACAGGCCGTGGGCTGACCGTCGTGCAGCAGCTCGCACACGTCGTCTCCGCAGCCTCGCAGGACGTCGAACCAGGTGCGCGCCAGCTCGCCCAGGGCACCGGCGTGATCCTGCAGCCAGGCGTCGACGGCGGGGTCGCGCGGCACGGCACCGGGGAATCGCATCAGGCGGCTCATGGTGGCCCACCATGCTCCGCCCGGCCCCCGTGCGCAAGCACTCCGAGACCCCCCGGCTCGGTGGGCCGGGCGGCGCCGCTAAAAGCGGGGGATCTGGCGTCCGTTGCCGGCGGCTTTCCTCGGGAGCCGGATACGACGCGGACCCCTGACGACCACCAGCTCGCCGACGCGCAACCGGCCTACGTCGAGCTCGTCGACCTGGAGACGACCGAAGTGTGAGCGACCGACCCGCAGCCTCTTGATCACGAGCCGTCCAACGGCGAGCGCCCCGATGGCCAGGGCGCCCACCGCCATCGCTCCCATCGCGGTCGCTCCCGCCGCGGCGGCGCCCGTCGCCCAACCCTTGGTGCCACGCGTTTCGCGTTTCATGACAAGGGCATACCGATCCGACGACCTCCCGTTCCGGTAACCCCAGGCCCCACCCACCGTACAACCCGGCTGGGAACGGCCACCCGCGGCCCTTTCCCAACGGGTCCACTTGTCTCCTCGTCGCCAACGGTCGGTGCGGCATGCGTTTGCGTCGGTGCGTCCTCTTGCTCCCCTCTCTGATCTTCGCCTCCAGCGCGGTCGCGGCGCAGGCGCCACCGATGCAGCAGGCCGTCCAGCGTCTCCAGAACCAGGACTATGCGGGCGCTGTGGAGATCCTGCAGGGACTGACCGCAGAGCAACCGCAGAACGCGCGCGCCTGGCTGCTGCTCGGCCAAGCGCACCTGGGTGCCGGAGCCTACGAGTCGGCTCGTGCGGCCCTGGCCGAAGCCGAGAAGACACCGGCGACCCATTGGCAGGCCTACTACTTCACCGGGCTCTCCTACGCTGCCGAAGGCGACCTGGACCACGCCTTCGAGCGACTGCAGCACGTGAAGGAAGGAGGAGCCTTCAATCTCACGCAGATCGGGCTGGTCCCCCAGGCAGCAGTACTCCGTAAGGATCCGCGCTACGCCAGCCTCTTCCCGACCGCAGCGGAGTACGCGTCGCCCTTCGTGGAACCCGTCCGCATCCTGCGGGACTGGAGAGGAGAGGCCGAGGGAGACGTGTTCGGCTGGATCGCTCGGGACATCGGCGATGTGGATGGCGACGGCATCCACGACATGACCACGTCGGCCACCCAGGCAGCAGGAGGCGCCGGCCGCGTGTATGTCTACTCGAGCGGCAGCGGTCGACTGCTCTGGTCGGCCACCGGAACCGAGGGCGCGGGACTCGGCACCAGCATCGAGTCGGCTGGGGACGTCGACGCGGATGGCATCCCCGACGTCGTCGCGGGAGCGCCGGGAGAAGGTGCGGCCTACGTCTATTCGGGTGCGGACGGGCGCGTGCTGCACCGGTTCGGCGGGGACGCCGCCGATCGCTTCGGCGGCGGAGTCGCCGATGTCGGTGATCTCGACGGGGACGGGCACGACGACGTGATCGTGAGCGCACCGGCCGCGCTCCAGGGCGCCGGAGTGGCCCGGGTCTACTCGGGGAAGGACGGCAGCGTCCTGTGGGAGCGGAAAGGCGAAGCGGGGGAGGGCTTCGGGAGCGCGGTCGGAGGCTGGCGCTTCGGCGCGCGTCGTGCGTTCCTGGTCGGCGCACCGGGAGGTGGGCCCACCCAGGGTGGCCGGACCTACGTCTTCACCGGGCTCACCGCGAAGCCCGACTTCGTGGTCGAAGCGGAAGCCTCAGGCGCCCAGAACGGAGCCATGTTCGTCTCCATCCTGGGCGACGTGGACGGCGACGGAGTTCCGGACGTCTATTCGTCGGACTGGGCGGACGGAACCAGTGGCCCGCAGACCGGGCGGGTGTACGTGCATTCCGGCGCGTCCGGCGCCCGCCTCTATACACTGGCCGGCGAAGCCGCCGGTGACGGATTCGGAATCGGCGTAGCCGACCTGGGTGGCGACATCGACGGGGACGGGCTCGACGACGTCGTCATCGGAGCATGGCAGCACGCCGCCGCGGCACCGTCGGGAGGCAAGGTCTACATCCGCTCCGGCAAGGACGGCCACCTGCTCTACGCGATCACCGGCCGGGTGCCCGGGGAGACGTTCGGCTTCGACGCCACGGGCATTGGAGACGTCGACGGCGACGGTGTGGTAGACCTCCTGCTCACGTCTGCCTACAGCGCCATCAACGGAACGCGCAGCGGCCGGGTGCTGATCCTCGCGGGGGAGCGGCGGTAGGAGCGCGCTTCGGTCCGTTTGAGCCGCCCCTCCGCGACGCGCCGCACCTACACGCGTAGCACGCAGCGGAACCCGCGGGCGGCGTAGTAGGACTCCGCCCCGTTGTGATAGATGAACACGGTTCCGTAGCGGTAGTCCCCGAAGATGGCGCCTCCGCGCGCCCGGATGGCAGGCGGCGTGAGAAGCCAACTCGACGTGGTGGTGTCGAACTCGCCCAGCTCCTGCAGGCGCCGGTACTCCGCCTCGTCCAACAGGGTCGCACCCAGGGCGTCGGCGGTCTCGACGGCGTTCCCTTCCGGCTTGTGCTTCTTCCGTCCGTCCAGGGCCGCCCGATCATAGCAGAGACTGCGTCGGCCTTCAGGACTCTGTTTCGAGCAGTCCACGAAGAGGTACTCGTCCGCGTTCGTGTCGAGGCCCACCACGTCCGGCTCGCCGCCCGTACGCTCCATCTCGCTGAGCGCCCATAGCCTGGCCGGCTGGGCTTCCAGCTTCGCCCGCACGTCCGCCCAGGCGATGCCCGGGTGACGGTGCGGGTTGGCTGCAAAGCGTGCGCTCAGGGTCTCCAGCAGGGCCTCGCCTTCAACCGGGCCCACAGTCTGCGGGGGAGTACGTTTCGACATCGGCTCGTTTCGTCGCTTCGGCCTCACCCCACGACGTCCGGTCGTTCCCGAATCGTCATGATCGTCCCCAGCATGGTCGCCACCGGCGTCTCCACGTCCTCGTCGAGCATCGACGCCTCAGCCTGGCACACGCTGATCGTCCGACCGGACCGCAGGACCCGACCACGGGCGATGAGGCCACGGCCCCGCGCGGGGGCCAGCAGGTTCGTCTTGAACTCGACGGTGAGCACGCCCACGCCCTCGGGCATCAAGCTCAACGCCGCATAGCCGCAGGCACTGTCCAGCACCGAGGAGACGACTCCCGCGTGAAGGAAGCCATGCTGCTGAGTCAAGTCGGGGCGGAAGGGCACGCGGATGTCGACCTCTCCGGGCGCGAGGCGATCGAGTGTCGCTCCGATGGTCGCCATGAAGCGCTGCGCCGCGAAGCTCTCGCGAACGACCACCTCGAACCCTGGATTCCTGGGCTCACGCATGACAGCGGCACCTCCTCAAAGGTTCGCGCCCTCTGGAGGCGGCCCTTTCAATGGACCCATCACGTACCGCAGGTCGCCACGAGTTGTCAAACCGATGGGCCCGAGTGTCACGTCCGCCCCCCGACCGCCAGCGCTCGGGCAACGAGCGCGATCGAGCCGTCCGTCGCTACTGGAAGGCGGCGCTCGAGCTCCTTCCGCAATCGCTCCCGGGCCAACTCGTCCAATGAGGCCACGTAGCCCGGCGCCGGCCCCTGGCCACGAAGAAACGGAGACCAGTAGTCCGCGAAGTCACCGAAAACCGTCGCGACATCGATCGGTTCGAACTCGATCCGGTTCAACCCCGCGTTCGCCATGAGCGCACGGAGGGCGTCGGGCTGGCAGAGCGGAAAGCGCCATGCTTCATCCAGCGCGCCTGCCGCGGGGTCCAGCTCCAGGGCGGCGTCCCAGAAACACCGGATCATCTCCATCTTCGCCGCATAGTCCCACACATACAGCGCCACGCTCCCGCCGGGGCGGACGGCGCGAATCATCTCGGCGATCATGCGCTCCGGCCGGGGCATGAAGTTCAATACCAGTGCGCTCACTGCCACGTCGAACCGGCCGCCGCCCACCGGGAGGGCTTGCGCGTCGCCCACCGCGAACCGGGCCCGCCCGGTTGGGGACGTGCGGCGCGCATGCGCCACGAACCCGGGGGAGCGATCGACTCCCAACAGTCGCACCGGTTGAGTCAGCGCCAGGATGGCATGACTCAGCGCTCCGGTTCCGCAGCCCACGTCGATCCACTTCGACCCTGGCGCGGGGTCGAGCCACTCGAGAAACGCCCGTGCCGTCAGGCGACTCCAGCGGCCCACGTACGGCTCGTAGCTCTCGCCTTCCGCCCAGACGTCGTCCATTGCGGCTCTGCCCCCCTTGGATCCGCACCCGCGAGCGCGCGCAGGCGACTCGCCCGCCGCACGCCGGCTCCGGTGACCAGGGCGAAGGCTCGAGGACTGCGCTGCGGGCCAGTGGCTCGCCTCTGCCGCTACCCTACCGCCGGATCCGGCGTCTCCACCAGAGGGTGCTCGCAACGGGGGGGCTCCGGTTCGAGCGGGCGCCGGGTTCCGGACCGTCTCAGGCCGTCGGGCCTCCCGGGCCCACAACGCGGATCGCCCCGATGGCGAGAAGCGGACCGAGCATGTTCGCCGCTCCGCCGTGCTCCACGAGTTTGCCGTCGACGACGCGGTCCACGTTGACACCTGTGAACGTCACCCGCTCCCCCGTCGGCGCCATCCCCATCCACTCGCCCGCCTGGGTACCCGTAGCCGTGACGCAGCTGACCACCCACTCGCCTTCGGCGATCTGACGGTCGATGGTGAGATGCAGGTCCGGATAGGTCCCGCGGACGCCGAGGGCATGCGCCTCGACTCCTGCGAGACCCACGGGGTGACGTCGACCATCCATCACCTCGGTGTACTCAACGCCCACCAACTCGGGGATCCGTTCCAGCCTCAACTGGTTGATCACTTCCTCGTAGAATCGGCGCACCACGTCCTTGTTGGTCTTCACGTCCATGGCGCTATCCCGATTCTACACCCCGGCAGGCACGAGCCGCCGAGTCAGAGGGTGAGAGCAGAAGCGAACGGCATCAGGTCCTGCTCGCACTGCTCTTCCTCAACTCTCTTTCGATCAGTCGCTCGCGTACCGGCGACCGACCTTCGAATACGAAGACGTTCAACCCGTGCATGAGAATGCCGACCCCCCAGCCAAGAAGCGGCCACTGGAACCAAAGGTCTGCGGGGGACGCCTTCAGGTTGACGACCACGAGAAGCGCGCTGACCACCACGTACACCACCGCGTGGACGTAGAAGCCGAGCTTCGCTTCGACCTGGCGGGTTGCCCTCTGGCGAGCTTCCTGGCCTTCCATGGTATTCCTCCAGGAAAGGGGCTACTCCTCAGTCGAAAGATGGCCGGGAGCCCCGGGGCCGGCTGTCGGGCGCCGGGCGGGGAACATCGTGGGAATAGTCCCGTCATCCACCTGGTGCCGAGGCCCGACCCACGGTCGACCCGAGGCGCCACCACAGCAGTTCGGCCAAAGGCACCATGATGACGAGTGCCAGTACAACGGTCAGGAGGGTTACGCGCCAAGGCATCAACTGAGCGTTGGCGGTGCCGAGCAGGGGCGTGGCGATGGCCACCAGCCACACTACGACAGCTCCCGAATACGCCTGGGCGCGCGAGGGTCCGAACGCGCGCGCAGTCACCACGAACAACCAGGCGAGAGCAAGCCCATACACGAAGTCCGGCGCCAGGCTGCCCAGCTCATGCCAGATCGTCCGCGTACGCATCGCGGCGAAGGGGGAGCCTGCGATGGCGGCCTCCCACTCACGTCCCAGCAACAACTGGTTCCCGAGCCAGCCGAACACGTTCATGACCAAACCGGCGACCAGGCCCGTACTGACGACCCTGGGAGGCATCGATGCTCCTCGTTGAGGGACCGGTGGAAAAGGCACCGGAACCACATCATGACCCTCTCCGACCTCTCCTGCCACTTCCCGGGCGGCGCTCGCCTCCCGGCGGCGCCGCCCGATCCTATCGAAGGGCCACGACCTCCAGGGGCCCTTCCACGCCTCGCAAGGCAACCGCCCCCATGGGCTCCGCCATCAGGCCCGCAGGGAGCTCGAGGTCGTCCAGCAGGGCCCGGGACACCAAGAAGCGCCTTCCCAGGCGATTGCACTCGCCCTGGATTCGCGCGGTCACGTTCAACACATCGCCGTTGAACGCGATCTCCTTCTTCAAGTCGCCCATCTCTGCGGCGATCACCTCCCCTGCATGCAGTCCGGCCTTGAAGTCCGGCACGGCTCCATACCGCGACAGGTATCGCTCGGAGTTGGAGCGGATCTGCTCCTCGATCTGAAAGAAGGCCCGCACGCAGTTCGCACCTTGGACCCCCAGCTCGTGCGTCCACGTGATCACGACCTCATCGCCCACGTATTCGTAGATCTCACCCCGCGTGTTCAGCACCGGTCCGGACACGTCGTGGAAGAAGTCGTTGACCAGCCCGTAGTAGGCCTCGAGCGAGAGACGTTGCGCGAGCTTGGTGGAACCGGTGATGTCGACGAACATGAACACTCGTTGCTCTCGCCGCGGATGATGGTAGCGACCGGTCACGTAGCGCAGGAGCACGCCGGGCCCGAGCAGCCGGTCCAGCTGCCGCAGGAAGATGATCACCAGGTAGAGCAGAAAAGCGGTCAGCATCGCAGCCAGGTTCTGCGGCAGGGCCTCGCCGAATTCCGCCAGCGTGCGGCCTTCGCTCAGGCCGAGGACCAACCCCGTGCCCAGGAGGACCAGAGCCAGGGCGAGAACATAGGTCACGGCCTTCAGGAGCACCGCTGCCCAGAAGGGGAGTCGCCGGAACCGCTGCGCCAGCGTCGAGGACTCGAACACGATCAGCGGCACCGCCAGGAGCACGCCGATGAAGGTGGCCGTCAGTGGTTCACGAGGTCCGGCCTCGGGCGCCAGAGACCAGCGGACCGTGTCCCAGGTGAGCGCCACGATCACGAAAAACACGGCGACAGGGACGATGCTTCGCAGGTGTCGGACCGCTCTCGTATTCATCGGCACACTCGACCGGCTCAGGCTGGCGCAGGGCGTTGGCCTACCGATTCAGCTGGGCCTCCAGGAGCTCTGTGAGCCGCTCCACGACCCCAGCCGGCGCCCGATCCGGCAGCAGGTTGTCGAGCTCGAATGGATCGGACTCCAGGTCGTAGAGCTCATCCATTCCCGTCAGCTCTTCATAGCGAATGTACTTGTAGCGGTCGGTCCGGAGCGCCTTGTAGCCCATGTTCTGGAGCCGTGGGAAGACCTCGTCGGTGTAGTACTCGATGAGCAGCCCGTCGCGCACCGCGGCGGCCGGATCCGTGAGCGCGGCGATCAGCGAAGTCCCATCCAGGTCGGACGGGACCGCGGCGCCTCCGATCTCCAGCAGGGTCGGAGCGATGTCCACGTTGCTGGCCAGTGCGCTCGGCTGGGCGCCGGCCCCGACCAGCGGCGGATAGCGCACGATGAGCGGGATGTGGATGCTGGGTTCGTAGGCCAGGCGACGCTCCTGGGCCAGCCCGAACTCGCCATAGAAGAAGCCCTGATCGCTCGTGACCACGATCATGGTCTGGTCCAGGACGCCTCGGGCCTCGAGCGCGCTCAGGATCTCGCCGATACCTCGATCCACCGAGCTGAGCATGCGGAGCCGGTCCAGGACGATGTCGTCCTGGAGCCCGCCCTCGGGCGAGCGCGGGTCGCTGTAGTCGACCGGCCGGTCGAGCGCCGGTTTCCCCGCGGTCGGCGCTCTCCAGCTCGGAGCGCGCGCCAGCTCGGCCCCGGCGTACAGCCCTTCGTCGCCCGGAGCGGGCGGGAAGGTGCGCACGAAGTCCGGGAAGATCTCCGGATGCACGGCCTTGTGCGCCAGAATCGCCAGGAAGGGCCGATCGTCCGGTGCGGACTCGATGAACGACACGGCCTCATCCGTCAGGAGATCGGTCGTGTAGCCCGAGCCAGCGGCCGGCTGCCCGTCGACGTTGAGCTCGACGTCGAAGTAGACGCCCTGGCCCACAAAGCTGACCCAGCGATCGAACCCGGGTCGAGGGGAATCGTCCTCGTGGCCCATGTGCCACTTCCCGAAGAACCCGGTGCTGTAGCCGGCGTCGTGCAGCAGCTTGGGGAACGTGACCATCTGGTGGCTCTGCTCGGCCCGTTCGCCATTGTCGATGATGCCGTTCCGAAGCGGGTACTTACCGGACATGAAGACGGCGCGACTCGGCGAGCAGAGCGGCGCGGAGGTGAAGAAGCGCTCGAAGGAGGCTCCCTCCGCGACCAGGCGCTGGAGGTTCGGGAGCTGGACGAACGGGTGGTCGACCACGTCGTCGTAGCGCACGTCGTCGAGCAACAGGAAGACGATATTGGGCCGCGTCGATTCGGGCAGTCGCTCCGCTGACTGGGGGCCACAGCCGGGGAGACCGATCGCGCCTCCCACGAACAGCAGACGGGCGAGGGCGCGCAGATCGAGAGGGTGCATGCTGGACTCCTCGTCCGTGAAGTAGGTCCTGGGGCCCCGGCGAGCCGGGGCCTGAGGCGCGGGCCACCGTCGAGCGCTACGCCCGCGGCCGCCGCCCGCGCTCCAGGAATCGTCCGGGCCTGGCGCCCGTCATGGCCCCCTGCTCAAGAACGAAGGCTCCGTTCACCAGAACGTGGACGACTCCCTCCGCATAGTGGTGGGGGTCGGTGTACTCGGAGCGATTGGCGATGGCGACCGGGTCGAAGACCACCACATCCGCGGCCCTGCCCGCTGCCAACGTACCGCGCCGTTCCTGTGCGAGCCACGCTGCGGGCATCTCGGTCATGCGGTGGACCGCCTCCTCCAGGGAGAGCACGCCACGCTCGCGGACGTAGTGGCCCAGCACCCGGGGCAAGGAGCCGTAGCTCCGCGGGTGGGGATAGCCCACCCCGGGTTCCACCAGATCGCCGTCGGTCTCGAACATGGCCCCGAGGTGGCGCATGAAGCGGTCGATATCCGCCTCGTCCATGCCGAAGAAGATCCCGATGAACCCTCCTTCCAGCTGCAGCTCGATGAGCGCGTCCACAGCCTCCGGGACCGTGGGAGGCCGGCCTCGATCGGCGAGGAAGTCCGCGAGCGTCCGGCCGGTGAGCTCGGGGCGTCCCGTCACCTCGCGAAACTGGATGGTCCCGGGCCCCGGGCCGGTTTGCCTGGGGAAGAGGTCGAGCATCTCCCGCACCAGACGCGCGCGGGTGGCTGGATCCGCCACGCGGCGGGCGAAAGCGTCGGGCCCATCGGCCAGTGCCCAGGCGGGGAACATGAGGTCGGAATACGTGCTGTACGCCGCGAACGGGTACATGTCGAACGCCACCTCGGTGCCTGCCTGCGAGGCCGAATCCAGCAGAGCGAGGATGCGCTCGCTCCACCCCCACTGGGCCGCGCCGGTCACCTTGAGGTGATTGATCTGCACGGGGATGCCGGCCTGGCGCCCCACGTCGAGTGTCTGCCGCACCGACTCCATCACGCCGGCGCCCTCGTCACGCATGTGGGTGACATACACACCGCCGAACGGTGCGGCGACTTCGGCGAGCGCCACGATCTCGTCCGCATCGGCGTAGGCGGCAGGCACATACTCGAGTCCCGTAGACAGCCCGAGCGCCCCCTGCTGCATGGACGAATCCACCAGTGCCCGCATCCACTCCAACTCTCGGGAGGAAGGCGCGCGGTCCGCGAGTCCCATGACCCGCTTGCGGATCCACGTGTGGCCCGCGAAGAGGCCGACGTTGGGCGCCATCTGCACTCGGGCGGCGTACGTGTCCAGCGGGAAGGGCTGATCCTGGCTGTGGAGCGGCGACAGGATGGTGGTGATTCCCTGGCGGATGAAGTTCTCCGCCGCCGGATGCTCCTCCAACGTGACCAGGTGGGCATGGTTGTCCCAGAACCCGGGTGCCACCACCAGGCCGGTCACGTCCAGCACCCGCGCGGCAGCCGCCGTGGCGAGGTTCGCTCCCACGGCCGCGATGGTGTCAGCGCGGATGGCTACATCGCCGACGAACCGTGGCGCGCCGGTGCCATCGACCACCGTGCCGCCTTTGAGCACGAGATCGTACTCGGGCGCCCCGGCACAGGCGCTGCACGACAGGAACGCCACGAGGCCCCAAAATGCACGGCCCGTCAAGACGCCGGCTCCGGCGACACGCGCAGCCCGGTAAGGCCGCCCTCGGGTCCCAACGATACGACCACGCGGAAGCGCTCCGCACTGTACCAGGCGAAGTACTCCAGCTCCACGTCGTCGCCCACTTCGCGTCGCGACAGCAGCTCCATGCGTGTCGGCTCTCCTGCTCCCTGGAGCATCCCGGTGAGCGCCGCCTTCATGCGCGGGAAGATCGTCTGGCGGACGAAGGCGAAGTCGGCGAGCTCGAGTTGGCCCGCTGCCACCTTGGCGAGCACCGACCGCACGTACGCCGTGGCGGCGGGATCCAGATCGGCGATGGGCGTGGTGACAGGCGGCGGCGGAGCCAGGACCGGGTTGTACAGCGTTGCCACCGCAGTGGCCAATCCGGGCGGCGCCAGCGTGCGTGCGTTGGAGAGCACCACCAGCGCCAGGTCATCCCCTGTGTAGCGCGAGAACTGGGTGATGAACCCCTGCCATACGCCGCCGTGCTGGTGCACGATCTGGCCTCCAGCCTCTTCCACGAACCACCCGAAGCCGTACGGATAGCTGCGCCCGCTGTTCAACGTCATGGGAGAGAGGATCCGGTCCCAGCTCTCAGGCCGTAGGATCCGGCGGCGCCGCACGGTTTCGTTCCAGGCGATCATGTCGCGCAGCGAGAGCAGCATGGAGCCGTCGGCAGTGGTGTTGAGCTTCGGCGCCACCCAGGCTGCATGCTCCCACCCGCCCTGCACCGGCAGGTACCCGTGGGCACGATGGGGCACCACCTCGGCTTCGGTGATGATCCGGATGGTGGGCATCCCGGCGGGTGTGAAGATCCGTTCCCGGAGGAAGTCGTAGTAGGGCACGCCCGTGACGCGTGTCATGAGGATGCCGAGCAGCACGTAGCCGGTATTCGAGTAGTTCCACCGGGTCCCGGCGGGAAACTCCAAGGGAAGCGCGCCCGCCATGCGGATCAGGTCCTCGTCCGTGTAGTCTCTCCGGTAGTCGAACCCTTCACTGGTGTAGTCCGGCACGCCCGAGGAGTGCGTGAGCAGGTGACGGATGCGAATGGGCTCCCAGCTCTCGGGGGTCTCGGGGAGGTAGCGGCGAATGGAGGCGTCCAGGTCGATCTTCCCGTCCTCGACCAGCGCCATGATCCCCGCCGAGGTGAACTGCTTCCCCAGCGATCCGGACTGGAACATGGTCTCGTCCGTCACCGGGGTCCGGTTCTCGAGCTCCGCTACCCCATATCCGCGGGATACGAGCACTTCGCCCCGGCGAATCACCGCCAGGGCCAACCCGGGGATGCGGGCCTCGTCCATGGTGCGGCGCACCAACGCGTCGACCTCGGCCACCGTGGGCGCGGCGTCACGACGGAGCGACCAAGGAAGGCGGAGCGGCGCAGGATCAGGCCAGACCCGGTCCAGGTTGGCACCGTGATAGAGGGTACCGCTCTTCATCACGAAGGCGATCTCGCGCGCGGCGCGGATGTCATGCAAGGGATCGGCGTCCAACACCACCAGGTCGGCCACCTTGCCCACCTCGATGCTTCCCAGGTCGGCCTCCAGCCCCAGCGCGCGGGCGCCTTCCAGCGTCGCCACGCGGAGGATCTCGTGCGGTTGCATCCCACCACCGGCGAGCAGTCGCATTTCCCAGTGGTTGGAGAGTCCCTGCACTTCCCCATGCCCTCCCAGCCCCACGTGTCCTCCCGCCCGCAGGACCGCGGCCGCGCCGGCAGCGACCTCCCGGTCGTGGTAGTCCTCCGGTGGGAACCAGAGCAGCCGACTGGATGTGCGCTGGTAGAGGGCACCGTCGGGGAACCAGCGCTCGACCCGGGCGTCCTCGTGAGGACGTTCTTCCGCCAGGAGCCGGTACACCGGAAGCGCCGCCCCGAACGCGACCACCACCGTGGGGGTGTTGGTGATGCCGCTGCGGGCCAGGAGCTGCACCACGTCGTCATGGATGGGCGCCACCGGCAGGGCATGCTCCAGTCCGCTGAACCCGTCGATGACATGGGTCAGATCCTCCTTGGTGTCGGCGCCCCCTTCGGTGGTCGGCATGAGGCCGAGCTCGCCAGCCGCCTGCACCAGCCACTGCCGCTGCTGCCGGTTCCCCATCAGGTAGGACTTGAGGTAGCGCGTGCCGTAGTCGTCGCGGTAGCGCGCCAGCGTGCGTCGCGCGTCGTCCAGCGACTGGAAGTCGGTGGCACTGAACACGCCAGGGCCGGTGGAAAGTACCCTGGGACTGGGAACCCCGTCCGCCTCGACCAGGTCGGACAGCCCGAAGATGTCCGGCGTGTTCTGGGGGTCCCGGATCGTGGTCACGCCGTGCGCGAGGTTGGCGAAGGCGTTGCTGGACTCGGGCTGGAGTAGCTCCCCGGACGGACCCCAATGGGCGTGCAGGTCGATGAACCCGGGGACGATGAACTTCCCGGAGACATCGATCACGTCGGCGCCCGCGGGGACGCTCATCGAACCGCGCGGGCCCACGGCCGCGATCCGGCCGTCGCTCACCACCACGTCGGCGTCGGACATGACCTGCTCGTCGCGCATCGTGATGACGGTGGCACCCTGGAGCACCATGCTTCCCTCAGCGCCGGCGCGAGGAAGGGCAACCGCTAGTGGCATATCCGCAGCAGGGGGATCCTCCCCGGCGGCACCGCTGAGGTCGACACGGTGGAGCCGCGCGCCCTCGACCCAACTCAAGGACCTACCGCCCGGTCCCCACGCCCAATCGCCACCCTCTCCGTCGGTCACGACCGCTCCTCCGGCCGGATCCAGCGCGCGCGGTGCCTGCGACTCCTCGTCCAGCTCGATGCGCAGGAGACGCAGGCCCGTCTTCACCGCAACCGCGTCGCCCGCAGGGCTCATGCGCAGCTCGGCGCCGCGCGCGGCCGCCTGGGGGAGGCGGGCCTCCACGCGAACGTCCCCGTCACCGAGCCCCATCGAGATCAGTCCCATCGGCGCGGAGAGCCATACGCGAGTGGGGTCGGCAGGAGGCCCGGCGGTCACGAAGTGGGGGTGTCGGCCGCCCACTGCGGGCGCCACCACTCTCGCGGCGCCCCCGGAAGCGGGGACCGCCACCACCTTGGCATCCGCAGGCAGCGCGCCGGGTGGGGCCGACAGGGTTGCCGAAAGCGGTGCGCTCAGGGCCACCACCGTCCGCCCGTCCGGAGTCCACGCAGGGTCCGCCCAGAAGCCCGGTTCGGTGGTGAGGCGCACCGGCTGTCCCCGCCCGTCCGCCCGGGCCTTCCAGAGCGCGCCCCCTTCCTCGTCCCAGGTCACGTACGCCATCCAGCGCCCATCGGGAGACCAGGCCGGCATGAACTCGCGGGCGCGGGGCGTGGCCGTGAGGCGGCGAGGTGCACGGCCGTTCTCGTCGGCGATCCAGATGCGTCCGAGCGCAGAGAACGCCACGCCTCCCTCGCGGTCTAGCGCCACGTGTTGTACGCGACGAGCCTCGACCGGCCCTGCCTCCAACCGCTGAGCGAAACGCACGGTCGGCGTCACGTCCAGTGAGACGTCGACCGTAAACGGAATCACGCGGTCGGATCCATCTTCCACGCCCAACCGGTGCAGCGCGCCAGCGAACGCGGCGTACAGCCAGCGTCCGTCTGGAGAAAACGCCGCGTTCGGCAGCACGTCGCGCGTGGCCCGGCTCTCGAGCTGGTGCCGGTCCACCGGATACGCCAACCAGCGCTCCTCACCGGTGGCCAACTCACGCACCTTGAGGCCGGTCTTCCCTTCGCGCACGGTGCCGTAGACCAGACGCGTCCCGTCCGGGGAGAGCACGGGCTTCATGGCCGGAACTCCCTCGACGGCCACGGGCTCGGCAGCCCCACCGGCCGCGGGCACACGCATGAGTGTGCTGAAGGCTCCGTTCCGGCTCCCGTACGCGCGCGGCGTCACGGACGTGAACCAGAGGCTCGCCCCGTCACGAGTGGGCCAGGGGCCGTAGGGTCCCGGTGCCGGAGCCGAGACGAGTTGAGCCGCCGGCCCGTTCGTGTTCTCCACCAGGCGGGTGCCCTCGCCGCTGGTCACGTCGTAGCGCCAGAGCTCGGCGGTGCGCGTGCCGTAGGCATCGGAGACGGTGACGAAGACGGCTCGTCCATCGGCGGACCACGCGGGAGAGAGCATTCCCGAACGGGGAAGCCGGGTCACCGCGCGTGCGGACGACCCGTCCGCCGCAGCTACCCAGACGTTGTCCGAACCCGTCTCGTCGCTGATGTACACGAGCCTGGATCCGTCCGGGGAGAAGCGCGGCTGGGACTGAAACGCCCGCCCTGTGAGCAGAGGGCGAGCCCGTCCACCGTCCACAGGCAGGGTGTAGAGGTCACCCAGAAGCTCGAAGACCAGCGTGCTCCCGTCTGGGCTCACGTCCAGAGAGACCCAGGTGCCCTCTGACGTGCTGAAGCGGATGTTGTCGACGCGGGTGGGCGCCTGGGCGCGCGACGCGGAGGGGAGTGCCAGGACCAGGGCACAGAACACCAGCCCGCGTCGGGGCACGCTTGCCTGCGTGCGTGAAGAGAGATCCACGGGGTGCCTCGGAGGATCGGGGATTGGGCACGCTTCGCCGCTCACCGACGGCGAGGCGGATCCGGTTGCGGCTCGAACGCTTTCGCTCCGCCCGCCAGCGGCAACACCTCCTCGACCAGCGTGAGCAGCAGGCGTCCCGGCTCCTCGAACATGATCATGTGCGCGGAGCGCTCGAAGGTGACGAACGTCTTGCGGGGCGCCTCGATGCGTTCAAAGTAGGCTTTGGACGCATCATAGCTGGTGTGGAGGTCGTAGCGTCCCATGAGGAAGACGACGGGGACGGGGAAGCGGACTCCGCCATCGCTTCCCTCGATCCTGCGGAGGCGGCGGGCGCCCCAGCGATTTCCGTCCAGGAGGCCGGCCACGTCCGCAGCCGTGTAGGCCGCTCCCCACTCGTTAAGGGCGAAGAACAGCTCCAGATCCGGCTTGCCGTACCAACCGCCGTCGTAGCGTCGGACCCACTTCCGCACGGTCAGCGCACGATCGATATCCATGGGTCCCGGAGCTGGGTACGGTGCCAGCCCCTCCAACTCCCGGATTGCCGCCGTGTCGTCCGAGAGGCGCGCCAGCTCCAAAACCCTCGCGTACAGCGCCGCCTCCGAACCGCCGGCGCCCACACCGAGTCCAACCCAGGCGTGGAACAGCTCGGGATGGTCGATCACGAGCTGGGGCGTGAACATGGTGCCCCACGAGTAGCCCATGAGAATCAGCTTGTCCTGGCCCAACCGCTCCAGCACATGCCGCACCACCACCTCGGCGTCCCGTCTATGCTGCTCGTCTGTCATGGTGGGGCCGAGGCGCGCCGTATCGGCCGGGGAGTAGTTCTTGCCCACGCCGCGCTGGTCCCAGTTCACCACTGTGAAGAAGTCTTCCCAGGGCTTCTGGTAGGCCCAGGTGGAGCCCATCATGGGGCTGGCCGGGCCGCCGTGGACGAAGAGGAGGATGGGGTTGGCGCGGTTCAGGCCCCGGATCGAGATCCACTGGGTGGACCCGTTCACCTCCAGGGGCTCCACCACTTCGATCCCTTCCGGGGTGTGGATCCGCTGCAGCTCGCCGATGCGCGCGGCGATGGAGTCCCGCGGCAGGGGATCGGCCGTCATCTGCGCCCAGGCGCTCGCAGAAGGCACGGCCGGTGTCAGAAGGTGCAGGATGGCAATCAGGCAAGCTCTCTGGGTCACGCAGAACCCTCCGCTGCGGCGGCGTTTCGAGGGGAACGGCGAAGCGTCCCCCAAGGAAGGCGGAGCTCAGAAGTCCCGCAAGACCGCGTCAGGGACGCCGCCGGCTGCGCGCCAGGCCGGGTCCACGGTGGCGGCCAGGCCGGCGCCGGGCCGGTGTCCACCACGATCGTCGTACGCTGCCTTGGCGTTCTACCTGGGTCGATCCGTCATCCGGGCAACCGGCCCGGGCGCGCTCTCCTCTCCATACTCGGCCCGCACACGTCCGAGGTCGTCCAGCTCAAACACGCTGATTCCACCCCAACTGGAGCGCTCTGGCGTCGACGCCGAGTCGTCCGCGCTCACCGCCGAGTAGCTCCACACCAGGACGACCCGGCCAGCGTCCGCGATGACCTCGTGGATCGTGACGTCCGGCTCCCTCCAACGCTGGCAGAATCCAGCGGAGAAGCGCTCGATCGCGTCGCGACCCACCAGCACGGGACTCCCGAATCGCTCGGCGAAGATCGGATACGACATCCGGACACTCGGGCTCGCCAGGGAGTCCAGAGACTCACCTGTGCAGCCGTACACGGTGCGGAAGAATCGTTCTGCCGTCTCTTCCGGTTGCACTCGTGCATCGGCACATCCCAGCCCCGCTACTATGAGCGCCAGACCGCACACTGAACTCCAGCGGGCTCGCATCATCCTCAACTCACGGGGCGGCTCTTCATCAGTGCCTCGATCTCGGCGATCTCCCGGGGTGCCATGCTGATGCGGCGCAATCCGGTCGGCGTGATGACGTAGTCGTCCTCGATGCGTACGCCGGTGTTCTCGTACTGCCTCACCTTCTCCCGTACGCTGGCGATGAAGCGTCGATTGCGGGGTGTATCCGGGAGGGCGTCCAGCGAGGCTTCGGCGATGTAGAGTCCAGGCTCGATGGTGAACACGTCGCCCGCCTGAAAGGTGCCGTCGCCATAGTAGTAGCCCGCCGGATCGTGGACCTCGAGACCGAGCCCGTGGCTGATGCCGTGGATCATCCAGAGCTGGGCCTGCGAGCAGGAGGCGGGTGACTTCTGACAGTCGGCCGGCCAGGGTGGGTCCATGAGAGCGTCCTCGGCCTCGATGAGTCCAAGAGCCGCGAGCCCCTTCCGGCGCACGACCACCGAGGAGTCCTGCGCGGCCCGCTGCGAAAGGCCGGGGGCCGAATTGCGCTCCGCCGCCGCCTGGGCGTCGCGCACCAGCTGGTAGATGGCGCGCTGCTCAGGGGTGTAGACGCCGCTGACCGGAATGGTCCGGGTCACGTCGGCGGAGTACCCGCGATACTCGGCCCCGGCATCCATGACCACGAGGTCCGTGGGTCCGACCGCGGCCATGTCCTTCATATAGTGGAGCTGCGTGCCGTTCGGGCCCCCGCCCACGATGGAGCCGTACCCCGTCCGTTCGGCTCCCAGTCGGATGAACGTGCTCTCCAGGGCCGCGCGTAGTTCGTACTCGTGTCGGGGGTTCTCCACCAGCATGGCGGCCCTGTGCCCCTCCGAGCTGATCTCGGCCGCCTTCTCCAGCAGCGCGATCTCCGCGGGGCTCTTGCGCGCGCGCAGCTGGTCCACGATGGGGTGAGCGTCCTCGATGGCGAGCCCCGGGTGGCGCTCTGCCAGGCCCTCCATGAACGACTGACCGCGGGTCAACGAGTCCTGGGCAGCGAAGTCGGCGGCTTGAAAGTCGGCGATCGCCAGGAAGGGCAGGCCGCTTCCAGCCAGGGAGTCCAGAATCGCGGGGAGAGCGGCGATGGAGCGCCCCGCGATGCCCAGGCTGTCCCTCACGGAGGTGGAGTCGGGGCGCCGGCCATAGTAGAAGGCCCTACGCGCATCGACGGGCGAAAGGAAGAGCGTGGGTTGGCCCCGCCCGCCGCTCACCACCATGACGAAGGCGGCGTCGGGCTCCCCGAAGCCCGTGAGATACTCGAAGGCGGGCAACTGGAAGAACGGACCCCGGTCCGTGACCGGCGTGGGGGCTCCGAAGGCCACGACCACGCCGTCCCCCACGCGCGCCGCCAGCGAGTCCCGACGCGCAGCATACTCAGCGGGAGCGATCTGAGCGGCGGAGCGATGGGGCGCAGCAGCCGACACGAGCACGGCGAATGCAACCGCGTGTACCATCCCATGCAGCAAGCGGCGCGACATGTGTTCTACCCCTTCAGAGCGGACACCTGTGGATAGGGCGCATCCTGTTCCCGAAAGCTAACCTCCGCTCGCCCTGGTCCTACACCCGGTCTGTCGCGATCGCTTCCACCCGGTCTGCCACGGCCCGCCGTTCCGTATCACGTCATGCTTCCGACGAGCGGGCCGCATGCGCCACGGCTGCCAGCTTGTCCGGGTTGGTCACGATATAGAGGGTTTGGATCACGCCGTCACGGACGTCCGCCGTCAAGACCGCCACCGGCTTGTCGTGAATCGAGGCGACGATACCCGGTTGCCCGTTGACCTCTCTCGCCATCGAGGCGAGCCCCGGTGGCACCAGTCGCTCCAGTGCGCCCAGGACGAACCGCGCCACCCGATCGGCTCCATGAACGGGGTTCAGGGCTGCGCGTGCCTTCCCACCGCCATCGCTGATGACCACGGCGTCCGGCGCCAATACCTGCAGCAGAGCATCGAGATCCCCTTGGCGGGTCGCTTCGGAAAAGCGGTCCATCACGGCCCTGTGGGCCTCCGGTGACACCTCGAACCGAGGCCTGCGGGCGCGCATCTGGGCCCGAGCCCGGGTCAGGATCTGCCGACAATTCGCCTCGGAGGTGTTCAGCATCTCCGCCACCTCGGAATAGGGCGTATCGAACACGTCCCTCAGGATGAGCACGGCGCGCTCGCGAGGTGAGAGGCTCTGCAGAAGCAGCAGGAAAGCGAACGTGAGGGACTCTTGCTGCTCGACGGTGTCGCTGGGGTTCGGCGTGCCATCCGTCAGCAAGGGTTCTGGGAGCCAGGGTCCCATGTATTCCTCGCGTCGGACCCGGGCCTGCTTCATGTGGTTGATGCAGAGCCGTGTGACGATGGTGGTCAGGTACGCTCGTGGTGACACCACCTTCGACGGATCTTCAACCCTGAGCCAACGCATGGCCGCGTCCTGGACGAGGTCCTCCGCGTCGACGGCCGTGCCCACCATCCGGTACGCGAGACTGACCAAGTGGGGGCGGAGCTCCTCGAACTCCCGCCAGGCACGCGTTGGGCTCACGGCCTGGCTTCCACGGGCTGCAGAATCCCGACTTCGCGCGCCCACCCCAGGATGGCTCCGGCCACGGTCTCCGGGTCGCCTTCGTGGGGGAAGTGAGCTTCCCCGGGAACCTCGACGAACGTCGAATCGGGAAGGCACTCCGCCAGGCGCCGGAGCGCTCCGGCCTGATGGACCGGATCCTTTTCTCCCGCCACCACCAGCACGGGGAGATCCATCGCGGACAGGCCGTCACGAACACCGCTCAGAAAGGCGTCGTTTCGGTTGAGGTCCCTGAAGGTCACCATGATGCGGTCCAGGTGTGCGTCGGTGGCGAAGTCCTGAAGGTACCGGGCCCGCTCTTCGGGTCCAGAGCGCCGACGCCGGCCTCCGAAGCGCGCCACCACCCTGGGAAGCAGTCGGAAACGGCGATTCACCCAACGGAAGGGCGGCGTGGTGACCAGCCTCAGCATGGTGTGGATCCGGGGGTGCTCCCGTGTCGGGAAGACGATGGTGTCGGCCGCGATCAGCCCCCGAAAGCGCACCGGGTATTCCTGCACCAGATGGAATCCGACCGAACCGGCCGTGTCCATGACCGCGAGTGTCACGCCTTCCAGGTCGAGCGCAGCGATGAACGCGTCCGCAGCTTCGGCGAGGGCGGGTAAGGTCGGCGTGAATCCCCGGACGGCCACGCTCTTCCCCCAGCCCGGAAGATCCGGAGCGAGGCACCGGAAGTCGGACGAGAGCAGGGAGATCACATGACGGTAGACGTACGAGGTGGTGGGGGCCCCGTGCAGCAGGACCAGGGGAGGCCCCGACCCGCAGTCGACGTACCGTATGGTGTGGCCTGCCGCGCGAACGGTGTGGGAAGGCTCGTGCATGGCTGTTGATCTCCCGGTCGGGGGACGTTGCACCCTACGTCCTGGAAGACAAGAGACCCTGCCCCGCTGTGACACTCTGCCTCGGTGCTACGAAAGGCCGACCCTGACTCGCCAGCGGCGGTTGGTGCCCGGGCCTCGCCCCGTCCCCTTGGCGCCGGGCGGGGTGACCCTCAGCCCGCGAGATTTCGCCGCATGATCTCTGCGGAAGCACGCTCGAGGGGATCAGCAGACCGCTGCAACTGCTCCGCCACGCGGCGCTGGTCCTCGCGTGACCGGTTCTGATTGAACTTGAACTTGCCCTCGAGCGAGTCGATGGGGATCTCGAAGCCGACGATCGCCTTCAGCTCGCGGTCCATCACCGGCTCCATGAGCTCACGGTCCCAGCCCGAGCGCGCGTAGTCCTCGTGCAGGTCCACGAGCGGGCTCACCATGGCCCGCAACTCGTCCGGATCGTGGACGAGCCGAGGTGTTCCGTAGGCATGGACGGTCGCGTAGTTCCACGTCGGGACGGTCTGCTGGGACTCGTACCATCCCGGCGAGACATAGGCATGCGCTCCCTGAAAAATCGCCAGCACCTGGGTCTCGTCGGTCCACGTCTTCCAGTGCGGATTCGCCCGAGCCATGTGCGCGATCAAGGTCCCGTTGGGGCCACCACGCTCGGGGTCGATCATGAAGGGCAGGTGCGTCGCCACCGGTCGGGCACCGTCCTGGCTCGTCAGGATCCCGAAGCTGTGTTCGCGGATCAACGCGTGCAGAATGGCGACGTCGTCGACTCGAAACGATCTCGGGGTGTACATCGCCTGCTCCTAGTGCCCGAAGCTGATCACGCGGGTGATGCGCCAACGCCCGTCCCGGTTGTGCCACAGATGGACGAACCGCGGTGTCGACGCCAGGTGGTCCGGCTCGCCCGCGGCGGTCACCCAGAAGCGATGGGTACCCAGCTGCACGGCGCCATATCCCTGGATCGGGTGGACCTCGACGGTCTCGGGAAGCAGCTCACGTCGTAGTCGCGACGCCTTCCCGTCGGCGCAGCGGCTCCGGAAGGTCGGCTCCAGCTCGTCCCGGGTGGTGGTCACGTCGTCGTTGTCCTGGTAGAACTCGATGTTCTCGTCGAGGTAGGTCCGGAACGCGACCAGATCACAACGGTTGAACGCGTCGAACAGAGCCCGGTCCAGGCTCATGATCGTGTCCTGCAGGGACGTGGGGTCCACCGTCTCGGGGGTCTGGGAACGGACCGGCGTCGTCACTGCGAAGAGAAGCGTCACCGAGAGGACTGCAATGACCGGCACTCGCATCGGGGATCGTCCGCGCTCAGGAAGGTTGGCCGTAGGCTCACCTGAGCCGTACGTGCCTGCCCCGACGGCGGATTCGGTGGCGCCAGGAGGCCCGCCGGAAGCACTCGGTCACCCTGCAGGCACATAGCGGAGCGCCACCGCTCCCGAGGCGAACTCCTGCCGGCTCACCAGCGTGAGGTCGACGTACTGCGACAGCCCCTCGAGCAACCGCGGTCCGTGGCCCGCCAGCCGGGGGATCACCACGAACTCGTACTCGTCGATCAGCCCCAGCTCCGCCAGGGCCAGCGGGAACTTCACGCCTCCCACCGCCAGACCCCGACCGGGTTGGCGCTTCAGGTCTTCAACGGCCGTCTTCAGGTCGCCGCGCACAAGCTCCGCGTTCCAATCGACCCGCTCCAGTGTCGTGGACACGACGTACTTCTTTGACGCGTCTATGGTCCGGGCGAACGGCTCCATCCAGGGTTCCATCCAATCCGGAAGGGCGCCCGACGGGGACGCCCGCCACGCGGACTCCATCATCTCGTAGGTCACGCGGCCATAGAGCAGGGCGTCGGCCCGCGCGAGGCTGTCCGCCCAATAGCGGTGCAGGGCTTCGTCCACCATGCCGGCGCGATGGTCGCAACACCCGTCCAAGGTGACGTTGATGCCATACCGCAGGGGTCGCATGATCCGTGCTCCGTCCGAAAAGGCTCCACGCCGAGGGCTGACCGAGGCAGGCCGCACGCGGCCCCGCTCAGTCCTCCAGTGACTCCACCTTCACTGCGGTCCCATAGCAGATCACTTCGGTTACGCCCGACATCACTTCCGTCGCATCGTAGCGAATCCCGATCACCGCGTCCGCTCCGGCCACGTCCGCCTGCACCAGCATGGTGTCGAACGCCTGCTGGCGGGTGCGCTCGGCGAGCTCCGTGAAGAGGGAGATGTTCCCGCCCCACAACGTCTGGAAGCTGGCGCCCACGGTTCCGAACACCGACCGCGACCGGACCACGACACCCCGCACCACCCCCAGGTTCGACACGATCCGATACCCCGACAGGTCGAAGCCCGTGGTCGTCATGTTGTACGGTACGTCGGCGGCCTGGGATCGGATGATGGATGTCATGGCTCAGCGGGCTCCGGCTGCATCTCGAGGAGCAGGAACCCTACGGCAGGGCCGGACCGACCGCCAGGGATTGGACGCGTGTGGCAGAGGGCAACAGCGGCACGGCCGTTGCCACGATGCCCCATGCCTCGAGCAGGAGAACACCATGCGGAACGGCGTCGGGTACGTCATGCGTTGGATTGGGGTGGCTGGTGTCTTCACGGCGGTGATCGCCTGCGATGGCGGAACCACCGACCCGGCCCCCGCGGATCCGACGGTCGCGGCGGAGCCGACCGTGTTCCAGGAGACGTTCGACGGCGATCCCAGCGGGCCCGCCCCGTTTCGCTCCAACCGCTGGGACGTGACCGTACACTCCCGGAATCGCGAGACCTGGTACACGCTCGAGGCCCTCGACGCCGATCACGGCCCCGCCTGCGAGCCGCCCCCCGCCACGCATCCCGTGTCTGCCTACGAGGATGCCGTCTACCAGTGCCGCAACCACGTCATGACGGCGCTGAACGCGTCCGGCTACGGACTGGTCTACCTGACGCCGAACCACACGGTCGTGTTCGACGAAGGCACGGCCCGCGTGGAGTTCCGGGTATCGCTGCTGCGCCGCTCGATGCGGGACTGGATCGACCTTTGGATCTCTCCCTACGACGAGCACCTGCAGCTGGCCCTGGAGAGCTGGCTGCCCTCGCTGTCCGGCGAACCCAGGAACGGCCTTTCGCTGCGTCTGGACGGAGCTCGCAACGCGTTCACCGGGACCCTGTTCAGGGACGGTGTCGCCGAGGACCTCCCGGGCACCTGGTGGGTTGGCTACGACGAGTTCCTGGAGCCCAGTGCCACGCGCCGGGACCTCCTGGTGCTGGAGCTCAGCCGCGACCATATCCGCTTCGGCATGCCGGAGTATGACTTCTGGTGGATCGACACCGACATCGCACCCCTCGCGTGGAGCGAAGGCGTGGTGCAGTTCGGCCACCATTCCTACACACCCGAGAAGGACTGCTCCCTGCCGGGCGGGTGTGCACCCAACACCTGGCATTGGGACGACATCGTCATCGATCCGGCCCGACCCTTCCGGATCAATCGCGCCACGGAGCGGTGGTTCAGCCCCGCGCAGGCCGAGATCACACTGCAACAGCCGAGCAGGGCGGGTGCGCGTCTGCGCTTTGCCGGCATCGGTGAGGACCTGGAGGTGAGCTTCGACGGCGGTGCCTCCTGGCTCCCCGCGGAGCTGCAACCTCACGACCCCGCGAGTCTGGACCCGGGCCACTTCCGCTCCTACTTCACCCCGATGCCCCAGGCAGTCTCCCGGGTGCTGCTGCGGGGCTCGCCCTGGTACGGAGGCGATTGGCACGTTCGCGACGTGTCGGAGTGGGCGCGAGCATCGCGCTAGCGATCGCGGCGCCCTCCGGGGCGTTGGCGCGAGGCGCGTGGGCCCTGCCCTTCCGGTCGTCCACACCACGTCGACAGTGCGTCGGCCAGCCCCAGGTCGGAGCCGCCTCCTACCCACGCCACGTGTCCGTCGGGGCGGACCAGGACTGCAGCGGGAGCATCGACCTCACCGATCACCGGAAGCTCCCACCGCCTGTCGTACGTCGCGTCGACGACTCGGAGCCGCGCGCTCCAGGGAGAGAGGTCGAGGGCGAGCGGTGCGCCGAAGTTGAGTAGCACAGGGCGCGCGTCGTGAAGGAGCGTGAAGACCCGGAGTGGCCCGCCGGCGGTGACGAGATCGAGGTCCGGCATGCGGCGCCCCAGGAGGGGATGTCCCGGCCCCAGATCGTAGCGAATGTCCAGGTGGGACATGATCCCTGCGATGTGCCGACGCGGCTCCTCCATCGCGAGCAGCTCGCCCAGCACCTCGCGCGCGGCCCGAGTGCGATCGTCTTCCCGGTGCAGAGCAACCTGCGCCATCGTCATCTTGAGCACCCGCGCGCCCACCGGGTGTCGCTCGGCGTGGTAGGTATCGAGGAGCCCTTCGGGGGAGGTGCCGCGAATCACTTGCGCCAGCTTCCACCCGAGATTCACCGCATCCTGGACGCCGGTGCTGAGCCCCTGCCCCCCGATCGGCGAATGAACATGGGCTGCGTCGCCGGCGAGGAACACACGCCCGCTCCGATACGCGGCTGCCTGCCGCGTCAGGTCCGTGAAGCGGGAGATCCAGGTCAGGTTGTGCACGCCGTAGTCGGTCCCGCAGGCGGCGATGAGCAGGGACCTCAAGTCCTCCAGCGTCGGTTCTGTGGTGGCGTCGGGGGTCGGCTCGGTGACCATCACGCCGATGGGTCCGATGTCCTTGTAGACGATCTCGCCGTCCTTGATCTCATACTCCTCTCTGCCGAACGCGTGGACACCGGCCGGTGAGCGATGCACGCCATAGGGCGGCGTCTCGGTCATCTCGACCTCTGCCAGGAGGTTGCTGGTCGTCGGATCCCAGCCGGGGAACTCGATGCCAGCGGTCTTCCGCACAACGCTGCGACCCCCGTCGCAACCGACCAGGTATGCCGCGCGCACGGGCGGGCCCTCGGCCAGGGCCACGTCGACCCCGGTTGCGTGCTGCGTGAACCCCGTGACTTCATGACCGTAGAGGACGGGCACACCGAGTTCCGCGACCCAACTCGCCAGCAGGCGCTCGATGTGCTTCTGGCGCAGCGCAAGTCCGTGGTTGTGGCGGGTCGGGAAGTCGCTGATATCCAGGCGTGTCACCGCAAAGCCGGTGATCTGCGCCGCCTTGCCCGCAGCGAGGAATCGGTCTGCGATCCCGCGCTGATCGAACACCTCGAGCGTGCGAGAAGAAACCCCGAGCGCGCGTGCTCCTTGCAGCCCGCGGTCCGGCCGGAGCTCGAAGACCGCGGTATTCACACCACCCAAGGCGAGCTCGCCGGCGAGCATGAGGCCCGTGGGTCCGGCTCCAACCACCACGGCTTCGTATTCGGTCATGTCCGCCCCCCGTCGACGTTCACTCCCCGGTACTGCCTGCCAGGGCTTCCGAACCGCCGCAGAGCCTACCACCCCGCCCGGTTCTGGTGGCAAGCCCCTACCGGGAGCATATTCTTACACAACGGGGGGAGGGAGGGCAGCAGGCCAGTCCCCCGCCCTCGACTCCGGTCAACCCGCGCTCGGGTCCTTCCTGGCTGCCCGTTCAACCGTCCCGGCGTACTCGAGCTCCCCCGCCGAGAACCTGCCCTCGATGGACAGCGCACCCTCGAGTCCGTCACCGAACACCATTCTCCCGTCCACCTGGCCCCCGCTTCGCACAGCGGCGGTGTAGACGAAGCTCCCCGAGGCGGTTTCCTGGCCGAGGCTTCCTTCGAAGGTGCCGTGTGCGATCCACGTCTCCTCGTAGGTTCCCGCCGGCGAACCACACGGCCCTTGCACGAGGATCCGGAAGTCGATCTCCATGCGGCCCGCCAGATCGCCCCGGACTTCGTAGCCCTGGGTGAGATCCACGATGCAGGTCGGACCGGCAGCGACTCTCACGGGCGCTTCGAGCGGGGGACCAACGGGGGCAAGCGTCCCCGAAAGATCCACCCGGTCTCCACGCGTTCCGACCCAAGGCGCCATGAGAAGAGTCAAGAGAATCAGCGGGTCTTTCACCTCACGCTCCCTCCGGAGGATCGTGGCCGTGAGCGAGGACGGCGCGGGGCTGCCCACTCGCCCGGCGACTCACGCATCTGGAGCACGCTACGCCCGCACCACCTTAGCCGCCAGGCTCGGTAGCCTCGCGGGCCGCTCCGCATCCACGCGGCTCGCTGCTGGACAGATCGTTCTCGCGAGGAATATCGTCTGGCGCGTGCCTCCGAAGTGACGGATGACCCTCCGCGTAGATCGATGCCCATGAACACGATGAGAGCGGTGGTGTTGGACGCGCCCGGCGCCGCGTCCAGCCTGAGGATCGAGCGACGTCCCATCCCCGAGCCGGAACCGGGGTGGGTGTTGATTCGCGTCCACGCGTTCGGACTCAACCGCTCCGAGCTGCACACACGCTTGGGTCTGGCCCAGGGCGTCACCTTTCCGCGGGTACTCGGAATCGAGGCCACGGGCGTCGTGGCCAGCGCGCCCGGTGGGGAGTTCGCACCGGGTCAGCAGGTGATGACGATGATGGGAGGGATGGGACGTGTCTTCGACGGTGGGTACGCCGAATACACACGGGTTCCCGCCACACAGGTGATCCCGTTCCACAGCTCCCTGGAGTGGAGTGTGCTCGGTGCCATTCCGGAAATGCTGCAGACCGCCTACGGATCACTGACCGTGGGTCTGGACATCCAAGCGGGCCAGTCGATCCTGATTCGGGGGGGCACGTCCTCGGTCGGGATGGCCGCCGCGATCCTGGCCAAGCGCAGGGGGCTGACCGTGTTCTCCACCACGCGCACCGAGTCCAAGCTGGAAGCCCTCCGGGACATTGGCGTCGACCATCCACTCATCGATGACGGAGACGTGTCCTCCCAGGTCCGCCACCACCTCGAGGAGGGCGTCCACGCCGCCCTGGAACTGGTGGGGACTCCGACGCTGCCCGACACGCTCCGGGCGACGCGCGTGCACGGAGTGGTGTGCTTCACGGGGATGCTCAGCAACCAGTGGACGATCCGGGACTTCTACCCGATCGAGTACCTGCCCAGGGGAGTTCGCCTCACCGCGTACGGAGGTGGAGCACACGACCTTCCCCCTGCCGTGCTCGCCGAATTCCTGGACGCCGTCGAGCGCGGCGAGGCCACGGTGCCCATCGCGAAGATCTTCGAGCTGGACCAGATCGCCGAAGCACACCAGACCATGGAAGACGGCACGGTCGCGGGCAAGCTGGTCGTGGTGAATCGCCACACGATGGATGGGTAGGTGGCCCGGGTCGCAGGACCGCGGTCACGCATACAGGCACGGGGGGACACTGTTGCATCTGGTCCTCCCTGTACGCCCGCTAGCCTAGACGCCCCCCAAGACGGCGTCGGGGCCATTGGCCGCAGCGCGTCGAATACTCCACACCCCAACGTGGTCAGCGCGCCTGTACTACACAGAAGAGGTTGCCGTCTGGATCTTCGAGGACCACGTAGTCGGCGCCCTCGGCATACCGCCAGGGGTATCTCTTGGCGCCAAGCTCGAGGAGTCGTCCCACTTCGGCTTCCTGATCGGCGGTGTACAGGTCGAGATGCATCCAGCTGCGCGCCGCTCGCGGCACTTCACGCGCCTGCAAGGAAAGGTGGGGACGATTCCCCTCTGGAGGCCGAAGCACAACCCATCCTCCGTCGAGCGGCCGGTCTGGAGTGTATCCGAGCGCTTCACTCCAAAAAGCCACCATGCGCTGGAATTCGTGACAGTGGATCACGATGGAACCGATTCGGACTTGCTGGCTCGTCATTCGGAACCTCGCTGCACTGGATCGCCGTACCCGTGACGGACTGTCGGCTGCCCCCACAGGCGCACATAGCGCAGGTGCGTGGCGTCCGGGGCATCGAATACCCTGTCGATCTGATAGCTCGGCAAGGCATCGTGGAGGTTCTCGAACAAGCGCCGGCCACCGGCGAACATGACTGGCGCCAGCGCAATCTCGAGCTCGTCGATGGCTCCCATGTTCAAGTATTGCTGTATCACGTCCGCTCCACCCGAGATACGAATGTCGCGATCGCCAGCAGACTCCCGAGCCAACTCCAGAGCGCGCTCGGCTCCGTCGTTGACGAAGAAGAATGTGGTGCCACCTGGACGGGCCCAGGGCTCACGTCGCTCGTGTGTGAGAACGTACACAGGAGTGCGGAACGGAGCCTCCTCTGGCCAGCTCCGTTCGCCCTGCTCGAACATCCGCTTGCCCATGATATTGGCACCGCAACGCTCCATGGTGCGCCGGAGCATATCGTTGACGGGGCCCGTCTCACCGCCCGGCCCGAACTTGAGGATCTCGCGAAAGTACTCCTGCTTGAGGACCCAGCTCATCAGCGTGCCCCACTTGGCACCCCAGTTCTGGTACTCAGGGTCTTCCCAATGCTCGACGGACATGCCTACGGGTGCCATGTAGCCGTCGAGACTTAGGCCGATGTTCACGAATACCGTGCTCATGACTCCTCTTTCGCGGTTCTTGGGGTCGGTTCAGCGAGTACCCAACGTGGCGGCGGCTTGGCCTACGACCCCCGGACCCATCACCGTCCGCCCGGAAGTTCAGAGCCTTCGACCCGGTAGGCTACCACGTACTCCACGCCTACCTGGTCACGCTCCACTCCGACGACGTGACGCGGGCCCACCTGCATCACTTCGAGTCCAGGGGGCGTGGTGATCCTGGCCAGCACACGCCCCGTCGCGTCATGGACCGTCCACCGCTGGCTCTCCTCGGCCTCCCACTCCTGCCGATAGTCACGCACCCAGACTCGACGAGCCACCGCATCCGTGAGCATCCGGTCGAACGGCGACGTACTTCGCTCCTCCGGCACGACACCGAGCAGGCCCGCCGCGCCAGCGCGGGCCAGCCTCTCGGGTACCCCTCTCGCCATCGCCAACGCGGCGGCGCCAGCCTCGTACTCCCCCTTCAGGGCCAGCGACAGGGGCCCCCGCATCACATCCGTGCGGCGGACGGTCCGGTGCCGAGAGCCGTCAAGGCCGAGGAATACCAGTTCGAGGCCACCGTCCTCGACCATCACGACCTGATCCGCCACTGCGCCGACCAGCGTGGCGCTCCCGAACGGCAAACCGAACTGCCGCGTGGCGGTCGGCCTTCCCTCCACGTACGACACCCAGGTCACGGCGTCTCGGCCCGGAGCGTAGAGGACCGTATCCACGGCCGCCCGGAGCGTGTCGACGACCAGGACCGCGACCGAGTCGCGGGTGAGGTTGTATTCCAGACCGCCCAGGTTGACTACCGGCCGCTCCTCCGCGACCACCAGGCGGCCACCATCCATCGGCGCCAGGCTCACCGCTCCCACCAGATCCATGCGCAGCGTACGCCGGGCCGAGCCCTCCGCTCCGAACCAGGTCAACCGCTGGTTTTGGGGGTCGTAGAGGACTACCGCATCCTCAGGTGTCACCGCTCCACTGGTGACCCACAGGAGTTCACCAGGGCCCTCACCGGCGCCTCCGGCCCGCAGCGCGAATCGTCCATCCGCGCTGAACCACCGAACCTCGGACGACCCACCATCCACGACCACGATGCGACCATCGGATAGCCGGGCAGCATAGGCGACGCGCGACAGCTCGTACTCCGTCGGGCCGTTCACAGCCCCGATGCGCACCACCGGAACCGCAGACAACGACCATTCAGGGAAGGGTGGCGATACCTCGGTAACCGCGGTGCCGGGCCGGTCTCCGTCATCCACGCTCCCGCCACCACAGGCTAAGGCGAGGAGGACGAGCAGCAGGGTCGAGATCCTTCGCACGGCGGGGTCCAGGCTACATGGTGGCAGACGGTTTCAGGGAGATCGGGCACAGCGATCCGGCTTCTCCCTGCTGTTACCCTACGACCCCGGCCACCTTAGGCGCCAGGGGCCGTCGACCCTCATTCACCGAGTGGCCTCCCCAAGATGGTCCGCCAAGCTCTGCATCTCCGCATCCACCATGCCGGCAAGCATATCGGGCGCGACGCCCGGTGCCATGCGTACGCTGCGTACCGCTGTCAGCAGAGTTGTCCCGTTGGCAGAGGGCTCCACATCGAGCACCGCATCGTACTCGAGCACCCCGAGAGCCGGTTCCAGAGCCCGATACCGAAGCCGGTAGCGATCGGAGGCACCGTCGCTCGTCAGCTCGTAGACCTCTTCCTTGAGGACCACGTCCGCGACGGTGAACTCGAAGGTCGCTGGAGCAAGGCCTGGTCCGCCCGTCAGCCAACGAAACCCACTCGCCATCCCGGACAGACCTACGTCCACGAAGCGTTCAAAATCACTCAACACCGCCCAGAGCTGGGACGGTGCGCAGTCCAGTGTATCCGTGGCCACGATGTCGTAGCGCTCACCGCCCTTGTCCGACACAACCGTCCGCCCTGCGCCCTTCTCCGCTGCCATGGCTCCTCCTCGGTCGGCGCCTCCACGCGAGTGATCACCTACGGTTGGGACCGTCGCGCCCTGCACCGGTACTTCTCCCGCTCAGTGGCCGGCTGGGGCAGAACGGTAGGAGCCTGGGGTCTACCGTAGCCGCTCCAGCCGCCCCTTTCGCTTCACGATGTTCTTGTAGTCCCACTGGATCGACTCGGCCTGCTTCAGCCATCGCTGAAGCTGCTTCGCGTCAACGTCCTCTCGGCTGGTATAGCGTGCCTCGGCCGCCTTGAACTTCCCCTCCGGAGCCAGTCCAGGCTCGTCGAACGACTGGCCACTCCAGAAGAGGAGACGGACGCAGCTCTTCAGCTTGCTATAGCCCACGATCGGATTCCCGTCCAGGAACCACACTGGATGTCGATGCCAGATCTTGTTCTCTGCCTGCGGGAGTCCCCGGTCGATCTCTGCGGCAAGCGCGTTGCACACTGCAGCTACTTCGGGCTCCTGAGAGGCATTGTATGTCTTCACGTCCGGATGCATCCGCGTCCTCACGATCCTGTGGCATACGTGGCGGCCCTGGCCCCAAGGCTCCGCCGGCGGGGGAGCAAATCTCAGATGACGTCCCGGGGCGTCCAAACGGGCCGACTGCGTCCGCCCTCGGTCACCCTACGCTCGGGACTCCCTTCGGCGCCAGGGAAGCCGCCCTGGATGCGGCGGCAGACCGCTCGCTACCCGTCTGAGAAGAGGACCACCCAACACGTGTCCCACCCCTTTCGCCGGATCGCCTCGAGGCGATGGGTCCCGTCACACACCATCCATCGTCCGGCCACGCGCTCCACCACAAGCGGCGGCAGGCTCTCCGTGGTCTCCAGCGTCCGCTCTATCGCTTGGACGTGGCGCTCAAAGCTCTCCGCATCCTGCCAGAACTCCATCTCTGGTTCAGGTCCGCACTTCCGCTCCAGGGTCGCTACTCGCATCTCGAGTAGGCGGTAGGTCCGGGGCGCGAGCAGAAGCCCGTCAGCCAGCCCAAGATTCTCCCATCTTGGCTCGCATCTCAGATACTCCTGCAGCCACTCCTCCAGCTCGCCTGCGGCGAGGGCTGCACGAGCCCCTTGGACGGAGAAGTCCCTACCGAGATGGCGGTGGAAGTCCTTCGAATAGAACGTTGCATCGTCCACTCAGGCACCTACTGACCCTACTGCCTCGTCAGAGCGTTCGGCAGCTCGATCCAGGCGACCGAGGCCAGGTCCAGCTCGTCACGCTGCACACCCCATACTCGGCGAGGGGAGAAGCGCATCGCATCGAAGCGGACCGGAAAGTGCACCTCTTGGATCACGCCGTCAGGTGTGATCCGGAGCCACAGCGCTCCGCCGCTCAAGCCCCCGACCTCCAAGTCGAGAGGCTGCATCCACATCACTCCGTCGTCGGAGCAGCGGAAGTCTACATAACGGGGGAGGTACGAAGCCAACTCGCTCGGCTGTCCCTGGACGCCTTGTACGATCTCATTGACGATCCGAAGGCTGTCTTGGCTCGACAACCTGCTCCCCACCCCGCCCGTGATCTCGGCTTCGCGCAGTGGAAAGATGACCCCAGCGAACTCCCTTGGAGTCACCTCGGTCCACTGTGGGGCAGGCAGCTGTACGGATGCCAGCTCGGTCCCGTCTGAAGAGAAGCCGCGGAGTTCGTTCCGAACCCTGTCATAGACCCGGATCTGATCATCTCCACAGACTGCCCAGAGCCGATACCAGAGGGGGAAGCCTCCTTCCGTAGCTACGAACCCCTCCGCCGGATTCGCGAGAACCTCCGCCAGGCTCACGATCGTTCGCACGGATCCCGTCTCCAGATCCAGGGCCACGAGATCCGCGCCGAGGATTCCGAGCCGGAACGCGGTCAGCCCTCCCTCCAGAGATACGTCTGCACGGGCAACGATGACCTCATGGTCGATACGCGCGGTCCTCACCGTCGCACTCATCAGGCTCATCCCTCCACGCAAGCTCCCCGCCGGGATGTCTTGCTGCGGGATCGAGATCTCGGCCCACGCATCGGGCCGCGATACGCGGACCAAGTCGTGGCGGAGGAAGTCCAGCACCCAGGCCTCATCCTCCCAACCCCCGGTCATGAAGGCAGCGGGCATCCTGAACTCCTCCGGCCCACCGCCCTCCGCGCCGTGGGTTGGAAGCGCCCGGCCCTGAGCATCGAATCCGACGAAGAAGGGCTCCACCGAATTGAGCACCCACACCGCGCCGGAAGGCAGTACCTCCAGGTCCAGCACCTGGCTCAACTGGTCCGAGGTACCGAGCACGCGTACGTCCGCTTCGGACACGTACACGGGGCCCTCGTCCTCCGACGGGGATTCGCGCCCGCACGCAGCCGTCGACAGCAGCGGCACGATGGCAGCCGCTGAGGCCTGCAGCACCATTGCACACCAGCTCCGGAGTGAGTCATTCCTGGTTCGCGGCATGGCGACTCTCCTTCGGGTGTGGGCCGCGATAGGGCGCTTTTCCGATATGGATGCCTGTTGCGTCATGTAGAGACGAACCGATGACAGATAACGCTTCGGGCTTGTGCAGACATTCAGTCCACGAATCCCGGTCACCCGAGAGCGCGTCGGCGCGCTTCAACATGGGTCACGGTTTTACCGGCGTCCGCTCAACGGACGCCTTCCTCGACCCTGGCGAGGAAGTACAGGCGTTCCATTGTGTCCTGTACGGTCGCGTCCTCGGGGAGGTCGCGGACGGCGTCGAGGACCCGCTCCTTCGTCTTCGGCTGTGACATGACGTCGCCCTGAAAGGGGTGATCGTCGGACACACTGGTGGGCCGAGCCTAGCGCCAGCGAACTACTTTCTGAGTACCCTGGGAAAGCGCTTGGGGTCGTGCCACACCTTGCCATCTTTGGCCATGGTCCACGGTGAGCTCACATCCCGAAGCGTCGGAAGTACCTCCACCTCCGAGTCAACAGCCAGCGCTTGGCCAACCCGGCGCCGCAATCTCCGATTCGCCAAGCGCTTGTCGCTCTTCTCGCTGTCAGCAGTCGTGATCCCCGCGATCGGGTTCTTCCTCCGAGACCTACTCATCACAAGACATCCGCTCTTGTCACCATGTACCGATCGAGAGGCCTACGACACTCAACGTTTCGGGGCTTCCGAACCGGCCCGGCTGCTCCCGTCTTGGGTCACCCTACGACTGGGCCAGTCTAGCCGCCAGGGACGTCGGCCTGGTTGCAGGGCCCAGGTCCTCGGGGGTTAGGCCCGTCCGCCTTGCGATACGCGCCACATCCGTGGGCCGATCTCATCGGAGTCATGAAACGCAAAGACGAAGTCGGGCCAATGCTCTCGACTGAGCACCCGGTGCGAGCCGGTCTGCCGCTTCGTCTTCCCGCCGATCCGATCCAGCGCTGCCAACTCGCGCTTCGCGCGAGTGCTGGGCCAGGAGCTCACGCAGCGGAGAAGGAGATGGTCATTAGGTCCGGGTCGGCCTCATCGTGCTCCAGCCGGTCAGCCAAGACCCGCAGTGCAAGGGCCTGCGCCTTGGCGCGAGCCTCAGCCTCGGTGACTCCGTAGGCAAGGACTCCCGGCAGTGACGGCACCTCCGCGATCCAGCGGCCGTCCTCTTCCAACTCCACTTCGATAATCAGCGTCATTTCCGCGGTCCACTCAGGGGCACCTCAATCTATGCCCAGCTCGGTACCTCCTGATACCCTCTCGATGGGTTCCTGCGGTCCAAGTCCCAGATGGTACTGCACTTATGCCCACACACGCTCAGGAGTCTGCTCCAGGCTCTTTGGGACCTAGCCTCCTCCGGCCTTTCCGCCCCATCCCTTTCACGGTCGGTCTCGCCCTCTGAGAAAAGGCGTGTCTCTTAACGTCTCAGGGGTTGCCGAACCGGCCCGGCACCCACGTCCTGATGGCACGCTATGTCCAGATCGTCGTCTACCGCCAGGTCGAAACCCAAGACTTGAGGCCGGTTGGGACGGAGCGCCGTGCACAGCACGGCGCGGAGCCGGCAACCTGCTTGTTAACTGCCGTTCACCTTCCGGACAACGCGACATATTTCGCAGGGGAGAGCGTTCTCCCTTTCCACCAGCGCCCATTCAAACCACCGCATCTGCTCGAGAGACAGCTTGTCGTTTGGCGACTTGACCTCAGAGAACCGATACCCGTTCTGTCCCAGCACCAGCAGGTCGGGCCAGCCCGGCTGACGGTTCCAGAAGTCTCGAATCGCCCATCTTACCATGGTCAGGATCACGTCGGACGGGATCGATGACAGGGCCGCCCGTGCCAGCTGCCTGGCATCTTCTTCCGCTACCCAGAGGTAGTCGCGCAGAGTCTCGGCTCCCGCTAAGCAACTCTCGAAGATTGTCTCAAGGTCCTCGGCCGCCTCTAGTTCAGCCAACCAAGCCTCGAACTCGGCCTCTCGACGGTCGTAGTAGGCGGCGCTGGCGAAGTCCCGGGGGAGAGGGAACTGGATCAGTTGAGTCGAGACGTCGGGTCGCCAGCCGACGGTCGAGCCTCTCATCACCATCTGGACTTCGGGATCGTCGAGATCTTGTATCACCGGCCATAACAAGACGGCCACCAGCATTGAGATCAGCTTCCGCTCACAGCGATACACGTCAAACCCGAGCGAACGGTAGTGCATCGCTGCCACATCCTCTGCGCTGCCCGTATCCGTAGAGTTGAGCCTCCATTTTCCCACCACGGCTTCGGCTCGCTGCTCACTCACATACTCGGCCTCGACCTCGATCTCAGGAACCGGGACCTCCGCAAGGAACTGGGCTGGGGTCCGCTCCGACATGTCGTATTTTGGCTCCACTTTGTGGCGCTGCTGCCAGACTCTTCTTGCTGCCTTCTTAAGTTCCTGTGTTTCCGCAGGGTAGTCGGCCTCGACCTGCATGATGCTTGCGATGCTAATTCCGAGCGGTCGACTCCATGTAAGGAGACTCTCGTAGTATGTCTTCGTGATCTCGCGCCAATAGTACCGCTGCACCTTTCCCTTTTGGTTGTAGATCGCTGCCCGTGGGCTCAACGGCTCGGGCTCACCCCGACATGCGTAACAAATGGCCTTCGCAAAGCCGACCACCGGGTAGGGGCGACGTGTCCCAAACTCGCGTGCAGAACGGGTTTGATGGGGAAGGAAGGTAATGGCCAACTCCAATTCGCACTCACACATGACGACATCTCCGCAATCCTCACAGAGGTACTTGCGGAACGTATCGTACTCGTTCAGGCACCGTCGATTGGCGTGTCTACACTCCACTGTCCACCGTGGCCGGAGAATGGCAGTTAACTCGTTTTATCTGCTGTTGACCCTCGGACGGCTCACATCTCCCCTAGTTACTCGGCACCCTCCAGCACGTAGACTACGACGTACTCGACCCCTATCTCGTCGCGCTCAACTCCAACCACGTGGCGCGGCCCCACTTGCATGACTGCAAGGCCTGGGGGTGTCTCAACCCTGGCCAATACCCGACCACTCGCGTCGTGAATCGTCCACCGCTGTCGCCGACCAGCTTCCCACTCTTGGTGATAGTCACGAATCCAGATTCGCTGTGCGGTCACGTCCGTGAGCAGTCGGTCAAATGGAGAGGCGCCTCGCCCGTCTGGCACCACGCCGAGGAGACCCTCCGCGCCGGCCCGGGCCATTGCTTCCGGGACGCCCCGAGTCACCGCTAGCTGCGTCGCATTTGCTCCGTACTCTCGCCGGAGAGACGCCGACAAGGGCCGAGCCACGACATCCGTGCGACGGACTCGCCCGTGCAGGACTCCCCCCAGGTCACGCAATACCACCTCAAGGCCGCCGTCTTCGACCATGACGACGTCATCCCCTGCCGCTCCGACCAGGGTTGCGTTGCCAAACGGGAGCCCAAGCTGCCGAGTGGCGGTTGGCTTTCCGTCCACGTAGGAGACCCACGTAACGGCCTCCCGACCGGGTCCACGCAGCACAGTGTCCACCAGGGCATGGGCGGGGTCGGCCACCATGACAGTGATCGAGTCGCGGGTCAGGTTGTACTCAAGCCCGCCGAAGTTGACTGCCGGCCTCTCTTCAGCGACGAGAAGGCGGGTGCCACCCATCGGAGCCAGTGTCACCGCTCCGACCAGCTCCATATGCCGCGTTTGCTGCACCGAGCCATCCGGCCCAAACCAAGTCAGTCGTTGGTTTCTGGCGTCGTACAAGACGACGGCGTCTTGAGCGGTCACGGCTCCACTGGTAACCCACAGGAGCTCACCCGGCCCCTCGCCAGCGCCTCCCGTCCGCAACGCGAAACTCCCATCCCCGTTGAACCACCGCACTTCGGACGATCCACCATCGACGGCCAGGACTCTACCGTCAGAGAGCCGGGCAGCGTAGGCGACGCGAGACAACTCGTACTCCGGAGGACCGTCCACAGTCCCAATACGTACGACCGGCGCAACGGACAACGACCATTCAGGGTAAGGCGGAGTTGTCTCCGCTACTTGGATCCCGTGCTGACCTGTGTCCCCGCCGCCACCCTTACAGGCGCAAGCGATCAGAAGGGCAACGACTGCGGTCCGCTGCATGGTTGGGCTATGATCCGTCAATTGCAGATAACGTTTCGGGGTTTCCGAACCGGCCCCGGCTGCTCCCGTCTCTGGTCACCCTACGCCCGGGCCAGCCTAGCCGCCAGGGACGGCACCCCGGCTGGGCGGGCCGGTTGGGTCGGAGCGACGCACGTCAGGGCGGCGCGGAGCCGGAAACCCGTGTGTTATGGGTTGTGGGGGTCCGACCCATAGACCTCGTTTACACCTGAGTCAACAGACATGGTTTAC